>MGST01000327.1:36531-41569 GCA_001798605.1 Deltaproteobacteria bacterium RIFOXYA12_FULL_58_15 | reverse complement strand
CTTGAACTCGCGGCCCCTAGCTCCCAAAGCTAGTGCTCTACCAGACTGAGCTACGCCCCGACTGAGGCGCATACCTTTATAGTGTGGATTGGCGGTATTCAAGTGGGCAGTGTGCCTTTTTGCAGTGTGCCTGTATTTTCTCCTTTTGTTGCTTCCGTTCTTTCTGTTGCTTCTGTTGCTTCTGTTGCGTTGGTCTTTCAGCGCCGGCGCGCAGGTGGTAAGAGCGCTGTTATGGATTCACAGCGGGATTCACAGCGGGACATGCAGGCGCGCTTGGCGGCACAGATTGCCGAGGCGGTACGGAAACGCATCGGCGGGGCTGATGCTGCGGCGATTGGTGGCGTCATTGAGCAAGAGGTTGCGGCGGTGCTCGGAGAGCGCCCCATTGACCAAGCACTCATGGAGGCGGCGCACGAACGGGCTGGGGAAGTACCTGAGCGCGTCGTTGTGACAGCGGCGGGGGCGAATCGCAGTGGTATCGTGGCCCGAGTGACGGCGGTGATTAGCGAGGTCGATGGCGACATCCTGGATATTTCGCAGACCGTTGTGGCCGGCTATTTCACGATGATTATCGTGGTCGATATCAGCAGCGAGGGGGCGTCGTTCTCGCTTCTGCGCGAGAGGTTACGCGAAGTTGGGATCGAGCTCGGAATCCACGTGGTTGCCTTGCACGAAGACATCCTCTCAAGCATGCACACCGTCTGATGGCACGCTCAGCATTACCTACGGGATTTGACGAGGTCATCGAGACCTTGCGCATGGTTGAGGTTGAAAACCTCGACATTCGTACGACCACATTGGGCATATCGCTCTTCGATATTGCTGGCTCCGACTCGGGTCTGCCCGATCGGGTGTATCAGCGAATTGTCGATTATGGGGGTAACCTCGTGCGAGTGGCCGAGCAGGTTGAGGCTGATCTCGGCGTGCCGATCGTCAACAAGAGGGTTGCCGTGACACCCATCGCCATGATCGCTGGGGGCTCCGATGTTGACGGGATGGTGGCTGTCGCCCGTGCGCTGGATACAGCGGCGCGTGAGATCGGTATCGACTACATTGGCGGCTACTCTGCTTTGGTGCACAAAGGCATTACCGTCGGCGATGCGGCGCTCATTGAGTCGTTGCCCGAGGCGATTGGCAGCACTGAGCGGTTGTGCGCATCGGTGAACGTTGCGACGACTCGCGCAGGCATCAACATGGATGCGGTTCGGACCATGGGTCACACCATCCTAGCGATCGCTCACCGCACACGTGACCGCGACGGTGTTGGTTGTGCTAGATTTGTCGTGTTTGGCAATGCCGTTGAGGACAATCCCTTTATCGCGGGTGCCATGCACGGTGTCGGCGAAGGGCAAGCGGTTCTCAACGTGGGCATCAGCGGACCGGGGGTCGTCAACTCGGCTCTGCGCCGACTGATGGCGAGTCCGCCACCATCGGGGGTGAATTTTGGATCGGTGGCGGAAGTGATCAAACGCATGGCATTCAAGGTAACTCGCGCCGGCGAGGTTGTCGGTCGAGTTGTTGCCAAGCGTATGGGGGCATTCGTTGAATTTGGTGTCGTCGACCTGTCCTTGGCACCGACTCCCGCAGAGGGCGATTCGGTCGCAAACATCCTCGAAGCCATGGGACTTGAGCGCGTTGGTGCCCCAGGGTCGACCGCGGCGCTCATGTTGCTCACCGATGCTGTAAAAAAAGGTGGCGCCATGGCGTCGTCATCCGTCGGTGGGCTGTCGGGAGCGTTTATCCCCGTCAGCGAGGACGCCGGTATGGTGGAGGCGACGCGACTTGGAGCCCTTACTATCGAGAAGCTCGAAGCCATGACCAGCGTCTGCTCTGTGGGGCTCGATATGGTGGCGGTTCCAGGTGATACCCCTCCAGAGACCCTCTCGGCGATTATTGCCGATGAGATGGCCATTGGCGTCACCAACCACAAGACCACCGCAGCACGATTGTTGCCTGTCCCAGGTCGCGGCCCAGGTGACGTTGTGAGCTATGGCGGCCTTCTCGGCGACGCCATCGTCATGCGTGTCAATCCCTTTTCAGCCGAGGGTTTCATTCGGTTGGGTGGGCGCATTCCGGCCCCAATGCAGAGTTTGAAGAACTGAGATCGAAGAACTGAGATCAAGAACAGAAGAGTGTTCGAGTCGGCGGCAAACAATTCGGCGAGCTATGACCGAGAGGTCGCGATGAGTTCTTCGATCTGGCGAGTTTGTGTGTCGTTGAGATTGATGAATTGAATTCCCAACAAGACGTGACTTCTGAGGAATTGCTTGTAGACCACAATCCGTTTGAAGATCCCCGTTGCTCGGAGTACTTCGAGCTCGTTGGATTGTTCGGGTCGGTGCGCTGGGCTTTCTGAATGTATCAATCCGTCCATCCAGAACGATTGGCCAGCGGGCTCCAGAGCGCCAAGTGTACCGATCGCCGTCGCCCAGGAGTCCAGAAAGACCACCAAGGAGCAGTACCCCTCCACTAGCGGCAAACGGTCCAGCCGGCGGCGTGGCACGATGATGCTGATTCCAGAGGTGCTCACGTCGTTTACCGTACACTCAGCCGAAAGCTCTTCGAAGGTCAGTGTGGCCATGCGGTTGAGCGACACCCGCTTCTGTTGCCGTTGGTCTGAGTAGAGAATGTCGTTGATGATTGCGTGCAACTCTGCCGCGGAGCGCATGGGCAGAAAGAAACAGCGCACCGTTGGTTTAACCACATGGTTGCGTTGAAGGTCATCCGCCAAGAGGAGGCGGGGCAAGGACCGTTTGGGGTCGTCCGCCCATTTCATCGCCATGTGGAAAATCTGGCTGGCCTCCCGGTGTTTGAGTCCTTGGCCGATGACCACCAGGTCGAACTCGTTCTGCTTGATGGCTGCTTCCACAGTGCGTCCGGAATGGGTGACTTTCACGCGATGACCCTCGGCAATAAGGGTCCTCTTTACCTCTGCCACCCATTTGGACTTGGCCTCCGCCAGCAGAATCTCCATGCCTAAAGCCTATCAGCCGTAGGAAACGGGAAGCAAGAACTTGAGTTGGGGATGTTGGGGATGTTGGGGATGAACCGCGACCCAACATGTTTTCGCCCAAGTCGGCGATATGGCCTTTTTCGAAAGAGCCCTAGAGCCGAAGTCGTTCTTGTCATAGATCGATAGTCTGTAGGGGTTTACACATGCCGACTCAGTCATCAGCGGGAGAGAGTTACAAGAACCGCCGGCAATCGAAACGTTTCGCGGCCACTCACCGCGTCGAATACGAAGTCGATGGTCGCCGTAACATTTCGTTTCTCGCCAACCTTTCCTTGGGCGGCATGTACTTGCGAAGTGCAAGCTCGTTGTCGGCCGGTCAAACTCTGACATTCCGGGTGATGCTCGATGATGGCAAGGACCCACTCGACATCAGCGGCAACGTTCTCGAGAACCAGGGGTCCGGGGCTCGGATCAACTTTGCCGATGGCCAAGAGGCGTCATTCGCCCGGCTTCTCGATTACATCACCGGCCATGTGGTGCCGGAGCTCGAGAAGATCTGCAACAGAGCGCGTCCGTCCGCCGACAAAGTGATGGATCTCGCCGTTTTTTATACCGAGCTCGACCGTCACCAAGATGCCCACGAGCTGTATGGACGTGGCGTTGCGGCCAATCCCCGAAATGTTGAGCTGCACGAGCGGTTCGCCCGCTTTCTGATGGTGGCTGCCTGCGGTGCGTCCGGCAACGAGGTGGTGGCGCTCTTGGATGATTTGGACACCGTGATTGCGAATGGTATCGGTGTCAAGAGTACGCCTGAGCTCGAGAAGCTCAGGGGCGATGCTGCTGACTTCCGTGCCCATCTCGAAGAACGGAAGCTGCAAGAGGTGCGGGCGGAGCACGATCGTCAATTGCAGCAAAAACTCGAGGCTGAGGTCAACGCCGCTGTGCGGGTGCGCGAGGCTGAACTCGAGTCTGCTCACGCAGCCGCTCTCGATGGCATGCGCAAAGAATACGAAGACGAGGCGATCCGACTGCGGAACGAGCGCGACCAGGCGCGCAGCGCCCTAGAATCAGCGCGAGAAGACTTGAAACAAGAGCAAGCAGACGTCGCACAACAGCGACGAGATCTCGACAATGAGCGCCAGACATTTACAGCGGACACCGAACGGTTTGCGCGTGATCGCCAAAAGCACAGCAAAGAGAACGCCGGGATTCGGGAAGAACTGGATCGCCAGCGTTGCCTGCTGGCTACTCAATTCAAGGAGTTCGAGACCAAACGGGATGCTCATCTCGCCGAGTCGACGGCACGACAAACAGAGCTCGACCGTCTTGGCGCCGCGCTCGATATCAAGCAGAACGAACTCGAAGAGCGCCAACGAACTTTGGATGAGCAGGCGTCCACACAGCGCCAAATTTTGGAAGAAGAGTCGGCGGTAACGCGTCAGGCTTTGGCTGCGGAGATTGAAAGCCAGCGAAGCGCGGCTCGTGATGAGCTCGAAGGGCGGCGCCGTGAGGTTGAAGAGTACCTCACCGCTCAGCGCACGGAGTTAGAGGCGCTTCGCGCCGATTTGGAGACGAGGGATCAACAGAACCACGATGTTGCGGATCAGCAAAAAGAGCAGGGACAAAGACTCGACGAGCGAGAACGAACCCAATTGGAGCGACAAGCTGCTCTTGACGCCCTGGAGCAAAAGCGGGCGGGCAAGTTTGAGCGGCGCTCTCGAGACCTTAAGTCCCGCGAGGATTCCCTGCAACAAATCGCGACTCAGCAGGCCGACAAAGAGCAGTCCCTGCGGGCCTTGGAAGCGGATCTTGGAAGCCGCACCGCGGCACTCGATGCCACAGCGACCTTGCAGAACGAGAAGCAGAGAGAGCTCGAGGCTGAACGGGAGCGACAGGAGTCCTACGAGATCGCACTGACGGACAGGGAAGAAGCGCTACGCAAGGTTGAGGCGGAACTCGCCAAACGACAGGAAAACGCCCAAGAGCTAGACATGGAACTCGACGCCCGTGACGTCGAGCTTTGCGAACGAGCGTTCACATTGGAGGAGTTACAAAAGCAGGTCGAGGACCGAGGGTTAGACCTCG
>MGST01000327.1:513-36482 GCA_001798605.1 Deltaproteobacteria bacterium RIFOXYA12_FULL_58_15 | reverse complement strand
CCTTGCACACAAGAAAAGAGAGTGTGCGCTCGAGTCGGCTTTGGATGAGAATACGCGCGTTACGGAGGCCGCACTTGCTGAGAAGATCCGTGCAACAGAGGAAGTTCTCGCCAAACGGGAGTGCGAGGTTTCGACGGCCCTCGACGAAAGAGCAGCGGAGGTCGAAGAGCGCACGTTGGCATTGAATCAGCGCCAGGGCGAATTGGAGGCCAGAGACCTTGTGCTCGGCGACAGAGAGTCGGCGCTCGAAGAACGCCAGAAGCAGCAAGAGGAACGGGAGCTGGCGTACGCGAACCGAGTGATCGAGCACCAAGAGCGAGAGGAGGCTCTCACAGCGGATCTCGCGCAGCGTGAGGCGACCGTCGCGGCTGGAATGCGAGAATTGGAGAGTCGAGGCAGTGAGATAGAGGCCCGAGCGGGCGAAATCGCCAGTGAGACCGAACAGCTCGAGCAGCAGCAACGGATTACGATCGCCTTGCACCAGGAGGTTGAAACTCTGGACCAGCAATTGACCGTCAGGCAAAGTGGTCTCGATGAGAGGGAGATGACCATTGCCGCTCGTGAGGCGGAGCTTGAGGCAGTCCAATCAGAACTCGACCGACGCGCTACCACGGTAGCAGACAAAGAGAGGGCGCTCAGCGAGAACGTTGCTCGCGTCGAGCAGACCGCGGCTGAGCTAGAGGTCCAAGCATCAGATCTCGAGCGTCAAGCGAAACAATTGGCGGAGAGGGAAGTCGCTTCGGCAGGGAAGAGTGCCGAGCTCGAGGAGATGGCCGTGGCCCTCGAGCAGAGGACTGAGGCGTTGCTAGAGCGGGAGACCAACTTCGTCGCCACGCGATCCCGCGTGGAGGAGATGCAAGCTGCCTTTGAGATCCGTGAAACGGAGCTAATTTTGCAGCAAGAGACTCTGCGACAGAATCTTGCCGATCTCGATATGACTCGGCAAGAACTTGAAGCGGAGCAGAAGAATCTTGTTGCAGAGCGCGAGATGCTGATCGAGCTGCGCACGCAAATCGATGCGTCCCAGGCGTCTCTCGACGCGAAACAACGTGAAGTCGACGACAAACTGCTGTTGTGTCAATCTGAGCTCGACCGCTTGGCCGTGTTGCAGATCGAGGTCAATGACAAAGAGAATGCGCTGCAATCGGCCCAGGACGCCCAAAATGCGGAGCGGGCTGATCTGGATGCTCTGCGGCAATCTATTGATCGAGATCAGCAATGGGTGGCGGAGCAATTCCACAAGCTCGATGGGGCTTCGTCTGCAGGTGTACCAGCCGCAAGCACGCTGGCGGTGACTGCGTACGACGAGGTCGCACGGAAGCTCGAAGAGCTCGACAGTCGGGAACAGGTCTTGGACAAATGGCACACCAAGCTTGTCCGTGCCCGTGAAACGGGCGAGATGAGCATCGAAGAAATCGAGGAGGCTGAGGCTGCACTTGCTGACGAGCATGCCGAGATTGCCCAACTCAGGACGCAACTCACGGGGGGGTAGAACGAATGTCAGCCATTCGAATCGAGCTCGACAGGGTGCCCTCACTGGCTCGCGCCTATGGCCGCATGCTCCTGACCCGCAAGGCGGGTTTGACACCCGACGGAGAGGTGCCGCGCATTGAAGTACACCTCGGCGGTGTCGTGGTGGAGCGCCGCAAGCTCGACGCGTATTGTCGGTTGTGTGGTTTCGCTACGGATGTGCTGCCGTTGAGCTACCCAATGGTGTTGGGTGCCTGTGTCAACGTCGAGCTCATGTTGACCCAACAGTTTCCACTCTCCCCCCTGGGGATGGTTCACATAGGCAGCACCATCGAAGCCACTCGAGCGCTTGGGGCAGAGGAGTCTTTGGATTTGTGTTCTTGGGTCGACGGTCATCGCCCAGTCAAACGTGGCGTCGAGCTCGATCTGACCACCACGGTCGACGTCGCGGGAACGCGGGTGTGGACCTGCGTCAACACGATCTTGGTGCGCGAGCGGCACAAATCAACAACCCCACCTAATCGAGGCCGTAGCGGTCAAACGGAGCCGTTATCCGTTGATACGCGGGTGGAAGACTGGAAGGTGCCAAAAAGCATGGGGCGACAGTATGCGCGAGTCTCAGGCGACTACAATCCCATCCACCTCTTTGGCCCGACGGCCAAACTCTTTGGTTTTCCTCGCGCCATCGCCCACGGGTTGTGGACCTTGGCGCGTTGCCTCGCGGCCCTAGGCGACGACTTGCCCAGTTATCCACTGCGGGTCGAGGCCAACTTCAAACGACCGCTGCTTCTGCCGTCAACCGTGCGTTTCTCGTGCAAGCCGGGTGGTATGGGCATGGCGTTTTCTGTGCATTCGGCCGATGGGCGGATGCCGCACTTGCTCGGCAGCGCAATACCGACTCAAAGCTGAACGGTTGTGGAACGACCGGAGCAGCGCGAGCGAACCGCCGTGGGGAGCTCGCGGGTGTCGGGTTAATAACGCAACTCGTGGATCTTGCGAGGCTTGAGCGCTGCGGCACTCAGCTTTACGCGGGTGCCGTCGGGCCACGTGACTTCACCCTTGGCACCACAGATGTCCCGTGCGCCGAGTCCGAAGTAGAGTGTGCGGGTGTCTGAGGGATTCCAGTTGCCTTGATTGGTCTTCACCTCGCGGGTGAGGATCTCTTCGCCGTCGTCAAAGGTAAGGACCACTCGAGCACCGGTAGCGTCCCGGGGGACGTGAACACCGTCGCCGCGGAGTTTGTAGGCGACCCACGGATTCTTCGAACCGATGAGATTCTCAAACAGGAAGTTGGGGCGACCGACGAGTCCCGGACATTCGTCGTTGCGCCCGCCGGCGAGGAGATCGAGATCACCGTCGAGGTCGATGTCGGCCCAAGCGTGACTTTGGGCATCTCCCATGCGACAGAGCACTGTGTCATCGGGATCGTTGATGCCGCTAATGAGGCCGACGCTTTCGAAAGCGTTGTAGAGCTGATGAAACAAGCCGAAGTAACCCTTGTTCTCATTCTTGCTGTAATGGCCTTCGTACTTCTTGCTGCGGGACAATGCGATATCGAGACGCCCGTCATTGTCGAAGTCGGCAAAGCTCGCGTCGCTGTCGCCTTCGTTGAAAATTAGGCCGCGTTCCAGAAACTGATTGATGAAGCCAAAGTTGCCGTTGGGCCCTTGATTGATCAAAAGCACGGTGGGGTCCGACCACTTGGTTGAGAGGTTGTTGCTGTCGGGGTGTGAGATGGCCGAGACGACGACGTCGAGGAAGCCGTCGTTGTTGACGTCGGCGCAGTCGATGCCGAAGCCGTTGGAGCCGACGTAGGATCCGGAGGCAGGCTGCTCGTCGTCCTCACCGTAGCCCGTGGTTTCGAGGTAGTAGTTGCCGGTCTTCTGATAGGCGAAGCCACGCGCCTCGGCGACATTGGTGAAGTTTCCTTGGCCGTCGTTTTCCCAGAGGATGTTGTGGCCATTCTCGTAACTGACACCATAGGTGGAAACAAAGATATCCAGATCATTGTCGTTGTCGTAATCGCAGGCGACGGACCCATCGGTGATGGAGGCACTCAGACCCAAGAGACGGCCGTTGGCATTGGTGAAGGTGCCGTCACCATTGCCGAGGTAGAAGTCGTCGGGGACGGCGGCGAGGGTGTGTCCGTTGCCAATGAAGAGGTCCAAGACAGCATCGCCATCAAAATCGGCGAGAATACCGGACGCCGCATAGGCTCCTGAGCCGGGAGACGAGCCAGCCTTTTGTACAAACACACCCTTTCCGTCGTTGAGCCATACGGAGTTGCGATGGCCGACTGTCTGGAGAGGAAAGCCAGCAAAAATATCGGTGTCGCCATCGTTGTCGATGTCGCCATAGGCAAAGAAGGCGGCGTCGACGTCGCGCAAACCCGAGAGATCGGTAACGTTGGTGAAAGTCTTGTCGCCGTTGTTGCGAAACACCAAATGCTCGAGAGGTTTTTGCCCATTCCAATCGGGAGCGATATTGGGCCAAAGGTTGTGGGCGATGATGTCGTCATAGCCGTCCCCGTTGATATCGACGAAGCCGACGGCACTGTGGTCGTTGATGGTGATGGTGATGGCGGGAGCGGGATCGAAGTTCTCGCCGCGAATGCCGCTCGAGTCGGAGATGTCGGCAAAGAAGTTTTCGCCGATGGGAGTTACGTCACCGCTGCAGGTTATCGGCGCGGGTTCCTCGTTGTTGCATCCTACCAACACGGACAACGACAACGAGATCGCGATGATTGTGGGTAACTTCGTCCACATGGTTTGTCTCCTCGCTCCTGGCGCACTCCCCAACTCGGGTCGATTGCGGCCCTTGGCCGTTCGCAGCCCCTATACAGCGCTCGTACACAGACAGGAAGAGAAGGACAGCAGAATTTGGGACGGACAATTGGGAGTAATTGGGAGGTAGGGGCTTGTACAGGCTCGCCCGCCGTGATCTGGTGGCATGAATGCTGGCAACACCTGCGGTGACAACTCCGCTGGGCCCATCACCGTTGTGGTTCAAAGGCGGATCGGTTATTGCCGGGGCAACAGATTTTCGGTGGAGGCTATCTTGGACTTCTCGTTGAGCTCGGACCAGGTCATGTTGCAGGAGACGGTTGCGCGGTTCGTTGCTGACCGCGTGATCCCACGTGCCAGAAAGTGGGAGGAGGAGAGCAGGATCCCCGACGAGGTGTTTGCCGAGCTCGTGGAAATGGGTCTGTTGGGGGTCACCGTTTCCGAGGAATGGGACGGCGCGGGCCTGGGCTTACCCGAGTTGTGCATCGTGGTGGAGGAGCTCGCCCGCGGCGACGCAGCTCTCGCCCTCGGCGTGGTGGCACACGTGGCTCGATGTGCGGGGGCAATAGAGACACATGGTACGGCTGCGCAGAAGAAAGATCTGCTGCGCGCTTTGGCTCAGGGCGAGATCCTGGGGACCGCCGCTGTAGGGGGTGCGCCAGAGTTGAGTGCAACCCACAACGGCGGAGGTTGGATTGTTTCGGGCACGAAGGCCCAGGTGCCCTTGGGGCAGCTTGCTGAGGTTGCGGTGATCTCTGCCATGACTGACACCGGTCCCACAGCGTTTGTTGTGAAGAAAGGGATGTTCTCCGTAACGGCATCGGATGCGCCGCTCGGGATGTGCGCTCTGGGTTTCGCCGATTGGCACTTCGACAAGCAGTGGCTCGCCGATGAGCAACGTCTCGTGGCCGTCGGTGCGTGGGCGGAAGAGCCTATGGTGGAGGTAGCTCTCGCATCCCTCGGAGTGGGCATTGCCCATCATGCCGTCGAAGTGGCGTCGGCCTACGCCGAAGAGCGCAAACAATTTGGTAGACCGATCGCGGAATTCCAGGGAATACAGTGGAAACTCGCGGACGCAGCGACGAAGGCCGGTGCCGCAGCTATGCTGGTCGCGCGTGCAGCTTCTCTGGCTGCGAGCGGCGCGCCATTTTCAACGGAGGCGGCGATGGCCAAAAACCTAGCGGGTGATGCAGCCAAGTTTGCGGCAGACCAGGCAGTGCAGATCCATGGTGGATTTGGCTACACCCGCGATTTCCTCCCCGAGTTGCTCTATCGCGACGCTCAGGTTATCGCGACGGTGGGCATGCCCCGCAACGAACAGCGGACGCTCGTTGCCCAAACCACACTGCGGGGGGTTATGGGCTAGATGTTGCAACCGTTGGACTTGGATGGCTTGGCTGCTCGCGTCGTCGCGGGTGAGAGGCGCGCGATTGCGCGAGCGTTGCGATGGGTCGACGACCACCCAAGGGTCGGGCGTGAGTTCGCCTCGCGATTGCATGGTCATCGTCGAGCCGCGCACGTCATTGGTATCACAGGCAACCCCGGCGCAGGAAAATCGACTGTCGTCGATGGGCTCATCACCGCGTTGCGCAAGCAAGGGCGCAGGGTCGCGGTTCTGGCCGTCGATCCGTCGAGTCCATTCTCCGGCGGTGCCATTTTGGGCGATCGCATTCGCATGAACCGCCATGCCACTGATGATGGTGTCTTCATTCGCTCTTTGGCAACGCGAGGTGCCCTGGGCGGTCTGTCGCGCGCGGCATTTGACTCCACCAGGGTGCTCGACGCCGCGGGTTTTGAGGCGATCCTTTTGGAGACTGTCGGCGTTGGGCAGGACGAGGTCGATGTGGCGCGTCTCGCACACACAACGGTCGTGGTCATGGTCCCCGGACTTGGCGACGATGTCCAGGCGATCAAGGCGGGTCTGTTGGAGATCGCCGACATCTTTCTCATCAACAAGGCAGACCGAGATGGGGTGTACGAGCTGGAGAACAGCCTGCAACAGGTTTTCACTATGGTTCCACCGCGATCAGAGTGGGAGACCCCGGTGTTGCGCTCGGTGGCCTCGCGCGGGGAGGGCATCACGGAGTTGCTCGAGGCAATCGAGCGTCATCGGGAATTTCTCGAGGGTCCGGCGGGTGCTCTGCGAATGTCCATGCAGGTGAGTGAGGTTTTCGAGCGCATGTTGGACTCGGCATTGGTTGATGAGGGCAAAACGAAGCTGGGTCTGGCGTTGGACGCGGCGCGACAGCGGGTTGCCAACGGCAGTGATCCGTACGCTGAGGTTGCAAGTCTCGTGGAGGCGATTCGGGAGACGCGGTAATGGTTACGACACTGCTCATCGGCATCTTTCTCGCCGTCCATTCTGGCAGGTGTGTAGCCGAGACGGGCGGGCTCCTCGTGCAGATGGATGGGATCGGGGTTGAGGTCGGGTCGAGACAGGTCCAGCTGCTTGCCGGAGTGCCCGTCGTTGACGCAACAGGTGCCGCCTTGCAGATCATCGCAGGCAACACCGATAGCGGTCAGTTTGAGTTGTTGGTGTCTGACAAGTGGCAGCTTCGGCGTGGAGACGAGTCCAAGACTCTCGAGATTCCTGGGATTGTCGGCAAGTCGGGACAGGTGAAGATCCTCGGGGGACATGGGCAATACATCTGGCTCGCTTGCCACGGAGCGTTGGTGCGTATTGATGTCGACACGGGTAACATTGAGTCTGCCCGACTGAGGCGCTGCGGGCTGGCCAAGGCCTTGCATATTGGTGCGGAGGCGCGGATCGTGTTGGGTGATGAGGTGCTGCAATGCGCTGCACCGAAACAGTGCGAGTCGGTGGGTCACCTGCCAATCACACCGGAGCACATTGTCAGCGGGCCCAGTGGCATTCTGTTTGGCGGCAGTGCAGGATTGTTTCGCTCACCCTCGAGTCATCCGACCGTCGCCGTGCAAGTGGCAAAGGGTGAGGTTCGCGCTTTGTGTGGAGACCCCAAGGGCACGGCATGGGCTCTGGTCGAGAGTGGGAACGAGGAGTTCTTCGTTGCGGCCTCGACGGAGGTGCCGGCTGCCCGCATGTTTATCGCCGATGAGCTGGTTGGCGCAGGCATGAACGTAGGGACCGAGACGGGGGTCGCCCTCGAGGTGCTGAGACGAACTGCCGAGGCGCGATGGTCTTCTCTCACGCACATGGCATTAGCTGCCGTGACAGATTCTCGAGTCGATGTTCGCGAGCGAGTGGCTCAGATATTGCCGGAGCTGCAAGGGTCGCAGGTCGCCGCCGCCATATGGCTTCTCGGCCATGACGTCAGCGCCAGAGTGCGAGTCGAAGCTCTGCATGCGTCGCGTGCTAGATGTCTGGTGCGGGGCGCTGTCGGCTGCACCAGCGCATTGTCGGCTTTTGTCAACGATGGGGATCCCGAGGTGGGCTGGACCGCCCGCGATTGGCTGCTCGAGCACGATCCCGAGGTCGCCTTGGCAGACGCACCTGTTTCGTACAAACTCGATGCCATCACCATCTTGGTGAGTCGTTTGCAACGCCATGGTGAACGATTGGCGGAGCGGGGATTGGAAATCTTGGCGGCCGATTCAGACGTCGAGGTGCGTGCGGCTGCGAGTCTTGCCCTGGCGGGGATAGACCAGTGACTGACGTTTTTGTGGCGACACTCTGGAGAGGCCATGGTTGAAAAGAATCTCAAACACCTCGAGATTTGTCCCAAGTGTGCGAGCTACATGCGTTCGCAGGCGCACATTGAACAGGGCGCGACCAGTCGTGATTGGAAGGACGAGACGTTCCATCGTTCATTTGGTGGTGTTGAGGTGCGGAAGTTCGTGTGCGAGAAATGCCATCACGTGGAGATCTATCAGATTGATGATCTCGTTGGCATTGGCGAGGACGACTAGCAACTCTTCGGTGAGGCCGCAAAGCCCGTCACGCTACCAGGACCAGGTTAGGGACGCGGACGCTCCATTGGGCCCGACATTCACCGAAGTCTTCGGTTGATTGCCACCATCGAGCCATATCAAGTCGAGCATGATGAGTCCGGCACCAAGTGCCGCAAGTCCTCCGCCGACGCCGTAAAAAATGTAGGACATGTCGGTGGCATCCCACGATTCCTGGTAGAGCCCATAGACGTCCGTCTGTGCATCACCGCCCGGTCCGCGTTTGGCGGAGTCGGCTTCATTGCCCTTGGACTGTGCCTCAAGGCTGAAGTAACACCCGGTGCCCAAGGCGGCCACGCCGAGCCCGGCCACGCCAATTCCAATGTAGGTGAAAAACGGCGATCGGGATGGTGTTTCCTCGACTGGAGCAGGGGCAAAGTCGCCGGACAACGCAGAAATTGCAGTGGTCTCGGCCTCGGTTGTGACGGTCGTCTCGCCAGGTTCGAGCGCGAATTCGAGTGGTAGCTCGTCATCCGATGAGTTGGCCGCAAGTTTTGTTTGTTTTGCAACAACTGGCTGCGGTTCTGGATCCTCCAACACCATATCGAGGGGGATCTCCTCGGTCTCGCTCTCACTGGCCGAGCTCGATTCCATAAACAGTCTGGGCCTGAGCTTTTGCATCTGTCGGGTCAGATCAGCGACCGAAGTGATCTCGACGGTGACTTTGTCGGCCAATTGCTGGGATGCGACGTCAACCATCAAGAATTGCGCTTGGATGCCACCAGGGGAGGACGCAACCGTAGCATAGAGTACGAAGCTCGCACGGGCTTTGCCGCCGAGCTTGGCGATGCAACCGATATCGGAACCACATGTGACGATAGCAGCGTCGGGTTTTTTTTGCAGTACCTTGCGCAGCTGCTTTCCCGAAATAATCTTGGTTGAATTCTGCGGCTTGGTGAGGTCAGCGGCGAGGGCACCCAACAATTTGTGACTGGGAGTGCCGTTGGCCACCAGAAAAACCGCGACGGTATGGTTGACGCTCCTCTTCTTGGCACGCGCTTCAGTTGCGAAGGACAGCGCCACGAAGGATGCGAGAGCGATGAGATAGCTGCGGCAGCTCTGGGTGCAGAACATGGGGTGATTCTAGCGCCGCCATCCAATGGTGGCAAATGCCCAACCGCTGGATATTTTGTCGAACCCCAAGGCTCTGTGGACCTTGAGGTCATGGCGTTGGCGAACTAGCTTACATTGGCAGTGACGAACATGACGCCGGACTCGAACCTCACACCGAAGGTGACCCGCGCAGAGGTGAAAACGCTCTTGCGGCATCTTGCCGGATTGGCGCGGCCCCATTGGCGACCACTCGCGGTGGGTATGCTCTTCTTGTTGATTGGCAGCGTCATGGGACTCGCCTATCCGCAGGCAATTCGGGTGATCATTGATCAGGCCTTGGGTGGGGGTGGAGCTGCTGCTGTGGATGAGGCTGCGGTGGCCATGGTTGCAATCTTTTTGGTTCAGGGTGTTGCCACCGCCCTACGGCACTATCTCTTTACTGTTGTCGGTGAGCGAATTGTCTCGCATCTGCGAGAAGGGCTCTACCGCGCCATCCTGCGGCAGGAAGTGGCGTTCTTTGACAAAACGCGTACCGGGGAGCTCACCAATCGTCTGGCATCAGATACCACCACGCTGCAGAACACTGTCAGTGTGAATATTTCGATGGTGTTGCGGCATGGGGCGACGGCGGTTGGCGGGACTGCATTGCTTTTCTACACCTCGCCCGTTCTCACCGTGATCATGCTCTCCGTTGTGCCGGCAGTGGTGATTTCTTCCCTCGTGATCGGACGGCGTTTGCGTAAATTTTCCCGCGCGTTTCAGGACGCCCTGGCGCGAGCTGGTGAGGTGGCGGAAGAAACGATTTCGGGTATTCGCACGGTGCGTGCTTTTGCTCGTGAGGACGCCGAGTCCAAGCGTTATGTCGCGGCGATCGAGGACTCGTTCCAAACAGCCAAGCGTCGGGTGCTCCACGTCGCCGTCTTTTCAGGAGCGGTGTCGTTTGCCGGATACGGGGCAATCGCAGTGGTTTTGTGGTATGGCGGCCGACTGGTCCTCGACGGCGCCATGAGTGTCGGCGATCTCACCTCCTTCATCCTCTATACCCTGCTTTTGACGATGTCCCTTGGAGCGCTCGGAAGTCTTTGGGCCGATTTCATGCGTGCGGCCGGAGCTGGGGAGCGCGTCTTTCAGTTGTTAGACCGAGTCCCTGAGATGGAGGCCACCGGTGGCCTGCGTCTATCGGAGATTCGTGGCGACATCCATTTGTGCGGCGTCACCTTTGCCTACCCATCGCGCCCGGATGTCACCGTCTTGGAGAACATCGACTTGCGCGTCCAACATGGCGAGGTCGTTGCGTTGGTGGGGCCGTCCGGTGGAGGCAAGTCGACCATCGCGACACTCATTCCGCGTTTCTACGACCCAAACCTTGGTCGAGTCACCATCGATGGTCATGATGTGCGCGACCTGGACGCAACCTGGTTGAGGGAACAAATCGGCACAGTCGCCCAGGAACCGATTCTCCTGTCGACAAGTGTGGCCGATAACATTCGTTATGGTCGGCCTGGGGCAACAGATGCAGAGGTCGAGGCGGCAGCGACGGCCGCCAATGCGCGCGACTTCATCCGCGATTTTCCCGACGCATATGAGACGTTGGTTGGGGAACGCGGAATACAACTCTCAGGTGGCCAGAAGCAGCGAATTGCGATTGCTCGCGCGGTAATCAAGGATCCGCAGATTCTCATCCTCGACGAAGCCACCTCAGCGTTGGACGCCGAGAGCGAGTTCTTGGTGCGCGAAGCACTGGAGCGTTTGATGCATGGACGCACAACGCTGATCATCGCGCATCGGCTCTCCACTGTGATGGGGGCTGATCGTGTGGTGGTCCTCGACCGCGGTCGGGTTGTGCAGGCCGGCCCCCACCTGACGTTGATGCAAGAGCCGTTGGGATTGTATCGGCACCTGATCGACCGACAGTTTGTCACCGCCCAAGTCCTTGGGGACATGGAGTAACAGCAATGGCAACGGTAACCGCCAATGAAATCATTGCGGCGCTCACAATCGCCCTTGTCGCGGCGTCGTGCGAACGCAGTTGCCTGTGTGCCAGCGCGACCAGCGCGACCAGCGCGACCAGCACTGCTAGCACAGCCGCGGGAAAGAACATCGTGGCCTTCGAGCAACGAAAGTTTGTCCACAACGGCTCTGAGTTGCGTTTTTTCTTTGCGGCACCGGTCAAGGTGGCTGCGAAAGCCGAGGAGGATGTTACCTATCCCGTGTTGTTGTTTCTCCACAGCGCGGGTTCCCGTGGGGCGAGGCACGGCGAGCACATCGCGCACATCACAGAGTTCCTGCGCGTGGCGTCATTGCAACATCCGATGTACGTCGTCGCACCTGTTGTGCCACGGGGCGAGCTTTGGGCGACGTACGGATGGTCCACCGAACACAGCGTCATGCAGGCGGAGCCTACGGACAATCTGCTATTGACCAGGCAGCTCTTGAATCAACTGCAGGCAGAGCTTCCCATCGATACAGAGCGCATCTACGTGACCGGCGTCTCGATGGGGGGATATGGAACCTGGGAGGCTGTTCAGCGTTGGCCCGGGGATTTCGCGGCGGCGGTGCCGATTTGTGGCGGCGGTGATCCAACGAGAGCAAACACTCTGGTGAACATGCCCATCTGGGCATTTCACGGCATCGACGACGACGTGGTCCCGGTCGCTGAGACCCGCCAAATGATCGAGGCGATCCGCCGAGGCGGTGGCGAGCCGCGGTATACCGAGTACCCAGCCGTCAACCATGCAGCATGGGAGCCCGCCTACCGTGAGCCAGGTCTCATCGAGTGGTTGTTCACACAAAGAAAGACAGTTCCAAGCCCTCAATGATCACAGAGGTCGGTCTCGTTTGTCTCCCCATGACAGTGGCCTGCCCGGAGGCAGGTCGCGGGGTCCACTTCCGTCACAACGCCAACAACACAATCGATGAGAAGGGTGCAAGTGTGACAGACGACTCATATTCAACACCCTCGGCGTCAGTCATTGGCGCATCAAGGGGAAAGACTTTGTCCTCTGACGTATCGTTGTACAGAAGCTGAACATCAGAAAGCGTTGTGGGAATTAGCGTAGAGTTGGCCTCCTGCCCCGAAAACACACGCCAGTCGGTCAGGTCATAAGGGACGACCGAGTATGACGGCAACACGTGCAGTGCGCTAAAAAGTCCGGGCCCGTCCGACTCAACGATGAACGTATTGTTGTCACTTGTCCCAAAACCACCGATTGAATATGTTCGGCCATCACACAACTCCATTATGCCTTGTGTGTTTGAACCTTGAACAATTAGGTTTCCATACAGCGAATTTTCAGCAGCCATCACCCAATATTCTGTATCCTGATATAAATTCTGAATACTCATGCCGAATTTTGTGCAGTTGTAGAATGTATTATTATAAACGAGATTGCTCGTTGGATTATTCATATGAATGCCATTTTTAGCCATATTCATGATGGTGTTGTTGTAGAAGGACACATGATTGGAAACCCCGTCAGAATATAGACCATTCGCGCCACCATTCATCACAATATTGTTGTATACCTCCTGCCCCATACTTGGTGGATTGGTTGTTTCAATGTAAGTGTAAATGCCGGCGCCGTCTGTCAATAGATTACAGAAATTGTCCACCTTGTTGTGTCTGATTTTGATATTGTTGTTGCTAAAAATTATCGGTATATAACCGCTATTTGTAATGACATTATTTTCGATAATTCCATCTGCACTTCGTATCTTCAGTCCATAATACGAGGCACCCGATTTGTTACCCATACCAGCAATCATCCCGGAGTTGTTCACATGGCAATTCCTTACTGCCGTTGTCTTTACATTGACATTCATGGCTATCCCGTTTGTATTGTCGAAAGTGCAGCCATCCACCGTGAGGATGTTTGAACTACCACCCCAGAATGCCACGTCACCATGGTTAGTAAAATCGCAGTTTTGGAAAAAGATATTTTCTGACAAATAAATGTATACGCCAAAATTATTACTACCCTCAATTGACAAATCCTTAAATGTGTTGCTGTTTCGATAACTGATATCGATCAATTTGTCGATAACGCTGGCCTTGATTGTGTGGTCGCTTGGATTGTTGGCGCCAAAATACATGAACAGATGTTCGCCGGTAGAATACCAATCACCAAACTCTGTGAGGGCATTGGCACTACGTTGTAGAAAATAGCTAAAAACGCCATTAACCAAAACTGGGCTGTACGTGGAACCACTCGCGTAGGTGATTGTGCCGTCTCTGTGCTCGGTGATTAGGTTTCTGTCAATAGTCCAATTGTTCTTCTTAATGACCACCTCTGCTCCGGTCCAGTTTGGGGAGTCAACCAATTGGTTATCTGCAATTGAAGTTGTTCCTACAAACGATTCGAAAGTAAGCCATTCGGTCTTGGGGTATCTACCCATAGGAGTAGGAGCACCGTCTACGGTCACCGAATTCGCATCTGCCGGCCAAGGGGCACTGTAGATCCCATTGGCTTGTTCAATCCATCCGGTGACGGTTCGGAATCCACTGATGACCGGTTTGGCGCCCGTGCCATAGGCTCCGAAGGTGATAGATGATCGTGGCGATATCAACTGTTCAGTGAATATCTCCCCACGTCTGAGCAGCACGGTATCTCCCGCGGCCAATGTTGCGGCATTGACCCTGGCCAATGTTTTCCAAGGGACGGCCGGTGTGGTGCCCAAATTGGCGTCATCACCGAGGTTGCTCACATAGTAGGTAGGAATGCTACATTCTGGGTCGGCACTGCAGCCAAAGCTCGTGCCCGAGCCGCTACACATGTCGCAGGTGTTTGTGCAAAGGGCCACGTCGGCCGAACAGTTGAACTCCGTACCGCTGCCAACGCAGGTGGCGCAACTGCCCGTACACGACGTCGCATTCGGTCGGCAGTTCCCCGTGGCGGCGTCGCGGACAGCGCACGAGCCGCTGCAGACCGTCGGAAAACAAGCCCCATCGCCACACAACCCGCTCGGGCATTGTGCGTTCGTTTCACAGCTACGCTGCACCGAAATTTTTCCAACGCCGCAACCCGACAGTGCGGCGATCAGGAGTAGACACCGCGCGGCAAAACGCAGTCGCAGGCGTTTCCAGTAGATAGTGTTGATCCTCCTTCGAGGCCTGGGCCTGAACGACGGATCGAGTTGGCCAACAGATGCCTTCACATGAGCCCTGTTCTCGGTCAAATACCCTGGCGTGCCTGGCGACCTTTCAGCACTCTGAACGCCGGGCAGACAAATCCTAGATAGCTCGTTGTGGCAGTGTCGACAAGGCCAATGCCGCCGGCGTCACCGGCGTTGCGCACACCACAGCTGACATGACGGACGTCGATTTGACAAACCTCACCTTCGTGCACGACACTCTGGCGATGATGACGGCGTGGTTGGTGGGTGCCCTGAGCGTCCTCGTGCCCGGTGAGTGCGAGAGCTCTCTCGACGGTGGCGGGCTGTGGCAGGCCACCCACTGGTTTGAGGCGTCGAGCCCGACGCCGCGGGCTGTCGCCTTGGTCATGCACGGCCTCAATCAAGAGCCCTCACGGATGAACGAGCTCATTGTCGAGCTCAACAACATGGGCGTTGCCGTCATGCGTTTGGATCTCATCGGCCATGGTTCGGATCCAATCAGCCGTCAACAGACGTTCGCGTCGGTCGATGCGGACACCTGGCGGCGACAGACCCGTTGCGGCTATCTCTTGACCCGCGAGCGTGCAGATGTGACCGGTGTGCCTCTGGTCTTCGTTGCTTTTTCACTGGGGGCGCTCGTTGGCGTAGATCTCGTCAATGGGGGTGGAGCCCGCTTCGAGGCCATGGTGCTCTTGGCGCCCGCGCTGTGTGTCCATTGGTATGCCAGCGGTGTGCGACTCTTGTCAGCCTGGCCTGGCCTGGTGTTGCCGAGCTCCGCACCCGAGGCCGACCGAGCGAACTTTGGGACACCGATCGCCGCCTACGAAGCTCTGTTTGCGTTGCAGGAGGGGCTCGAGCCGTTGGCGCGTGACCGCATCAATGTGCCCACTCTCGTTTTCATCGATGAGGACGACGAGCTGGTGGACGCCGCCGCCCTGCGCGCCATGATCGCAGACTACGGCCTGAATCGCTGGCAGGGGATCTCCTTGCGCAAATCAATAGACGCGGAGCAGACCTATCATCACGTGATCGCCTACCAACGGGCTGTCGGGCAACAGAGCTGGAGCGCGATGCTCGAGCGCATCAAACGCCATCTCTTTGAGTAACACTTGGGCGTTGGTTTGGAGGTCGCGCTTAGGCGTCGGTGGCGGGACTCTGTCTGCAGGGAGAATTAGCGGGTTCCGGGAATCTTCACTTTGACGGTGACGTCCACAATGGAGCGCATATCGGAATCGATCTCGATGGGATGGTCGCCACCTTCATAGACCCTTTCTTTGCGAACAAAGGTATTGGAGTCCTCGGCTTCGGCGAAGATGTCCAGCCCCTCGCTCTTCCACTTGTAGACGTCGGAGCACCCGGGCTCGTACCAGAGGATGTTGGTTGACAGGCCCACATCGTTTTGGGTGACGAAATAGAGAGTCACTTCGATCTCTTCCTCGGGAAGCGCCGACACGAGGAAGTGAAACGGTGAGTCGTCAGGGAACCGCATTTGGGCGTAGGTCGTCTCGTTGAGCTCGCAACGGGCGAAGAAGTCGGGACACACCGGTATGTTTTGCAGACAAGGCTGAAGGGATCGGCCCTGCAAGAAAGATTCTTCAGAACCGGGGTCGCAGGCGATCGAGGTTCCGAGGTAGAGGAGTAGGAGGAGTTGTCTCATGGTTGTCTCTACTATGGCACCGACGCGGCGAAGTCGGCATCGGTGATCTCGAGGAAGCCGGAGTCAGGATTGCGCGCGCATGACTCGATGTCATTGGGATCCGTGCAGCGGTAGATCACAGGATCGAGGACCGCAACCTTGGCAATGCCTGGCGAGTCGAGTCGGTCTTCTGGAGCCTGGGTGAAGAACACCAGGATGTGGTTGGTGCCTTCCTCGTGGGTCTCGCCGACGTGGATGATGTCTTCTGCTTCGCGGGTCTGCAGGAGCTTGATGTTGGAGATTTGCACGTCGTAGCAGTTGCGGTCGGAGGTGGAGATCAACGGGAAGACTTCGGTGTCTTCATCGGGAAGCCAATTTTCGTGGACGTATACCTTGATTTCCAAGATTTCGCCGGTCGACGCGCTCTCAGCGCGCAGAGTGTACATTCCGCTTCCCTCGTCGATGACCGTGGGGATGGGTGTGAAATAGGGCGGAATCTGCCACCTGGCGTCGCTCCACTCGACGCTGCGTGGTGAGGCATCGCGGCCGTCGGCGCTCATCGTCTTGCCGGTGTAGTTCCACCGCAACAGGCCCGCTCCACCAACGACGTTGTTGGATGCAGAACGGAAGCTGATGGCGCGAAGCTGCCGAGTGTCCTCCATGTCGGAGACGGTGCGGATTCCGAGATCAATGATCTCCGTGCGGTAACCCTCTGCTCCTCGCAGGCGGCCATCGTTGGTCCGCGGGTTCGTGTGTGCCAACACTTCCTCAGCATTGGCGATGCCATCACCGTCAAAATCGAGCAAACGGTCGTCCGCAGAGGTTGGCACGGTGCTACTCATAAATTCGAGCGCGTCGGGTAAGCCATCGCCGTCTGTGTCGGGAATTGACGGGCTTGTTTGCAAGAGTCCCTCTTCGCAGTCGTTGAGGAGATCGAGGTCTTGATCGGGAATGATGCCGAGTATCTCTGGATCAGGACAGGAAGCCGGTCGGTCGGTGTTGTCGGTCGGGTCTTGGCGCGGGAAGGCTCGAAACTCGAGACGGTCGCTGAGCCCATCTCCGTCGGTGTCCCAGTTGTCGGTATTGGTGTGCGGCTGTGCTCGTGCTTCCTCATAATCTGCCAAACCGTCACCATCGCTGTCGATGACCGGGCCGTCGATTGCCAGCTTGACGTTGATATTGTAGGCGACGATATCTTTTCGTTTCAGCTGGATCGAAGTGGCTGCCGCGTCGAGGCGGATCTCCATGACGGCGGGGCATTCGAACTCACGAAACAATCCGTCCCCTGCGAAGGACAGGGCAGAATAAACCTGACTCGCTTGTTCGTTGTAGACCTCCCAGCTCAAGCTGCCAAAGGGCGACGGCGGACTGCCTGCGGTGGCGCAGCAAGCGGAGCAGTAGTTGGGGTTGTCACCCACGCAGGATCCCCCGCAACTGCAGGCCGTGCTGCCCTCCGGCAAATGGCAGCCGTATCCTGTCGGTGGCGCAGTGATGCTGCGATTGCCAAAATAGAGCAGACCTATGTTCAGGCGAAACTCCAACGCTCCTTTGCTGTAAACAAAGTCTCGCAGATGCTCGACCTGTTGCACCAGCTGCGAGGTGGCCACAGAGTTTGTTGGCGGTCCGGCGAGGAGCATAAATACCAGATAACGACTACGCAGGATTTCACCCGCCGATGAGGACGCCATGTCGGCAGTAATGAAGCTCTCGGCCTGGGATATGGCATTGGAGATGTCCCGTTGGTTGCCCGTGGGCAGCGAAAGGGCGCTCTGCAAGAGGCCGCCGTCGATATCACGGCCGGAGAAGAACTGTTGTGCATCGCATGGGGGCGGTTGGCACAATGCCGCGGGCACTGGGGTAATGGGTTTCGATACATTGGAGATGCCAGCAAAGCCGAGGCGAACGTTCTGCTGGTTGCGCATGCGGTCAACGAAACCATTGAGACTGCCCGAGGCGCATGTCGACGCACCTGGTCCGCAGAACCTGTAGAGGTCAGGGTCGGCGTTGAACATCGCATTGGTGGTGTCGATCATCGTGAGAATCTTCACCGGGAAATTGGGACCCGTGATGTCCTCTGTGCACAACCGTCCAGTAATGGCGATGCGATCGGGGCGGTAGGGCTCGACACCCGTCGCGGTGTAGATATCGGAGTCGGTGCAGCCCAAGGCCACCATGAGTGGAATGAACAGGCAGATCTTTAGCATGGCAGTGCAGTTTTTCATGGTCTTCCCCAAGCCAGTCTACCCGCTGTTGGGCCCAATGCCCATGGGTATGTGTGGCCCCGCGTTTTGTGGTCAATTGCCCAGCAGAGCAGGGTGGCCACGCCGCAGTTCTTGGGGTACCCTCGCACTATGGTTCGAAAGCATCGACATCCTCTTTTTGCTGTTCTGCTCATGTCTGCGAGCTTTGCGGGCTGCCAGGAGAAAACCGCTGGGGCGGTCGCCAAGGGCGACGTGGATGAGCCACCGAGGTGGCATTTCGAGACGATTGAGCACAACCAAGGCAACATGACCTTCACCGATGTCTGGGGTCGCAGTGATGGTGCGCTGTTTGTCGTTGGTTGGTATGGGGCGATCATCACCAACCGGGCGACCCCCACAAACCCCGAGGGTCATTGGAAGACCATGCCTTCGGGGACCACAGAGCATCTCACCGGCATTTGGGGTGTTGAGAACGGTCGTGACTTTGGTCAGGAGCGAGTTGATGGTGAGATGTTTGCGGTGGGGTGGAACGGAACCCTGTTGCATTTTCATCCCAACCCGTCTGCTGTCGCCAATCCAACCCCTGAGAATGGAGTGTGGCAGACGATCTCAGAGCCTGGGGTTGGCTTCACTCCCTATGTGAAGATCGATCCGTTTTGTCCCGACTCCGACGGCGATGGAATTCTCGACGACGGCGGTGGTGATCCAATCACGGGGGGACCAGACGGTTGGTGGAGTTGCAAGGACACCTGCAAGAGCAGTGGGACCAACAATTGTGATGACAACTGCCGAAGCAGTCCCAACGGCACCATGCGGCCCATCACCGACCTCGACGACGACTTCGAGAACCAGACATGTTTGGAATGGCCCGACGATGGTGCATTTCTACCGGCGACCTGCGGCGGAACCTGTGCAGGAGGTGAGGACTGCATCGATGGCTATTGTGGCGAGAGGGCACCGCAGGCCGATCCCGACGCCGACGGTGTCGGCACGGTCTGTGACAGAGAGATTGGCGAGCGGGACCTCGATGAATTTCGTCCGACGCTCATGGATGTTTGGGCCATGGTCTACGAGAACACCCATGTCATGGTGGTGGCGGTTGGCGAGAATGGCACAGTGATCACCTACGCTGGGCCCAACGCCGCGCAGACTGTGGCCGCTCCGTTGTTGCCCATAACCGACCGCGGTGCGTGGATTGCACAAGAACAACTGGCGTACTTTCATAGCAACGATTGTCCATTCCAAGATCCCGTCGGCCCTGGCCAGAATTGCCAAGGGCGTTTGGCGCCGCGTTGTCCAGCTCAATGCAATGTCTACAAGACCCAGTGCAATTGTGCGAACGGCGCTTGCTGTGTGAGCGGTGACCAGGATGAGCTCACCGGCGCCGCCTGTCAGGGGCCCGGGTGCCTGTCCTTGGTCGAGGATCGCACAGGCCTGCGCGCTGACAATGCCTGCGGTGCCCTTGTGGCGGGGGAGTGCTCCGACGCATGTCCCTATTGCTTCTTCCGTCTCGACAAAACGTTGCGCGCTGTGACCTCGGATGGCAGCACGGTGGTTGCCGTTGGCGCTGGCGGCACGATCGTCTATCTCAATCTTGGTGGGCAACTCGATCCCACCGAAGTATGGATTCGTCCCGATTGTGCATCCGCGACGCCCCATCCTCTCGATGAACGCCCGGTCTTGGCGTCGGTGAGCCAGCGGGAAGGAGTTTTCCACGCTGTCGGTGCTGGTGGTGCCGTGGTGATGATCGCACCGGGGAGCGGCTGTGGTCTCGAAACGCGTCAAGGGGCACCACCGGCGTTTCTCTCTGGAGTGTTTTCCCTTGGGCAGGAGAGAGGTTACGCAGTCGGTGACTCGGGTGTGCTGCTCGAGTACGGCGGCGACATCGCGGTGCTTTGTAACCCTGAGCCGACCACGGGCGAGTGCATCGACAATGGCATCTCAGAGAATATCACCGCCCTGTGGGTGACGGGGGCCGGTGAGCTTCGTCGTCTGTGGCTCGTGGGTGCGAGCGGAATGCTTGTCAAGGTCGGTTATTATTGATCTTTTCCCATTCCTCTCGTCCCGCTTGTTTGTGAAGTCCGAATTGGGGTAAAACGTGCGCTCACATAAGTAGTGGAGCCCTCTGGCGCATGAACGCAATCTCTGGAGCAGCCTGAAATGTTCGATATTCTGCAGCGTGGCGGCGAGTTTATGTACGTCATCCTCGTGGCGTCAGTGGTAGGCGTGGCCGTGATGATTGAGAGGACATACTTCTTGTACTTCCGCTATCGTCTAAACGCGGAGCAGTTCGTCAACCAAATCATTGGTTATCTCGAGGAAAAGAAGTTCAGCCGTGCAATCGAGGCATGCAACGTCGAGTCAGGGCATCCATTGTCTGATGTTGTCAAGTCAGGGCTGATGAAAGCCAATGAGTCTGACAAGGACATCCAACGGGCCATGGAGGCGGCCACCATGAAGGCGGTCCCGGTTGTAACAAAACGAGTCACCTATCTCGGCATGATTGCCAACATCGCCACGTTGTTGGGGTTGCTTGGCACGATCATGGGTCTGATTGAAGCGTTCAAGGGCGTAGCTCAAGCAGATGCGGCCGCCAAGCAGGAAATTCTCTCAAAGGGTATCGCGGTCGCCATGTTTACCACGGCGTTTGGATTGATCGCCGCAATCCCGTGCATCGTCGCTTTCACGATTTTCCAGACTCGGCAGAACGTGATCTTGTCGCAGATTGAAACCAAGTCGACGGACTTGTTCAATTACCTCTCGGCGCGCAATCGTCGACTCGCAAAGAAGCGCGCCTGATCCAAGGTTGGGGTTCTCGTGAAGATTGAGAAAAAAGAGCCCGAGGACCTTGTTCCCAACCTCATTCCGGTCATGAATTTGTTCACGGCTCTGATCCCGTTTCTTCTTTTGTCCGCAGCCTTTTTCCATATGTCCGTTATCCAAATCACCATCCCCATAGCTTCGACGGAGACAGGTGAGACTGACATCGCGAAGGACGAGGACAAAATTACCCTGCAGCTCGACATAACCGCAGACGCCTTCAACCTACAGGCGGCAAGTGACACCATTGATCCTGGGATCATTGCAACTCTCAGGGACAAGATCCCCAGGGTCAAGGGCGTTGATGAGCGGGTAGAAAAGGCGATGTACGACCAACTGCGAGATTCGGCGTACAAGATCAAGGGCAAGTACGCTGCCTCCGACACGGTCATTGTCACGCCCGATCCGGAAATACCTTACGAAGATGTGATTGTCACGATGGATGCCGTGCGGGACAAGACCATCGAGCGCGGCACCATGAAGAGCAAGGTGGAGTTGTTTCCAAAAGTTGTTTTGTCGAGTCGGCTTAAGTAGGCGAGCAAGTCATGTTCACAAAGAGAGCCCGTCGCGAAGCCAAAGAATTCTCACTCAACATCACGTCGTTGATGGACATCCTTACGATTGTTCTCATCTTCCTCATTGTCAATTTCTCCACCGAGGAGAGTGAGGTTATGCCCCCGAAAGACTTCAGTTTGCCGAAGTCGACCTCAGAGCGGCCAATCAAATTGGTCGTCAAGGTGTCGATCTCCACCGAAGACGTTCGGGTTGAGGAAAAAATCGTTTGTCGCCTCTCTGGGGGTGAGTTTCAGGCCAGTGATCTCGACAGTGACAAGCACGTGGTGCCATTGCTGCGTGAAATGAAAAAGCAGAAGGCCCGACTTGAGCAGGGCACCGTCAAGTCACAGCCGAGTGGTGAGGACGAAGAAGACGAGACTCAGATTGTGTACTTTGAGGCGGCCACGGGCACCCGTTCCGACACCGTCGATCGGGTGTTGAAGACAGCCGCCAACGCCGGTTTCATCAAGTTCCGCCTGGCAGTTCAGCGAAAGATTTGAGGAGGCAGCATGGTCAAGAAGATCATCATTGGACTCTTGCTCAGTTTTGCATTCGCCTCAGTGGCGTTGGCCCAGGGATATCGAGGCCCGACCCGCGTCGATTT
This sequence comes from Deltaproteobacteria bacterium RIFOXYA12_FULL_58_15, assembly GCA_001798605.1. Taxonomy (GTDB): domain Bacteria; phylum Myxococcota; class XYA12-FULL-58-9; order XYA12-FULL-58-9; family XYA12-FULL-58-9; genus XYA12-FULL-58-9. Next base: position 14,324 of record MGST01000327.1, on the reverse strand, counting down.
TGACGACCGGTTGATCAAAGGCCAAACCACCAAGGCAGGATCCGTATACATCTACGATCGACAGGAGATAGATATTCGCAGTTTGGTCCGTCGAGGCCGTTCGTTTCGCCAACGTATCATCCGCACGGTTTTTGAGGAGTAAAATTGCCATCGCGCCCCAGCCCAGCCGTCCTACAGGTCTTCATCTTCAAAAACGGTGAATTCATCGGGACCGACATGTTCTCCGAACAAGCGATCTCGGTGGGTCGGGATCCTGCCGTCGCTGACCTGGTCCTCGATTCGAGTCAGGTGTCACGCAAACATGCGGTCCTCGAACACGACGGGGCCCGTGTGGTCATCCGGGACAACGGCAGCACCAATGGTATCTACCTCAACAACCAGAGAATCCAACAATCTGAGCTGACTCGACTCGACGAGGTCTTGCTCGGCGACTACTCCCTCAAGATCAAGCTCGTCAGTCGCAACCAACCAGCGGCCGGCATGCCCGAAGCAACTGTGGCTGCGCAGGTGGCTTCATTGGGGGATGATCTTGCCGGCAAGACCCAGGCAGATCCGTTTCCCGAGGATCTCATCGCGAGAACCCGCGCCGATCAAGTTGCGTCCAAAGGATCCGGCGGGGACATCTCGGACTGGGACGATGTTTCGGGGCACGTGGACGGTCCCTCCCGCAAGAATATCGAGCAGAGAGCGGAGTTTCGTGATCGCGGCGAGATCATGGACAAGGAGCGCTTCGGTGCGGTCCTCGAGGGCATCGGCATTACCGCACCGGACGGCAGAGCCCAGGGTGGCCCACTGCCCCCCGAGAAATCGAATGGCAAGGCCAAGCCAAAGCCATTGGCCAAACCGAAGATGCCGGCAAAGCCGAAGGCACCAGTTGCCGAAGAACCTCGGTTTGTTGATGACGAGGGTGCTGATCTCGACACCGCTTTTGCGTCCACCGCGCCTGAGCGCGACGAGCGGTTTGATGAAGATGATTCGAGCGCTGCCGATGATGATGCCGGCCCCGTTCCGACCGTCGCCTACGACGACGACGACGATGATGATGACGACGCCAATTATGTGCCGCCGTTTTCGCTGGTTGCGCAACTGTTGCAAGAGGACGCTACGATTGCCGAGCCCCGCAGCAAGCGTGGTCGAGCCATTGAGGTGCTCACCCTTCAGGGGGACACGGTCACCGACGTCACCTTGCTCAGTCAAGGGCAGTCGTTCTGGATTGGTCCCGAAGTAGGTTTCATGATGCGGCGGCGGGCGCGAGATCTTCCGCCTCGCCTGCGCCTGCTCAAATACACGGGCAAAGGCGATTGTCGCGTCGAGCTGCATCAGCAGATCGATGGGACTCTCAAGCGTGGTCAGGAGCGTCTCAAGCTCGACAAGGTTTCCGACAAGGGCAAGCGGCGCGGTACCCGGGTCATGGGCTTGTGTGATGGTGAAGTGCTCGACGTTGCCGATGGTGCCACCCGCTATCATATTCGCTACGTGGTGCCGCCCGTTCCCATCGAGGACGAGCGCACCATCGCCGATCGAGTGCGGCCCGATGGCAGCGTGGTGAAGTCCTTTGGTGCCTCATTCGGAGTGCACGTTCTCGCCCTTCTGTCGGTGTACCTCTTTGTTCCTCCCGAGCTGGTTCATTCGACTCTGCGCAAGAACGACGATTTTGTCGAGGTGACGCTCGATGCCGCGCCGCAGCTCGAAGAGCCGCCTGCCGAGGAGAAGCCGGAGGAGGTCAAGGAAGAAGCGCCTGAGCCAGTCGCCAAGAGTGAGGCGAAACCGAGTCGGCGAAAACCCCGGCCTGGTGGACAGTCGGCGGCACCCGCTGGGGTGCTGGGCTTGTTGTCGAAGCGCGGCTCATCTCAGGCGCCGGGACCCGCCGCTGCGGTTGCCGCGGTGTCGAACCTCACCGCTGCGAGAGTGCCTGGGGGGGCGGTCGGGTTTAGGGTCTCTGGATTGATTGGCAAGCTGCCATCCAGCAGTCTGTCCGTCGGCGGTGGTGGCGGTGGCTTGATGACCAAAGGTGGTGCCACGTTGTTGCGCGGCGGCGGCGGTGGTGGTGGGCTCGCCCGCGGCAAGGGCAAGGGCGTCGGCGGTTTGGTACAGAAGGATCCCAAGGCGATGCGTTCCGTGGGGCAAGGTCAACTCGACCGTGACGAGATCCAAAAGGTCATCAACGCACACATCGGTGAGATCCAACGCTGCTATGAGCGCGAGCTCATCAAAACGCCCGGTCTCTCTGGCAAGGTGCAGGTCGAATGGACAGTTGGCACCAGCGGCAGCGTACGATCGGCGCGGCAGACTTACACCAGTCTCCAGTCAACGTCGGCCACCAATTGCATCATGGGTGCGATCCGCAGTTGGGTGTTTCCCAAACCGCGAGGTGGTGAGGTCATCATTACCTATCCATTTATCTTCAAGAGCATCGGCTTCTAGCGTAAGTGCCTCGATGGTTTGACGCGTTAGCGTGGAAAGTCGGTCAGCAATTCGTCGAGGTTTCCGAGGGCGCTGTTGATCTCCTGGTCAATCTCGCGGCGTATCTGGGTGATGTGGTCCATCTCCTCTTTGATCTCCGCAATAGAATCTTTGTCATCGGTCCTCTTCAACCGACTCTCCAGAGTTCGAGCGGTCTCTGTCAGCTCGCCGCGGATCGCCGCGATTTCCTCGAGCTGTTTGCGCAGTTCTTCGAATCGTTGACGAATGGGCGCAAGCTTCTCCGGGTCGGCGTAGTAAACGACTCGTCTGAGAGTTTTTTGTTGGTCGTCGAGGGTGCCCGTCATGACGAGTTCGTTGCGACCATGCTCGAGATCAATCGCCACGTCGAATGTCGAGTCAACGGTGATGGGAGTCAGGGTGTTGATTTGCAGTTTGGTACCGCTGGTTGCCACTCCTTCGACATGGATGGGACTTTTCGTGACCACGGCGCGATGTCTGGGTTGTTGCCAGACCAAGCGCATGGCTTCGATCTCTTGGGTTGCTTGGGTGACTTTGGTTTCCGGTGATATGTCAGCGACCACGAGGTTGCGTTTGCTTTTTTTGCCAGTGACCGTGGCGTCGAGCACCTGAACGTCGCTCCACGCCCCCTCTCCAGCGTCGCCAATGGCCCGAACCCGCCAGAAGTAGACTCCAGGGGATAGTCGCTTGGCGACAAAGCGTGGTTTGCGAGTCACTCCCTCTTGGGAGTTGCGTTGAAAAGTAAGAACTTTGGAAATCTGGGTTTGATAGCTGCTGGCACCGTTGACGCTTGCCCAATTGAGGCGCAGCGAAACCTTCTTACCCCTGCGAACAACCTGCGCCTCCTCAATCACAGGAGCTCGATATGCGACGATCTCAGGCTCGAAGGGAGGTGGGGCAGGCGTTTCGACTGCCATCTCGATCCGCGCAGGCGCGGGAGGGGCAGGAGGCGTGTCGGCCTGGCACCCAGCCATGCAGACAATTGTCAGAGATGCAATGACGCGAGTCATTTGGGCACAACCATGGCCCGACGACGACAGTGGGTCAAGGTGGGGTGCCCAAGCCCAACGGTGCCCAACGGTCCCGGCGGGCGTGGGAGGTTACTGACAGAAAGTCAGCGAGTACAGCGGCTCACCATTGTCCATGAAGGTCAACGGTGTGCACTTCCTTTGGGACAGGGCACCCGTGCAGTCGGCGCTGGTGCCACAGGGGGTCGTGCAGATTCCGCCGACGCACCAATCGCTGGCGCATTGGCTGGAGCTGGTGCAGGAGGCGCCATAGGTTGCGGTGCCATTGAAAAACTTGGTTGTGCACACGGTCACCACGCCCTCAAAATACGATGCTGTGGTTGCCCAGGGGTTGCAGGCTTCCCCTGTGGGGCAGTCGGCATTGCTGCGACAATGGTTGGCGCAGGTCCCGTGGCAGAGAGACAAGAGCGAGCAGTCCTTTGAGCTGTTGCAGTCCCTAATGCCAAGGATTCCGCAGGTGCCAACACACAAGCCGCTGTCACACTCCACGCTGTTGTTGCAATACTCGCCCACCGCTGCGTAGTTGGCGAGATCGGAGTCGAAGCAAAGATGTTCAGCCGTGTGTACGCCGGAACTATCCATCGCCGCGTAACATACGTCGCCGACCGAGCAGTCTCGGTTGGCACCGCAACTGCGTGCGCAGTTGGTATCGGCGAAGCAATTTCCTGTTTGGCAACCATTGCGCAAGGTGCAGTCGTCACCAGGAGCCATGTCAAATGGTTGACCTGGGGTGCTTGCGTTGAGCAGAGTTGAGCCGACGCACATACGCAGGCCATCGAGGGTGCCTGATTTGAAATCGTAACAGGCAGATCCCAGGGGGCAGTCCTCCTCGCCACCCTTGCCTGAGCCAATACACGGACGGGAGCATTGGTCGCCGAGGCAAACCAAGCCATCGTTGCAATTGTCGGCGCTGTCACATGGGGTTCCGACGTCACCGGATCCAACAGGAATGCAAGTGTACGCTTGACTGCAGGTTTCCACTTCTTCTTCACAGTGGGCTGCAGTGAGACACGCGACGCAATCACCGGTGGCGATCAAACAGTATTCTCCGGGACAATCGCCGTTGCCCGTGCATCCGGAGTTCGTCGGTAGACACACACCGACGTCGGGGTTGCAGGTTTCGTTGAGATCGCAGTGACCGTCCTCGAGACAGTCGACACAGGTTCCGGTCGACTGTCGACAGTGTTGTCCGGGACAGCTGGCGTCGGAGGTACAACCGGTACTTGGTTGCACGCAGGTGCCGGTGGCTGTGTTGCATACCTCGCCGTTGCGGCACTGCCCGGCCGATTGGCAAGGCTTACATCGGTTATTGACGCATCCCAAAGGCGTGGCGCACGCCGCGGCGGTTGTGCATTCGGGTTGGACGCAGTTGCTGGTTGTCGGATCGCAGATCTGGCCATAGGGCTGGCATTCGGTATCTGAGAGACAGCCCGGCTGGTTGTCGGGGACACGACACCGACGCTCTCTGCACACATTGTCGTCAGGACAATCGTCGTTGATGACGCACTCGACGCAAAAACCCAGGGTCTCGTCACAGACCTCGACACCACATTGACCGTCGGAGCTGCAAGGTGAATCCGCGCCGCAGGTACCATCTGCTCGACAGACCAGCGGCAGGTCGCAATGATCGTGGTCGAGGCACTCGACGCACTTGCCGCGAATGATGTTGCAGAACATGCCCAAAGAACAGTCGTTGTTGACCGCGCAGATTCCACCGTTTTGTGGCTGGCAGTTGCCACCTTTGCAGGTCTCCCCGGTGGCGCAATCTTCGTTGATGACACAGAATCCTTTGGCGTCGGCGTCAGCCTCGAGACATTCTTGCCCCACACATTTTGGGCTGCGTGGTGCGTTGCACCCGCTCCACAAGGACACGGTCCCTGCGACGAACATTGCAAAGATGAACAACTCTGGTTTTTTCACGGTGACTCCAACAGCGTCTTTGCGCTCGATGTCGACTCAACATAGGCACTACCGCATTCAGTCTGTCAACCGGCACGAGGCCCCTCAGAGCGCCCCTCCTCGACGCAAACAAACTGTCTGCGGCCTGATTATCGGTAGGACCGTCCTATTTGACCACACAAAATCGAGATTCTCGATCGGATCGAATTGCGACCCAACGTGTTTTTGCCCAAATCGGCGACATGGCATCTTTCGAATGAGCCCTAGCAAACTCGCTTCAGATGGTCCGAGCGGCATGCTATGGCGACACAGGGAGTGAAGAATGCAGATATCGGTATTGGGCTCAGATCCGAGCCAAAAAGCCACGGATCTCCTATGACCTGGCAGGAGCAGTTGGACCAAGCAGAGGTCGCCATGGGCGATGACCGATATCATGATGCTCTGCAGTTGTGTGACCTCGCGGCCCTGCAAGGGGATGACGCGCGTTACCATGCGGCCTTGATGCGTGGCGATGTGCTCCTCCAACTCGGTGACGCGCTGGGAGCGTTGTCCAGTTATGACTCTGTTGCCGATCCAGATCTTGCTGATGCAGAGCTGGATTGTTGCCGCGGTCTCGCTCTGTTTGAGTTGGTCCGCTTTGCTGAGGCCGACAACGCATTGCGCAGCGCTTTGCGTGGCCAACCCAATCTCGCCGAGGCCCATTTTGCCCTCGGTTTGATTGCAGAAATCATGGGTACTGGACGCGACATCGAGTATTTCCGCAAGGCGCGCGCGCTCGCACCGGAGCTATACCCCGTCACCCCGCAGCTGACGAGAAACGATTTTGAGGCGGTGGTGGAGGAGGCGATGGCATGCTTGCCCGAGCCAGTACGCCAGGCCACCAAGGGTATACCCATCCTCATTGCCGACGTCGTACACCCAGGAGATTTGTTGCAGTCAGATCCGCCGTTGTCGCCGCGGGTGCTCGGCATGTTCATCGGCGTGCCACCAACCGAGCTTTCCTTGCTGGATGCGCCGTCTGAACAACAACCCACCATTCTTCTTTTTAAGCGCAACCTAGAGCGTGCCTGTCCTTCCAAAGACATCCTCATTGAAGAAATACGTACGACCGTGCTGCACGAGGTCGGACACGCGATAGGTCTGGATGAGTCGGCTCTTTGCGACCTGGGTCTCGAGTAGGAAAGTGAAACAAGAAGTGAGAAAGACCGGCGAGGACCGGTCAATCGGCCTTACCGACGTTGTCTCTGCGCGCGTTCGACGCTTCCGCGCAATAACAACTTTCATGCGCATGCGACTCGAGCTGTAGTGTCGAGTGGCTGATGGAGAAATCCTCGCGCAACATGGTTGCGATGCCTATGAGTACCACGTCTCTGTCAACCTCTGGATTCGATATAACAACGTGAGCGCTGAGCGCTGGCATGCCGCTGGTGATACTCCAAACGTGCAAATCAAAGACGCCATCCACGTTGTCGAGGCTACATATGGCTGAGCGAACAACGTCGGTGTCTATGCAACGTGGCGCTGCCTCTAGGAGAACCTCCACGACTTCCCGGAGCAAACTCACCGATGTCACGACGATGACAAGGGCAATGCCCATCGAGACGATGGCATCGAGCTTTGTCCAACCGGTCAGAGCGATGAGCCCCGCGGTCACCAGCACTCCTACAGAGCTCAAAGTGTCGCCGAGGATGTGGAGAAAGGCACCGCGAACATTGAGATTGCCGCGATGCCCGCCCAAGAGCCACAATCCAACCAGGTTCGCCGCCAATCCAATGGTTGCGACCACGCCCATGACAACCGTGTCGACCTCGCGCGGGGTGACCCATCGCTCTGTCGCTTCGATGAAGATCGAGATGCTTACCACCACCAAGGCCACGCCATTGATGAGCGCCGCGAAAATCTCCAGGCGTCGATATCCATAGGTTCGGCGGTCGTCAGCGGGCAGGCTGCTCAAGACAAGAGCGACTGAGGCGATGGCCAACGCCAATACATCGGTCAGCATGTGGCCGGCGTCTGCCAACAGTGCGAGTGAGCCCGACCAGAGTCCGCCCACTACCTCGGCCACCATAATCAGAAAGGTGACCGCGAGGGTTGCAAACAGGCGCTTCTTGGTTGTCGGAACGTGCCCGTGCGCCTGCTCGTGCTTGTGCCCGTCTTCGTGCCCGTGTTTGTGGTCGTTCCCGTGCCCGTGCCCGTGTTTGTGGTCGTTCCCGTGCCCGTGTCCGTGTTTGTGGTCGTGCCCGTGCCCGTGCCCGTGCCCGTCTTTGTGCCCGTGTTGGTGTTCGTGTTGTTTGTGGTGCTCGTGCCTGCCCATCGCAATTCGACCATAGCAGTCGGTGTTGCACCGCGCTACAACCATGGACTGATCTCCAGGCCTAGCGCATGTGGCGTGTCCTCGGGCCTGCCGGTAGAATGATGCGAACATGTCAAATAAGCCAAGGTCGAAAATTGGTGGTAGAGCACACGCAGTTTCGCGCGGGGATGCGGTCGCTCCTCCTTCTATCGTGGTAGAAGAGCGATTTGTTCGGTCTTTTGACGGCACATCCTTGTTGGTCTTGTCCTGGGGGCGCGGATTACCTGTCGTTTTGTGTGACGGAATTGGCTGCAATGGTTTTATTTTGCGGTACCTTCTACCGGCGCTGCAACCTGGTTTCCAAGTCGTGAGTTGGCACTATCGAGGGCACGGACAAAGCGACATGCCCGCCGACCCCAACGCCGTGGGAGTGCCCGAGCTCCGCCAGGATCTTTTGGCGGTACTTGACGAGTTGGGCATCGAGAGGGCTGTTCTGCTTGGCTATTCCATGGGGGTGCAGTTGTCCCTCGATTTTGCCATCCACTATCCCGAGAGGGTCGTCGGACTGGTCGAGATGTGTGGGACATATGGTCATCTGCTCGAAACCTTTCATGGCAATCGACTGACAGCACGCCTATTTCCCGTTCTGAATGGGTTGGTGCAGCGATTGCCGCGGGTTGGCCAGGAAGTGTGGCGCCAAATTTTCGCCTCGGAGTTGACCTATCAACTGGCCGTTCGCATCGAGGTCCAAGGACCGTTGGTCGATCGAGCTGATTTTCAGCCCTACTTCGATCATTTGGTGCAATTGGATGTGCAGTTGTTCTTTCGTATGCTCGATCAAGTCCGCAAGCACACTGTTGAGCAAGAATTGCATTTCATCACCGCCCCGACGTTGATCGTCGCTGGCGAGCGGGACAACTTTGCTCCGGTGTGGGTATCCAAGCGCATGCAAAAATTGATCGCCGGCAGCGAGCTGTTGATTGTGCCTTGGGGTACTCACATTGCGCCGTTGGAGATGCCGGGACTGGTTGGTGTTCGCGTCCGTCGTTTCCTCGAAGAGCGTGTTTTGCCCGTGGTGGGTCGAGATGGTGAGATCGCGTGACAATGGCGCTCGGCTGGGGTTGGCGCATCCGAGTGGCGATGTGGGTGTTGATCATTGCCGCGAAAGCTCAGGCATATGATCCTGACACCGAGTGGCGTACGCTGGTCTCACCGCACTTTCACGTTCATTTTCCCGAGGGGTATGAGTCCACTGCGAGTCGTGTAGCGTCAGCCGGCGAGGATGCATGGGAGCAGCTCACCAAGCGTTTGGCATGGATCCCACAAACACCGATCCCCATCGTTCTCTCCGAGGACACCGACACTGCCAATGGTTTCGCCCAAAGCCGGCCCTACAACCTCGTTGGTTTGAACTTGGTTGCTCCCGAAGAAGTGAGTGAGCTCGGAGATTATCACGACTACGTCTACCAGATGGTTGCACATGAGCTTGCCCACATTGTTCACATCGACACCATCAAAGGACTGCCGGATGTGGTTAACACGCTCTTTGGTCGCATTCTCGCTCCCAATGGCACGCAACCGCCGTGGGTGTTCGAAGGGCTCGCCACCTATTTCGAATCGGAGTTGACTGGGGCTGGACGCGTCAACAGCCCCTACTTCGACATGGTCCTGCGCATGGCGACGCTTGAAGATGACCGGTCATCGAGGCTTTTGGACCTTGACGGTATCTCCGGCTCGCCTTGGGAGTGGCCCCAAGGTGTGATTCCCTATCTCTACGGCAGCCGGTTCCTCAATTGGATCGTCGAGCGTTATGGCGAGGATGCTCTGCGCCGCATGAGCCACGACTACGGCGGTCGATTGGTGCCCTTCGCCGTCAACGGCAGCATCGTTGCAGCAGTCGGTAGGGCTTTCCCCGAGCTGTACGACGAGTTCACTACAGAGTTGCGTCGACGCTACAGCACGCAACAACGCGAAGTTCTCAGTCGTGGGCTCATGCAGGGCAGTCCTCTGACCCATCGGGGCCAGCAAATCGGCGCCGCCCGTTTGACTCGCGATGGCTCGGTGATTTTTGTCGAGTCAGCGATCAACTCACATGCCGCAGTTAAGATGTTGCGTCGTGACGGTATCGAATGCCAGGTCGCACGAGTCCAAGACGGTGCCGAGCTCGCCCTGCTGCCCGATGGTCGTCGCGCGGTGGTATCTCAGATTGAGACCCATCGGGTGTACCGCTCCTACGGCGATCTGTTCATGTTGGACCTCGAGGATGGGTCAGTCGAGCGTCTGACGGAGGGTCTGCGCGCCCACGGGCCTGACGTGTCTGCCGATGGTGACTGGTTGGTGTTTGGGCAAAACCTCGGTTTGCACAGCGTCATACGACGGGCACCGATTGATGAGCCCACGAAAATGGAGACCGTCGTTGACCTTGGAGAGAACACCCAGGTGTGGTCGCCCCGGTTCGCGCCAGACGGTCGTCAATTGGTCTTTGCCGGGTTCGCCCATGGGCAGCGGGATATCTACGTAGTCGACCTCGAAAGTCGCGTGATTGCAAACCTGACAGCGGACCAAGCCGCCGATGGCAGTCCCGTATTCACTGGCGATGGTGAGTGGGTGCTGTTTCACTCCGACCGCGACGGCTTCTACAATCTCTATGCTTTGCCGGTCAGGGGTGGGCCCTTGCGCCGGCTGACGCGGGTCCTTGGTGGTGCGTTTGAGCCAGAGCCGACCGTTGACGGTTCTGGCGTTTTGTACCGTACATACGGTGCCAGTGGTTTCGATCTCGCACAGATTGCCGTTGGTCACATTGAGGATCTGCCCCCAGTCGAGCAGATTGCTTATGATTCGCCCCCTGCCGTCAGAAACATTACGCAACCATCGTCTCGAGCCTATTCAAGTGAGTCCTACCGACCTTGGTCGACGATTCTGCCACGGGCGTGGCTGCCGGTGGTGAGCGCTGATGCTCGTGGCGACGTCATCGGTGCGTCGGTGACGGGGTTCGATGCCGTCGAGCAACACCGCTATGCGTTGGATGTCTGGTACGGCATCTACTCCGAGGTATTCGGTTTTTCTGCCGCTTACACCAATGCGCAATTTCATCCAGGTTTCACGTTAGAGTTGGTGCGGAATCTCGGTTTCGCCGCGTTTCCCTATGTCCACAATGGCATTGCAAGCAGCATTGAAGAAGATGTTTGGACCGGGCGAATCAGCACGCGGATACCCGTTGTCGAGAGGCGGGATTGGTCGCTGTGGCTGCGACCACAGTATCAACTGCAATACCGCCAGGCTCACAGTCCCATCCGCTTTGCGCCAACCGACCAAGCGCCGGAGCTCATTGACCAGGGCCGATTTGCGTCAATGGCGGTCGAAGTGGGTTTTTCCAATGTTCACTCCTATCATGGCTCTATCTCGCCGGAGGAGGGTACTGGCGTGGCTCTCTCTTTTCGTGTTGAGGATCCGTGGTTGGGATCCGAATACAGCGCGATGATTGGCAGCGCCCGAATCACTCAATACATTGAGAATCCGTTGCTTGCGCGTCAGGTTCTGGCGATCTCGCTGTTTGGTGCATACGGTGACAGCGGCTATCGCAAACGGCGATTGTTCGCCATCGGTGGGTTACCGCCGCGCGACCTTCTCCTTGACTTGTTGAATGCTCGACTCGGTACCGCTGGTGCCCTGCGGGGTTTTCCCGTCGCTCCATTTGTTGGTGACGTGCTCATCGAAGGACATGCAGAGTATCGCATGCCGCTGTTTGACGTCGAGTCAGGTGTCGCGACGCTGCCCTTCTACTTCCGAGCATTGCACCTGGCGGCATTTGTTGACGCAGCCACGATCGCCGATGTGAGCGAGGAGCTCGTCAATCATCAACACTACAGTGCGGGGGCGGAGTTACGTCTCGATATCTTGCTCGGTCATGGATTGCCGGTGACCCTGAGGCTGGGTTTTGGCCATGGGCTCGGCGCAGACAGCGATCTCAAGCAAGTCTTTCTGGTGATGGGAAATCCTTTCTGACTACGGTCTCTCCTTCTTTTCACTTGGTTCTGTCCTTGCGAATGCTGCAGCGTTAGAGTTGCACCGTGGGTATGCAGATAGACCGATACCAGATCAAACGGCTCTTAGGGCAAGGAGCCATGGGCAAGGTGTACCTTGCTGACGACCCCAAACTCAATCGGCAGGTCGCGATCAAGGTCCTAACCGCGGGCGCCAACGACGAAAGTTTTCGCCATCGTTTTCGAATCGAAGCCAAGGCCATCGCTACCCTCAAACATCCAAACATTGTTGAGTTGTACGACTACAGCGGTGAAGACGCCGCTGATCTCTACCTCGTCATGGAATTCGTTCCTGGCCTGTCGCTCTTCCACATGCTCGCGCATCGTGGACCCCTCTCGGAGGCGACGGTGGTGTGCATCGGCCACGAGCTCGCGTTGGCACTTGAGCACGCCCACGCCCACCACGTCGTGCACCGTGACATCAAGCCTGAAAACATCATGCTCAACAAGGGCAGGGTGGTTCTGACCGACTTCGGTGTGGTTAAGGCCTTCGACAGAGACAACCCGCTCGGTACACACGCCGATCGCACCCTCACACAGGTGTTGGGTACTCCTGGATTCATGTCGCCCGAACAGTTCATTGGTAAGAACATTGACGCGCGCACCGACATATTCTCAGCGGGAGTGGTGCTCTACAACTTGACCACCAGTCATCTGCCCTTCGAGGCACCCACCGTCGAGGGAATGTTCAGCCGTTTGCGACGTGGCAAGTACGCCGATCCGCGCGAGTACAATGACCAGTTGTCCGCTCAGTTTGCCGACCTGCTCAGCAAGTGTTTGGCCACCAAGCCCAAGGATCGCTGGCCGAGCGCCGCGCAAATGCGCGACGCGCTTCTCGAATGTTTGACATTCCATGGAGTCAAAGAGGTTCGACAAGAACTCGCAAAATACGACAAGAATCCGGCCGGGCATGCGGTCGAGCAACGCGAACGCCGTCTCGATGTGCTCGTTCGAGATCTGAAGGTTGCCCTCAAAGATCACAATCGACAACGGGCCCGTTCGTTGATCCAGATGATTCAAGCCCTTGCTCCTGCTGAGGATATGATGCGCGAGATCACCGGTGTCACCCTCGACGCGCAGTCTCGCCCGGTGTTTGACAACTCGACGCGCAGCCGCCGTCGTTGGACTTGGTTGGTGTCTGGGATGTTGGTGGGGACTGCACTGGGTATCGGCGTTGCCGCAGCGCTGTATTCTCTCGGGTTCATTTCCGAAGAGTTGTTGGATTCCTTGGTGGAGCTTGGCACCAACGTCGGCTTTTAGCCGCCCCTGCGAAGAACCAGGAGAGATAGTGAGGACCCTCGATCGCTATTTGCTGCGCGAGATAACCGTGCCGTTCTGTGTGGGCATGAGTCTGTTTTTCGTTGTGGTCGCGTTCGCCCAGGTCTTAAAAGTGTCCGATACAGTTACCGGCCTCTCTGTTACCGGCTTCGAGATCTTGCAGGCTCTGATCTATTCATTTCCACCATTGATGGGATTGTTGATCCCTGTGAGCTTGCTGTTTGCCACTTTGCTCGCAGTGGGTCGGATGTCTTCGGATCGCGAGATCATCGCCATGTCAGCAGGCGGTCGCAGCCCCTTGCAGCTGCTTGGGATACCGGCGGTCACAGGGGTACTGCTCGCAGGGGTTTGCGCCTGGATGCTGATCTACGGAGAGCCCTGGGGTGTGCGCGGGCTCAATGAAGTTTTCCAGCAGAGTGCCCAAAGGGCGTTGGCCTCGGGCGTTCGAGTCGGAAAGTTCAATGAGTGGGTGAGCGGCGTCACTTTCATGGCTCAGGGCAAAGAGGGGGACGAGCTCCTGGAGGTGGTGTTCGCCGACCGCCGTGATGGCGAGCGGCCTATCGTCATCTCAGCCCGTCGCGGCAAGGTTGCTGCTGGTGACAATACCAGTGACATCATTTTTGATCTCAAAGACGGTGCCATCGTCTTGCACGATCAGAAGTCAGACTTGATTCGCGTTCTACGTTTTGACGAGAGCCGGTATCGTCTCGATGTCGGGCGTTTGGTGAACAAACGTCCGAAGACGGTGTCGAACCTGCAGCACATGACCATGGGGCAGTTGCTGACGTACAGTCAGAATCCCGACAAGAGTCGCAAGAATAGGGTGAG
>MGST01000327.1:236-483 GCA_001798605.1 Deltaproteobacteria bacterium RIFOXYA12_FULL_58_15 | reverse complement strand
ATTGCCGATTGCGACGCTTGTGTTTGCTTTGCTGGCTGTACCCTTGGCGGTAGGGGGGACCAGCAGCGCCCGGGCCCGTGGTTTCCTCTACTCAGCTGGAATTGTCGGGACCTATTATTATCTCGGTCGTGCGGTCGAGATGGCGGCCCGAACGGGGAACTTTCCCGCTCTTCTTGCGGCGTGGGTACCGGACATTATCGGCATCATTGTCTTTGCCATACTGGCGACGCGTATGAAGCGGGGGTTT
>MGST01000327.1:0-147 GCA_001798605.1 Deltaproteobacteria bacterium RIFOXYA12_FULL_58_15 | reverse complement strand
ACTTTGGTCGAGAACGCTGGCGACCTGACAGACTCTGTGGCTGGTGCCAAGGCGACGTTGTGGCTCGCACTGTTTAGCTCGGTACAGTACGCCTACCAAGTATTACCCATCGCCTGTTTCCTCGGTGTGTTGGTGGCGGGCACGGTG
>MGST01000326.1 GCA_001798605.1 Deltaproteobacteria bacterium RIFOXYA12_FULL_58_15 | reverse complement strand
GGTTCGCTGCAACCCTAGGCACGCTCGATTTGGGGAGAGACGGTCCCTTCGTGACGGATTAGGGTGGGGCAACCCAAGTGCGCAGTCTGGCTCCCTTCACCAACTTGAGTATAAACTCACAACCATGGCACTCAGTACTCTATTGATGACCGCCCTGTTGGTTGGTGACGTCTCGCAATCCCTCTCCCAGGACCAGATCGATCAAACACGCCTGTGGATTGAGGCGATGAAGGAGAGTGAGCGCGGGCCGTACCAAGGCGTCATGTGGTTCTGCAAGGACGGGACGATTCTGGCACCCAAGATGTACGCGTGCGCAGAGCATGGTGGCGGTGATCAATACGGCGTCCTCAGCAATGAGGCCAAGAAGCTTGCCGCATGGGGGATCCACGTGGGCACCATACTCAACGCCCTTGGGGCCGGTGCGTTCGCGGCTGACGACTACTATCGTGCTCGGGCGTATGTCGTGGAGTCATACCTCGAGCGTGCTCTCGACGGTTGGGCGCTCGAGAAGGCGAAGGACTATCGCGGATTTCGCCAGGTCGAAGACGAGGTCGAAGCGGTGCGGTGGCAGCTCATCGACATGGCGATGCGCTCGGATGTGCTCTTCAAACATCGAAACCTTCTGATTCGAGCGATGCGTGCATCACCCTATGGCAAAGGGGGCTCTCGAGCCGACGAGGTCAGGGCCCTTGCAGGGGTTCTCGGCGACGAGGACATGAAGGGTTTCGGCGATCTTCGTTTCAAGATCCATGCGATGCCCGAGCCGTCAGACATCGAAAAAGTCGAGGCGTACGCAAAAACGAAAGTCGAACAGGGCGGTGCGTCGGCCAAAGAGCTCGCGACCAAGGCCACCGAGCTCGCTCAGAAGATGCGGGAATACTACGAGCCCACCCACCGGCTCGAGCGACTCAAAGAAGTGAAGAAGTGGATTGGTGATCGCGATACTCAGAAAGCCATCGACGCGTTTGCCGCCATTGATTCCACCGACACCTTCGCTCTCGTTCGGGGCGGGACGGAGTTGATCAAGACAACCAATCGGGTCATCAGGGGAGGAGGCTCGAAGACGCAAGGCGAGCGCAATCTACTCGCGTTCCATGTCATGGCAATTGTCGAAGAGCTGTGGATTGGGGTGACCGCTGGTTTTTCGCGGGCGCCGATGACCCGCGCCGACACCCTGGAGATGTTGACGCTGATGGTGCAGAGCGCCGGACCTTTGGGATGGTTATCGGATCGAGAGCAGGCGACCGCCCTTGCGGTGCTCGAAGGGATGCAGGCGGCGCGACCAGACCCCGAGGTCGTTGCAGCTTTGCTGTCACGGGCTGGACCTTTGGGGCACGCCATAGAAAGCCCGACGGTCATTCGCGAGCTGTCTCCCGAGAAGCGTTGGGCCGAGCCGGACGTCTACGCCGCTGGAGTCAGCCGCCTAAGTCGCATCCTCGAGTGGGGTCGAGCGCGTCTGTTGGCTGACCTCGGATTGGCGCTCGAGCGTTACGGGGCGGTGGAGTCGAGAGCCCATGGGGTGGTGGATGACCAATTGCGTAGCAGCGTGATGCTTCCCTTAGCGTCTTTGTTGGACAAGCTCGACTATGATGTCGAGCAATTGCGCGGTGGAGGACATCTTCTGATCGGACTCAACGTCGGCAAGGCCTCTCTGCGCGGGGAGAATCCAGGCGTCGCCAATGGCAAGCTTCGCGTTTTGAATGCGCGCGAAGATCCCCAGGGGTTGCGACGCGAAGAGATCGTGTTGTTGCAGGACCTGCCTCCGGAGCTCCCGCCGGTGGCGGGCATCATCACGGTGGGCAGCGCCGGCAGCCTGTCGCACGTCTCCTTGCTCGCCCGCAATCTCGGCATTCCTCACGCCACGGTCGCTGGGCAAGTGGCGGCCGCCCTCCTGCCTTTTGCTGGTCGCGAAGTTGTGCTCGGCGTCAGCGCCGGGGGGCGTGTGGTGATAGGGCCTGCCAACGAGCTCCCCGACGAGGCGAAGAGCCTGGTACAAACGCGGCCGGCCATAACAAAACCGTTCTTGAAGATCGACGCGAATTCTCTCGACCTCGAGACCACGAAGATTTTCGCGCTCAGTGAGATTTCCGAGGGGAGCTCCGGGGTGATCGTCGGCCCCAAGGCGGCTGAGCTCGGTCGCCTCAAGAGGTTGTTTCCCGACCGGGTCTCCGATGCCGCTGTGATTCCCTTTGCGGCGTTTCGCCGGCACGTGGATCGTGCCGGGCCCAATGGCGAGCCTTCGCCTTTGACACAATTGCGACGCGCTTACGCGGAAACAGCAAAGCTCAGCGCTAGCGAGTCGGAGAAGAGAATGCTCGTTGAGCTCGAAGGATTCCGTGAACAGATTGCCACCCTGCCGTTTCCCGCCGGGTTCGAGGAGCAGATCGATGTGGCTCTCGGACGGCTCGGCGATCCTGGCAGCTTCGGTGTGTTCGTTCGCTCGGACACCAATGTCGAGGATCTTAAGGAGTTCACGGGGGCCGGTCTGAATTTGACGGTGGCGAATAGGGTCGGCCAGACTGAAGTCCTCAAGGCCATTCGCGCAGTTTGGGCATCGCCATTCACCGAGCGTTCATACCGTTGGCGTCAGCGGATCCTCATCAATCCCGAACACGTTTACCCCTCTGTGATTCTTCACCGCACGGTGCCATCGGAGATCTCAGGCGTCATGGTGACCACAGACCTCGAAGGCAAGGTCGCGGACGCGATAACCATCAGCGCGAGTGAAGGAGTGTCAGCGGTTGTGGACGGCGGCGCTCCGGAGACGATTGTCATCGACCTGGCGGGCACGCTCAGGCTTCTCGCCTCCGCACGGTCTGCGACCCGCAAGGTGATCCCGAAGCCGCCGGCCCAGGGCGTAGTGCGGCTGCCCTCCGAGGGGCTCGACCCGTTGCTGGGCCCCGCTGCCATCGCTGACCTTCGCGGACTCGCCGTGGAAGTCAACGAGAAGATTCCCGGCAAGGAAGTGCCGTGGGATATCGAGTTTGGGTTCTTGGGCGACCGCGCCTATCTCATGCAGATTCGGCCATTGCGAATTTCCAAGTCCGCTTCGACCCATCCCTATCTCCGGGAGCTCGATTCGCGGGCAGAGCTGCCGGCGACCATGCTCGATCTGGCAGTTCTCATCAATTGACGAGCGCAAGAAGTAGGTCGTCAAAGTTGGCACACGGGCGCGCATAGCCCATAATAGGTCGTGATGTCGGGTATTATTGCAACAATGCTGTTCGCCCTCTTGGTGGGGGCTCCCGACGCGACGCCGAAGAGTGGCGATGACAAGAGCCAAGACAAGTGCACAGCGCCCGTCCGGCTTGAGAACAAAAATCCGGGTCTACAGAAGGCCTTGGAGGCGGCCGTTAAGGCTGCGGGTTGGCAGACGTACGTCGACAAAAAGATCCTTGCCGTGTCCTTGGTCGATCTCAGTCGTCGTGGCAAGCGCTACTACGCGGGTATTAATGATGACGTCATGCTCTACGCCGCGAGCCTGCCGAAGATAGCCATCCTCCTTTCGGTTATCGAAGCGGTCGAGGATGGGCGACTCAAGTGGACGCATGAGTTTGATCGCCGTCTCCAGAACATGATTGTGGCCTCGAGTAATCCCGACGCCTCATGGGGGACAGACTTGGTCGGATTGTTGGCGATCGAAAAGACAATGCGCGATCCGAGGTATTGCTTCTACGACGATGAATCTGGTGGTCTGTGGGTTGGCCGGGCCTATCGGGGGGGTGGGGCGTCGAATCGCGATCCAAAATTCAACATCTCCCATGGTGCCACTGCCCGACAAGTGGCGCGTTATTACACCATGCTCGACGCCGGTTTGCTGGTGTCGCGGCACTGGAGTTTCCGCATGTTGGGTCTGATGTCGCCGCCCAAGCATCATCATAAGTTTGTCGGTGGTATCAACGATCGAGCCGGCGTTGTCTTTCTCGCGCGCAAGAGCGGAACCTGGCGTACGTTCCACGCAGACAGCGTCTTGGTGCAACACTTGGGCGCTCGTTACGTTCTCGTTGGATTGGCCGACCTGCGGGACGGCGAACAACTGATGCGCCAACTCTCAGGAGTTGCCGATGACATCATCATGGAGGGCAAGCACCGAGTCCCTACCAGGAAAAGGGTGTCGAAGGCGCAAACCAAAAAGTAAGAAGAGCCCACAGGACGGCAAATAGCAATCTCTCTACCGGCTTGACACCTCTAACGGTGGAATGTACGACCGGGCACTTCCTGGAGATGTCGTGAAACGAACCATGCGCATCGGTGTCCGGTTGCTGGGTTTAGCGCTCGTCGTCTTCGTCTTGACGAGAATTCAGTTCAACGATCAAATCACCTGGCCCGACAAACGCATTTCCGTGGGCACCATTGTCTCTGAGGGTAGCACCAGTGTCATGTTTCTTGGTGATGGCAAGAAGTCTCCGGAGCTGGTGGTAACTGGGGGCGAAGCCGGAGCGACGGTTCGGCGCGGCGTGATTACCATTATCAAGCAAGCCGAGCTCTCCTATCTGTTGGTTGCGTTGTTCATGTTTGGTCCGATTTCGTTGATCAGCATCTGGCGATGGTGGATGTTGCTGCGTGCGGTTGGGTTGCCGATTCGCTATTTGGAGGCCCTGCGGCTGTCTTTTATCGGTTTCTTCTTCAACACCGTCGTTCCGGGGTTGACCGGCGGTGATGTGGTCAAGGCCTTCTATATCGCCCGGGGTTCACAGTCTCCGTACAAAGCCTTCCTCTCTGTTTTTGTTGATCGGGGCATCGGTTTGTTTGGATTGGCGATTCTGGCGGCAGTGGTGATGCTGCGCCACGTGACTGATCCGAGGTTTTTGCAGGCGGCTGCCTTTGTCTATGGTGCCGTGGCCGTCGCCACCGTCGTCGGCTGTGTGATGTTCAGCAGGCGCTTGCGTCGCCTGCTGCGCGTCGAGCAGATCCTCGTGCGATTGCCACTCGGGCAAGTGCTGAGCCGCATTGATCAAGCTGTCATCGCCTACCGTGGGGCACCCAAGGTCGTGGGGGCCGCGATACTTCTGTCTGTGGCCAATCATGCGGGAATTGTCTGCATGGTGATATTGATTGGCAAAGGCTTGGGCATCCATAACGAATGGTCGCACTATTTCGTCTTGGCCCCCATCTGTTTCATGCTGGCGTCGATTCCCTTGGTGCCCGGCGGTTGGGGAATGCGGGAGGGTGCGTTTGCATATTTCTTCGCAACGGTCGGTGTGGCAGAGGAGGCTTCAGTCTCCATTTCGGTGTTGCACGGCCTCGCACAGACGGTCTGGTATCTGATCGGTGGGTTGGTGTTTGTTGCTCGCCCCGATCGGGCTTCCGATCGGGAGATCGAAGCATTCAGCGCCGAGATGCAGGCTACTGAGACCTAGGGCTTGGAATCTCAATTGATATCCGGGATAACCGCACCATGCCGTGTTTGAGATGTGGCCATTGTTGTCGGGCGGTCTCCTTGGATTTTGGCAAGGATGAATTGGTGGCGCTCGCTCGTAAGGAA
>MGST01000325.1 GCA_001798605.1 Deltaproteobacteria bacterium RIFOXYA12_FULL_58_15 | reverse complement strand
AATCGATGTCCAAATCCAGAGTCTCATCTCCGGTGCCAACCTCGACACGCAGAAAAAGATCGGCGAGGAGGACGAAGCCGATCATGCACGCAAGGTAGCCGAAAAGAAGATTGCCGAGAAAAAGGAGACGCTCAAGAGCTCCAATTTCAACCGAGAGGTCTTTCAGAAGCAAAGCAATCTCGAAGGAAGGATGCGACAGATCATCGGCGGTGCCGCCGGGCAGGATGCCGCCGACGCTCTAAAGGACTGGCAGAACAACGGTCAACTGCAGTCGAAGCTGACCGAAGCCCAGAAGAACATGTTTCGCGAAGCCATGGCGCAAAACCCCAAGAAGGGGGCAGAGACCGCGCGGGCCATGACCGATGTCAGCAAGCAGCCCGGGTTTGACAAGGCAATCAAGACCTCCCAACAGATGGGCACTGTGCAAGAAGGCCTGATCAAGAACCCCAACGCGGAAAAGCAGATCTCGCAGTTGCTCCAGAACCGCTTCATGAAGGCACCCAAGAGCGATGCGCAAGCGAAGAACTCGTTTTTGCGCTTCGGCCTTCAACAGACGCAAAAGGGAAATCTCGATGCGGTGAAGAAGGCTGGCGACATGCTTGGGACCATGTCAAAGACCAACGTTGGCAAGACGGCGCAGCGCGCCGGCATCAACATGGCGCAACGTACCGGCGATCCCAAGTCGATGCAAAACGTCGACAAGTTCCTGCAGAACCCTGATGTCAGCAAAATGCCAGCCTTTGCCCGCACCAAGAGCACCGAGCTGCTCGCCAAAGCGGATGGCAAGGAAGAAGTCAAAGAGGGATTCGAACAGCTCGCCAGCGACAACAAGTTCAAGGCACAGACAGCGCAAAACAAGGGCCGCTTCTTCGCCACCATCGGCACCGGCCGGCCCAGTGAGTTTCGTGCAATCACCGACAAGGCGCTCGTTGCCCTGCAAGACCCGAGCTTCCCCAAACGAGCTGGTCAGGTTGGAAAGTTCCTGAACAAGATGTCGAACGAAGTGCAAAAAGGCGGTGCCAACGCGGTCGATCCCGAAAAGCTCATCAAGAGCTCGAAGAAGTCGGATCTGCCAACGCCGCCCAAGCTGGAGTCGACCTCCGAGCTTGACGATGAAGAAGCCGCTCGCGCCCGTTCGCGCAACCGCTCGAAGGTGATGCAGTTCTTCACCAAGTTGCAGCGCACCTACGAGGACGGCGAAAAGAAACTCAACTCAGCCAAATACCTCGAGGACGTCAACGCCCTGCAGAACTTGCGCGAAGCTGGCGAAATAGACGTTTCGATGCTTTCTTCCGAAGAGCAGGCCTATGTTACGGAGAGACAACAGGCTCTAAACGACAAGCTATCCAACGTTCGCAATCTACAACGCCAACGTTCCCGCGAGCTACGCACCAAGCGTATGCCTCCGGCAAAGCGTCGGGCACGCGCTGCGGCACGCCGTGCCATAGGCCGCCAGCCCAAGTACTTCAATCCCAACGTCGGCAAACAGTCTGGTACTCAGGCGTTCACAAGGAAAGCGGTCAATGCAGGGCAACCGCAGTCGTTCACCCAGCCCATCCGCAACATCGGTGGTGGCGGATCCATCGACCAGCAGGTGGCCAACGCCGTGTCGCAACTCGGCGAGGGCCCCATCACACCGCAAATCGCAGGACAGGTGGCCGCCACCATCGCACAACAAGTCGCACAACAAGTGGCCGCTCAGATCACTGAGCAGCTGTTGTTCAGAGGCAGCCCTGCACCGCTGACCCAAGCACAGCCAATGGCCAAGGAGATGAGCACCAGCGACACACAACAAGGCAAGGTCGACGGCTGGGGCATTCCCAGGACTTTTGAGCGCGATCTCGGCGGCGTCCGCAACACCGCCGTTCGACCCAAAGGTGAGATCGACAGTGAACCCACCTATGATGATCTCGCCAACGAGGTGTACCGCGGTCGCACCATCGTCAAGGATCAAACGAGCATCCGTGGAGCCGACGAGCTTTTCATAACAAAGTGGAA
The DNA here is from genome assembly GCA_001798605.1 of Deltaproteobacteria bacterium RIFOXYA12_FULL_58_15. Taxonomy (GTDB): domain Bacteria; phylum Myxococcota; class XYA12-FULL-58-9; order XYA12-FULL-58-9; family XYA12-FULL-58-9; genus XYA12-FULL-58-9. The sequence goes on along the minus strand of MGST01000325.1, from coordinate 26,124 downwards.
GGAGCTGTCCAAAGCCGAGATGGCTCTGCTTAAGAACCTAGGCTGGACCCAGCTAGAGTGGGACACCAAGGACTCCCCGGCGGCAAAGTGGCCCATCGCCATGGGAAGACCCTTCGCCAATCTCAACCCGACCCAACGCGAATCGGTGCGCAAGCTCGGTTTCTCTCCGCATGATTGGGACGGGCGGGTTCAAGCTTTCACGACGGGAAAGAACGCGTAGCTCGAAACTGACAGGCAGCCCTTCGGTTGTGCCTGCCTGTTTTTTGACGGATCAGCGTACAGATGCGAGCATCCAACCTGCGCAACAACTTTTGGAGGAAGATTGATGACCCGCAAATGTGAACGCTGCAATGGCAACAAGTTCTTGATGACCACCATCGCTGGTGCGGTGATCTCTTGGCGTGGCCAAGAAGGCAAACGCGGCACCTGGTTCTGCCCCAAATGCGACTGGGGTGAGTCCGTGCACGCGAAGCACAAATAGTCAGCTCATGCTCACGTTTCCGGTGTTTGCCCTCGGCCTAAGGAGAATACTGCCGAAAGGGCACTCATGACGAGCCTCCGAGTCGAGCGGGCAAAACATCGCGGGCGACTTCAATAAACGCCCAGTACATCTCGCTCTCGTGAAGTGCCTCCCATCACATTTCTCTGCGCAAGCCTTTCGGTCTTAGCTTGGGCGGATTAGTATCGGATGCTCATGACCATGGCACCACACCCTCATTCCAACTCCACATCTCTGCAAATCGGATGGTGTGAGTATGTTGGTCTCCCCAAATGGGGCGTGAATCAACTGCGGGCAAAGATTGACACAGGCGCGCGGAGCTCCGCACTGCATGTCGCAAATCTGAAGAAACTCACCCGCAATCGCGTGGCATTTGACGTCGTGCTTCATCGAGATCTCCACGAGCGGTGCGTTCACGTGGTTGCCCCGGTTGTGCGGCGCGCATCAGTTAGGCCTACGACCGGCAAAGCTCAACGACGCTATTTTGTGAAGACGACGTTGCACCTTGGCGACACTGAGCGTGAAATAGAGATCAGCCTCATCGATCGGGGCGAGATGCGTTTTCGAATGATACTTGGACGGACGGCGTTGCATGGGATCATCGTCAATGTCAGTCAGCGCTATGCGCTCGGTCGCGAGAAGAAGAATCTCCAGCTGGCAAAAAAGAAGACCACGAAAGCCAAGCCCAAATGAAGATCGCCATACTTTCTCGGGGGCCAAAACTCTACAGCACCCGACGGCTGAAAGAGGCTGCTTTGGCAAGAGGGCATAAGGCCAAGGTTCTAACGCCGCTCAAATTTTCGATCGTCGTGGAACAGGGTCATCCGCGTCTGCTGTTTTCAAACAACAAGCTGAGTCGCTATGACGCCATCATTCCGCGGATCGGTGCATCCATTACTTTCTTCGGCACAGCTATCGTTCGCCAGTTTGAACAAATGGGCGTCTTCAGTCTTTCGGCGTCTCAGGCTATTTCAGTCTCCCGCGATAAGCTGCGGACCATTCAGATTCTCAGTCGCCATAAAATCGGCATTCCCATGACTGCTTTTGTGTGCACGAAACATGGCGTCGACGCTGCCGTCGATGAAGTCGGCGGTGCCCCTGTTATCATCAAAGTACTCGAGGGAACTCAAGGCGTAGGGGTGCTCCTAGCTGACACCAAGAAGACCGCCCACGCTGTCGTGGAAACCTTGCAGATGGCCCGACAGAACGTGCTCATTCAACGCTTTGTGAAGGAGAGCAAAGGTCAGGATATCCGAGCGGTTGTTGTGGGTAACAAGGTTGTTGCGGCAATGCGACGCATCGCCACCGACGATGAGTTCAGAAGCAATATTCATCAAGGTGGCCGCACGGAAAAGATTGAACTCGACGCCGAGTATGAACGGACTGCGATTCATGCTGCACAAATCATCGGACTGCGAGTGGCTGGCGTCGATATGCTCGAATCTAAGGATGGCCCGGCGATTATGGAGATAAACTCTTCCCCTGGACTCGAAGGGATCGAACGGGCGACGGGCGTCGACGTGGCCGATGCCATCATCGAACATCTGGAAGATCAGGTTCTCTTCCCTGACATTGATCTTCGTCAACGTCTTACCCTCAATGCTGGTTATGGTGTGGCTGAGTTTCCCATCACCGATAGATCGACTCTGGTGAACAAACGCCTTGGCGCCTCTGGCTTGAGCCAAAGAGACGTGCAGGTTCTCAGTATTCTACGGGGCAGCGTTACCATCGCCAATCCGCATGGCTCAGAACAGTTGTTGGCGGGGGACTCTCTCGTCTGTTTTGGCAAGCTACTGACCCTCAAGACTCTGCTACCCGCACCGGAACGTCGCAAGAACGCTCGCCACGAACTGCAAGACGCAACGTAATCCAGATACATCGGCGGGTGCAACAACAACAGGCCAACGGTGTTGTCGTCGTGGACGTGGACGCGGAGGAGTAGCGGCGAACGGTGCTATTAGCTTGCTTCTTTTTCTTCCTGATAGACGATGAGTGGCTTTTCTTGGCGGTTGATCACCTCTTCGGAGATGACCACTTCCATAATGTCCGTGTGACTGGGAATGTCATACATGACGTCGAGCATTGATTTCTCAAGAATGGCGCGCAGGCCGCGGGCACCGGCCTTACGCTTGATCGCCTGTTTCGCCACCGCACGTAGACCACCGTCCGTGAAGGAGAGGTCGACCCCGTCCATCTTGAACAGCTTGCGGTATTGCTTGGTCAGAGCGTTGCGAGGCTCGGTGAGAACGCGAATGAGGGAGTGCTCATCGAGCTCGGTGAGAGTCGTGAGCACTGGCAAACGGCCAATGAACTCGGGAATGAGGCCATAACTCAACAAGTCTTCACTGCGAACACACGCCAAGGTCTCGCCGAGGCTGCGCTCTTCGCGACCGGCTATCTGGGCACCAAATCCCATGCCGTGCTTGCCCTGCCGTCGTTCAATGATCTGTTCGAGACCGCTGAAGGCACCGCCGCAGATGAACAATATATTGGTAGTGTCAACCTGCAAGAACTCCTGCTGCGGATGCTTGCGGCCGCCTTTGGGCGGTACATTGGCGATGGTACCCTCGACGATCTTCAGAAGGGCCTGTTGCACACCCTCACCAGAGACGTCACGGGTAATCGACGGATTCTCGCTCTTGCGGGCGATTTTGTCGATCTCGTCAATATAGACGATGCCGCGTTTGGCGCGCTCAATATCCCCATCGGCGGCCTGTAGCAGATTGACAATGATGTTCTCGACGTCCTCACCGACATAACCCGCCTCGGTGAGACTTGTGGCATCGGCGATGCAAAATGGCACATTGAGGATGCGCGCCAAGGTTTGCGCCAACAGCGTCTTGCCACTGCCAGTGGGGCCTAACATCAGGATATTCGACTTCTGTAACTCGACGTCGTCCATAGCGACGCGGACGTCAATTCGTTTGTAGTGGTTGTGAACCGCAACCGAGAGGACCTTCTTGGCTCGCTCCTGGCCTATGACATACTCATCGAGGACCGATTTGATCTCCGAGGGCTTGGGAATAGCGAGACGACCACGGTCCTTGGACTCATCGTTCTCAAACTCCTCGGCGATGATATCGTTGCACAAACCAATGCACTCGTCGCAGATATACACTGTTGGCCCAGCAATGAGCTTTTTGACCTCCTTCTGGCTCTTGCCGCAGAAGGAGCAAACCAATGTACCGCCGTGATCTCGCTTTGCCAAAACAACCTCTCAGACCGATCGAGTCCGTCTAAGATATCCCTTTGCCGACCATCGCGCCACTCTGTCTGAGACGGTGGTGGCACCGTTTGCGACATCGACCGGATCGACCAGACTGAAATCGCTATTCGCCTTTCTTGTCGATGACCTTTGGCACGTCTTCGTGCTTCTCGATGACGTGGTCGACCAAACCGTACTCTTTGGCGTCCATCGCTGACATGAAGTGGTCACGGTCGCAGTCTGCTCTTATTTGCTCAATCGATCTGCCGGTGTGTTTGGCCAGCATGCCGTCGAGCAGATCCCGCATCTTCAAGATCTCCCTGGCCTGGATTTCCATGTCTGCAGCCTGACCCTGCATACCACCCATGGGTTGATGGATCATGATACGCGAGTTTGGCAGCGCAAAACGTTTTCCGGCAGCACCGCCAGCGAGCAACACGGCACCCATGCTGGCAGCCTGACCACAGCACACTGTGGCCACTGGCGACTTGATGTATTGCATCGTGTCATAGATCGCCAAACCAGCGGTTACCGAGCCGCCAGGCGAATTGACATAGATGTTGATGTCCTTGTCTGCGTCATCCGACTCGAGGAACAACAACTGGGCAACCACCAAGTTGGCGATCTCGTCGGTGATCGCCGTGCCAATGAACACAATGCGGTCTTTGAGCAAACGCGACCAGATGTCGTACTGACGCTCGCCGCGGTGAGTTTGCTCGAGGACAAACGGGAGATAATAGCTCATTGATGTCCCTTTTCCGCTCAGGCCTTTTTCTTCATTGTGGCCTTTTTGGCAGTCTTCTTGGTGGTCTTTTCAGTGGCCTTCGCGCCAGTGTTCTTCGTGGCCGGAGCCTTCTGCGCCGGAGCCTTATTTGTTTTCTTCTTGACCGCCGTCTTTGACGCCGAGGTTGACTTGACCTCAACCTCTTCAATGTTGGCCGTTTGATTGGTCGTCTCCAGAGTTGCCTCTTCTTTCGTGGCCTCTTCTGTCTGTACTGCTTGCTCCGTTTTCGCCTTATCAGCCTTCTTCGCTTGTGCAGCTGCCGCCTTTGTGGCTTTCTCGGATTCCTCTTCGGTTGCGACGGCATGTTCCTGCAGGAAGGCGATGGTCTTGTCCTCAAGGATTTGATAGCTTAGGGCAGAGCGATGCTCGTGGTCGGCGTACATCGCCCGCACTCGCTGCGCCTCGTTTCCAGCGGCCTCGGCGCGTCTTTCTATCTCGGCTTCGATATCAGCTTGCTCGACGACCAGGCCTTCCTTCTTCGCCACCTCAAGCATCAACAAGGCCGACCGAACCTGAAACTCGGCGTCCTTAGCGCTGTCTTTGCGCAGGTGAGCGAGATCTTCGTCAGAAAGCTGCATCTTGTGCCCCATCATTTGTTGCACACGCATCGCCGCGCCGGTGATCATCCGGTCCGCCTGAGCGTCGACGAGCGAGGGGGCCACGGGAAATGGATTGGCAGCGACGAGAGCTTCCATCAATCGCTTGCGTCGCTCTGATTGGGCTTCACGTTCCTTACGTATGCGTATGCTGCCGCGAACGCGCTCCTTGAGTGCCTCAAGGTTCTCGGCACCCATGTCCTTGGCAAATTCATCGTCAAGGGCTGGCAGCTCTTTGGCCTTGAGCTCTTTGATCTGAATCTTGAAGGTGGCTTGCTTGCCTGCGAGTTCCTTGACCGTATAATCGTCGGGGAAATTGATGGGCAATTCGCGGTCACTTGGAACCTTGGCACCAAGCAACCCTTCTGAGAAGCCGGGTATGTATCCCTCCCCACCCACTTCAATGAGAGCGTTCTCAGCCTTGCTGCCTTTCACCGCTGAGCCGCCAACAAATGCCTCGTAATCCATCTGCACGATGTCACCGCTCTCGACAACATCGCGCACCAGAATCGGCACCAGCTGCGATGACTGTTGCAGCAGAGCATCGAGATCGGCCTGGGCCTCCTCATCGGTGACCAGAACGGCCATCGGTTCAACCACCAGGTACTTGTACTTGCCAAGCTCAATGTCAGGTTGAATGTCGACATCGGCGACATAGCTGAAATCGGCTCCCTTCTTGAGCTCACCGGCCTCGACAGACGGCGTGCCAACCGGATTGATCTCCTTCTCATGGAATGCCTGGGCGAGCGAAGTGTTAACCAACTCCTGCTGCACTTCGCCGCGCACCTGGTTGCCGTAGTGGAGCTCCAACAAACCGCGGGGAACCTTACCAGGACGGAAGCCAGGTACCACGGCATTGCGCCCGACTTGCTTGAATGCCTTGTTAAAGGCGTTGTCCACAGTCGCGGCAGGAACAGTTACGGACAACTTGCGCTGCGCTGGACCGACTTCTTCAACTTCAACTTCCATGACTACCTCAATTTGGCCGGGAGTTTGCAGTCTCTAGCACTCGGCACGAGTTGGGGTCAAACACAGGTTGCGGCTTCGTCACGAAGCGCTGCCGGTTCTGCATCATCTTGCCAGGTCGGTGACAACAGTCTCGCTCGTGGCTCGCTGCCGCAAACTCAGCTGTTCTTGTCTATCCACTGCTGAGTGAACTTTGCGGCATCTTCGTAACCACGCTCAATGTCAGCCGCCACAAACTTTTCGATGATCTTGCCTACACCGAAAATCTTGACCGTGATCTCGCCGTTAAGGATCCTCTTCACGCCACCGGGGACTTCGGCGAATCTCACTTCGCCGTGGGTCTCGACCTTGTCGGAGAGCACCGAGGACTTGGTGTACCATTTAGCCAGATGCTTACCGTATTCGTATTGCACGTACTCGGTGTATTCGATGCGGTTTGAGCCGATCACCTTTGCAACCGGTTTGGGGATCTCCCGGTCGGGACTAACTCTTACTACCCGTTCGAGCTTGCCGTCCTTTTCTTCGCGTTTGATCAGATCTCGCGACAGCTTGACCTGCTTGCACAACGCGACATTAAACTCCTCATCGAAATAAAGTTTCTCATAGTCCGCCAACGAGATTCTCTTCATTATGTGTTCTGCACCAAATTTCATGTGTGTTCCCTCACGAGATTTCCAGGCCTAACTAATCCATCGCGGAAGTCGACAACCTCAACATTCGCGTCACCCAATCGCCGACGATGCGCGTCCTCGAACATGGTCGCCGTTGCAATCACGACCACAAAAACGCCCCTCGGCGTCAAGTTGCGGCTCATGATGGAGGCAATAGCGCCGGCTTGCAATCCCCGGAGTCGCTCTGGAGTGCGATAGATTGTGTCCGGTGGGAGTCCCAACAACTTATTTCTCACCATCGCCAGAAGGACTTAGTGATCAACTGGCATTGCCTTTTTATCAAAAGATTTGGTGTTTTTTTTGACGTCCATCGCGAGTGTCATACAATGTATTTCAAGGTCGCACACTCTCCCACCTCGGAGAACAGCAAAACCCGAGGGTGCCTGATAGAATGGGGAGTGTGTCACGGGGCGACGGCCCACTGCTCATAAAGAAAAGAGTGCTCACCCTACATGGTGTAGGCGTGGGCCGATCATCTCAGGGAGCCCCCTCCGACTTCCGAGATGGTTCTTAGACACGGCGAGCGCGCACTCGCCGTGTCTTCTTCCTTTTTTGGGGGCTGCTTGGCCTCAGCCATGCTCAAGCCTTGCTCCGAGATGACAACCGCCGGCTGCGACGACGCAGGGCGTCTTCGAACCTGCGCTTCTCTTCCTCGGTCTGCGGCTCCATCGGCGGGACGTTCATCGGACGCCCCTGATCATCTACCGCGACAAAGATGAAATAGCCGGACAGACAGTGTTCTCGCACCAAAGATCCTGCGTGCTCTCTCTCCACCTCAACGCCAACCTCCATGCTGCTCTTGCCGGCATGGTTGACCTGGGCCCTAACGACAACCACATCGCCCAAATGAATGGGACGCGCAAAATGAAGCTCGTCGACAGCGACTGTGAGTGCTGGCCGACCACAATGACGGCCTGCTGAGATCCCCGCAGCAATGTCCATCCACTGCATGATGCGACCGCCAAAGGTTCCCCCGACTGCATTGGTGTCTGAGGGAAGCACGAGGTGGGTGCTCTCAACGAAGGATTGCGAGGGATGACGAACAGGGTCACTGGACATAGCCACTCTCCAGCGATTGGGAATAGCCCACGGTGGTCACTTACGACGATAAAACAGAATGATGCTGAGGCAGTGGTATTCACTATCGGAGCTCTGCCTCACCTCTTTGTCGACGACCTCGATATTACCGCCTTGACTGTCGAGCCAATGGGTTACCTTGTCACCGAGTTCGTCACGATCTTTTTGTTTGGTCGCGCTAAACACTTTGACTGCGTCCCACATGCGCCCCTCACAACCTACTCGCTTTGTTTACGGCGAGCCAATCTCGTCATCGATGATTGCTTGCAATAGCGGCAATGGCAAAAGTCCAATGAGCTTTATGCCGTTGATGAAAATAGATGGCGTCCCGCTTAGCTTGAGCTCTCGCGCTGCCGCCATGTTTTCCTCGACGAGCGCCTTGGGTCGCTCCGATGCAAGACAGTCCGCGAAGGCCTTCTTGTCGAGTTCGAGTTTCTCGGCATATCCGATGAGGTCTTCAGCAGACAGCGCCCGCGAGTTTGCAAACAATATATCGTGATACTCCCAGAACTTTCCTTGTTCGTCGGCGCAGTGTGCGGCTTCGGCGGCAGGTCTGGCGTGGGCGTGCTGGGACAACGGAAAATCACGAAACGCTAAGCGCACGGTCTCAGGATATAACTCCCGCAAGTCTTCAATCGTTTCGCTAGCGCGGCCACAGTACGGGCACTCAAAATCAGAGAACTCGACAATGGTGACCTTGGCGGTTTCCTTGCCCCAAATCGACGCACGTCCGACGCCGACGTCGAAGCGTGGCAGAATTGGAATGGGCAGCGAGTAACTTATTTCGGCACCCTTGCGAAATTGCGAAACTAAGCTGCGTTCCACCTCGGCCGCCTGCTCCTCAACGAGCTGGCGCTTGATATGCGGAGCGGCGGTCTCGATGGGGACACCAATGACGTCCTTGTTCTCATCGTAGATGGCCTGCACTTGCTCGTCGGTGGGCATACTCAGCTTGGCGTTGACCTCCTGTTGTCGAAGCTCATCTTTGCTAATGCCGCGCTGCTCTGCTTCCTTCTGCATGAGAGTCTCGGTGATTGCCTCATCTGTGGCCACCCACAGCATGTGCATTTCGCGCTGCAAGCTCTCGTTCTTGATTTCCTTGAGCTCAGCCTCCAAGTCTGCACCAATATCTGAGCGCCGGATCTCAATGCCATTGACCACGCCAAGCACGACGTTCTCGCTCTTTGATGTGGAACTTGATGCCGGGCAGGGCGACGTTTGCGAGAACGACGTCGCGCAGGCACCAAGGAGAAGGAGGAATATTGAGGTGATGAATTTCGTCATGGACCGGCATCCTAGCGGTTTTGAGTGTTTGGAGCCAGGCAGATTGACGATGGACCACAGACCGCAGCGGAGACCTTGCCGTGGCACTGCGGGTGTGTAGAATGGGCTCATGGCCAAGGCAGGCATGTCGCGCGGACTGCGCTTCACCATCATCGGCTCCGCCGTCACCCACCTGTTGGTGGTGATCGCCTTGATTGCGGGTACTGCCGGCTCCGGTCGTACCATGGTGCCGACGGAGACTGTCATCGCCACCAAGCTCGTTCGCCTTGGTAAGGAGCGCCAGAAAGACCTACTGCCCCGCAAAGAGCAGCCACCGCAGCCCGCAGCGAAACCCGCCGTCAACCTCGCCCCCGAGGCAAAGCCAACAAACACGAGCAACGCTCCAGCGAAGGCTGTGGAAAAGGCCACCAAACCGACCCCATCACTCTCTGATGCATTGCAACGACTCAGGAAGAATGACGCAGAGCAAGAGGAGCCCGAAGGTCGTGAAGACGGGTCGGTGTACGGCACGAGTCTCACGGAAGCCTTGATCGGTAACAAATACGTCACGGAGATCTACAATTGCGTTAAAAGCAATTACACTATTGAAGGGTTGTCGCCAGAACGAGTCCGCGGCCGCAAGACAACTGTAGCCGTACGTGTGAACACCGATGGTACATTTTTTGACATCAAGGTCGAGAATAGCTCTGGCCTCAAGGCATTTGATGGATTGGTGGTTCGCGCGGTCAAACGTTGCGGCAAAGTCTCACCGCCTCCCAAACAACTCGGAGACGCGGTACGTGAGGAAGGTGTGTTGATCGAGTTCACTCCCGAAGAGAGCTAACTGGCGGTGTGTTTGCGACAAGTTGCCAACGAAGGAGTGGGGCCGCGGAGCTTGACGCGAGGCCGCACAAAGGTAACATTGCGCGACAATGATATGCCGCTTGCAACTTTTCGCGCTGCTTTCGCTGATATGGACACATGACGCCCATGCTCAACGATTGCGGATTGTCGTTGGGGGCGCGAACTTTCGCCCCTACCCAATCGCCGTTCCCGAAGTCGTGGTGACCGGCGGCAAACCCAAACCAACGGCGAAGCTCGCAAGCGAACTCTCGAATGTGTTACGATTCAACGTGGACCTGGCACGTTCCCTGGAGCTGATTCAGCCCAAAACCTACCTTGCGCCTGAGAACGAGAGTTGGACCAGTCCCTCGTTTCCGAATTGGGTCAACGTGGGTGCCTCCGGTTTGATTTGGGGTGGGCTGCAAACCGAAGGTGACAGAGCCAAAGTGACGTTGCGCTTTTTCGACGTCGTGCAGCAGACCGAGTTGGTTCTCAGGACCTACGACACATCGGTCGACAACACCGACAAGGCCGTGTACGAATTTCTCGATGAGATCATTCAACTACTCACGGGTGAACCGGGCGTGTTCTCCTCGCGCATAACTTACGTCAAACGAACAGCCAAAGGCAAAGCGGTATACATCTGCGACATTGATGGTCGCAACAACCGACGTGTCACACCGGCTGACGTTCTCAGCCTCCTTCCTGCGTGGGCGGCCGATGGCCGCAGCCTGCTCTTGACTTCTTATCTCAAGAGCAACCCCGATCTCTTCCGTCTCGATCTCGGCAGCGGCGATATGACCTGGCTGTCCAACAAGCGAGGACTCAACACCGGTGCTGCTGTATCACCGGACGGCACACAGATTGCCTTAACCCTGAGCATCGATGGCAACACTGAGATCTATGTGATGGACAACGATGGCACGAACCTTAGACGTCTCACCGACAGTTGGGCCCAAGACATCTCGCCAACCTGGAGTCCTGACGGCAAGAAGATCGCCTTCGTCAGCTCACGCTCCGGCAATCCCCACATCTACGTGATGAATGTCGATGGCTCGAACCCCCGCCGCCTCACCTTCCAGGGCAGCTATAATCAAGAGCCGGATTGGTCGCCGCGACCGGGCGGACAGATCGCTTTCACCGCCCGTGACGAGCGCCTCAAATACGACATCTTCTTGGTGCACCCAGAGTCGGGAGAGATCACCCGCCTCACTCAAGACGAGGGAAACAACGAAAGTCCGTCCCATTCACCGGACGGGCATCACCTCGTTTTCACCTCAACTCGAGGTCCGCAAGAAGGCAAGCAACTGCTCGTCATGGACGTGGATGGCAACAACCAACGCCGTATCACTCGTGATCCCGGAGATTACGAGACGCCGGCCTGGGGTCCTCGCCTCGGTTGGAAATAACGAAAACGCTACGAAAAAATGTAGATACCAGCCACGAGCGCTGCCCCCAGGGCAGCGGTGAATAGCAATACGGCAATCTCGGCAGAGGTGAGCAGCTTTCGTGATCGGTGAGGTTGACTCGAACCCTGAGATACTTGGGTGGGGATCATCGGTGCCGATGGCATTGGCTGTACCTGCACACCGACAACGGAGTCAATGAGCTCATTGATCTCACCGTCGAGATCAGTAGTCTGAAACTCACCGAGATCGTCGTGCTCTGCGTCCAACGATGCCTTGTAATCAGGATCCGACACATCGAATCGCTCATGGTCCTGGGGCGGGGATTCCATCACCGGCTCTGTGGCCGGCATTGACTCCATTCTTGTCGGCTCGGCGAAACCAGGCCAATTGGCTGGCGGTGGCAACTCTACGGTAGGTCCGGCAAAATCGGCTCTCGTATTCTGGCCAAACACCATCCCTTCGCCCGATACGGAATCATAACCCGCGGCCAGAATTAGCGACTCGCTGTCCTCGGGCCGCCGCAGTTCAGGATCTGTCGGGTCAGAGTCTTTGTCACGCGACGCGTAGGTTTTTAGGCGACTGATCTCACGAATGTAGTCCTCACGAAACAGTCGGCGCATGTAGGATGACACAACCGCTTCACTCATCTCTCTTGTGTCGTCGGTCAACAGGCAACGCAGCTCCACGGCAAAATCTGAAGCCCTCGAAAATCGAGCACCGGGCTCGCGCTCGAGGGAACGAGCAATGATCGACGCGAGTCGAGCCGGCACTTTGGGGTTGAGCTGTTGGGGTGGCACGAATTCACCACGCGCAATCCTTTGCAAGGTGGAAAGGTCACTCTCACCTTTGAACGGAAGCACACCAGTGCAGAGCTCGTAGAGGACCACACCAAGGGCGAAGACATCGGTGCGTGCATCGACACGGCCGCCGTTCGCCTGCTCTGGTGCCATGTAGGCGAACTTGCCTTTGACCACGCCAACCTGCGTTTGTGCGACGCGGTCCTTTGCCTTAGCCACACCGAAATCGATGAGCTTGGCGACTCCGTCATAGGACAACAGGATGTTCTGAGGGCTAATATCTCGATGAACGATGTTCTCAACGACTCCTGCATCATTGGCCTTGTGATGCGCATAATCTAGCGCTTCCGCGATCTCGGCAAGAACGTGCAAGACCAAACGGATGGGAATCCTCTCGCCGCGCTTCTGCACCCGCCGAGTCAACACGCGCAGATCTTTTCCGTGAATGAACTCCATGGCCATGAACAACTGATGCGCCTGCTCACCATGATCGACAATTTGGCAAATATTGGGATGTGCGAGACCGCTTGCGATCTTGGCTTCGTCGATGAACATCGAGACGAATGTGGGATCGTCGGAGAGTCTCGGCAGCATACGTTTGATCGCCAAAAATGACTCAGGGGAGTCGATACGTTGCGCGAGATACACCTCCGCCATCCCGCCAGCGGCGAGCCGACCAAGCAGTCGATACTTTCCCCATGTGACGCTTCTTCCCACTGCACCTCAAAATACTTGATTGGGTAGTTTGCGCAAGCTAACGTGACAACGAGGCGAAAAGTTTTGCCGCTCCCAGGGACGTGCTGATCCAGATGATCGTCCAATGTGCAAATTGTGATACGAAGTTTCGCCTTGACGAGAGCAAAATCGGCGACCGAGGGGCAAAAGTACGATGTTCCAAGTGCCAAACCAGTTTTGTCGTACAACGTCCTGCTGCGCCTCCAGTTCCCGTTGATCTGGGTCTAGAGGTCACTATCCCCGATCCGACGGGCCACCAGCCGAGCTCAGCATTGGCACCATCTATCGAATTAGCGCCGGACCGGAGCACCGGGGTCAATGGCAGATTGAATTCCGAACTCGACCTGGATATCAACTCGCCAACTCACCCAGAAGCTCATCCACCGCTACCGCCCTTAGACCTCGATTTCGGTAGTGGTCCGAAGCTCAACCCGCTGGCACAGTTCGCTCCGTCGTTTGAGCCCACTGCATCGTTGGACCTGGATCTCGATGCCCCAACGCTTGCGCCGCCAAGTGACTCTGACGACCTTTCCGACTTCGGCGACTTGCCTTCATCTCTCGAATTGCCAGAGTTGCCAGCGCCCAGAACACCATCGATTCCGCCCGAAACTCTTCGCGAGCTACGACCCGGCTCCTTCGATAGCGTGCACCATGAGGTGCAAACCGCGGTCTATATTATTCCAGATGACATTCGCGCTGCAGCGCAAGAAGGTGCCGCACCTGTTCTGGACAATTTTTCCCCAGCCGATGGGGAGGCCGATTTCGTCGACGACGATGACATTATGATGATGGGCGACGACGGTGGCATCAGCGAGTTGCCGTCCTCCTATGATGATCCCTTTGCAGACGCAGCGGCTGCTATGGGGGGAAGCCTCAACATCGATGGAACCTTCGAGGCACTCTCCGATTCACCCATGCAGCCGCCAACCGACCACGTCCTCGGACGCCTCGAGGCTGCCGCTCTTGGTGTGGCAGTCGAGGCGGCCTCCCCGATTCCCAGAGACGGGGTTGTGCTACCCCAGTTGACGTCGGAGTCTGCAGCACGAGGTGGCATTGGTGCCAAGCTGGTAGGATATCTGGCAGTCGCCGCCGTCTTGGGCGCTGGCGTTCTGTTGTATCTCGGCGGTGGGCGCATCGACCTCTCACTTATTGGTCTTCGCGACCCCTCCAAGTCTCCAGATATCGTCAACGAATCATATCAAGAGGTATACCCGGTGGTCATGCGCTCCGTGACCTATGAGATTCACAATGGTGATGAGGTGCTGGTGTTCACCGGAAAGGTGGAAAACCGCTCAGGAGAGCCACGTGAGAATTTGAACGCCATCGCGGAGTTGCACGACAAACGCGGTCAGTTGGTGGCCCGCGGCGAAGGACCGGTGGGTGTTCCACTGAGTCCCTCAGAGGTTGCAGCGCTCACTGACCGAACCTCTTTGACGAAGGCATACCAACAGAAGGCCGCCGCGTTAGAGCTCGCCCCACTCGGCAACGGGGAAACTGCGCAGTTCACCGTTGTTCTGCTGAACCCGCCTTCGAGCCTTGTCGATCTCGAACACACCGTTCGGCTCGACAAAGGTCAGCCGCTCATCATCACAAGACCGACGGCCCCCGAGTCAGTGCTCGAACCGGGGAAAGAGGAGGACCCAGCAAAGGGCAAGCGCAAACGCAAGAGCAAGCGCAAACGGGGCAAACGCAAGAGCAGAATGGAATAGGAAACCGGTTCAGGCGTCGTCGCTGTCCTTCTCGTCTTTGCGGTCAGAGCCAATCAGGCTGCCCATGGCAGCACCAAGCGCATCCCCAAGGGCCCCGAGGCGCGTCGCAACAAACACCACCCCGATTACCAATAGGAGAAGAAAGACTTCAGCAGCGACGTTGTCGACTTCCACGGCTGCCTCAGACGTCAAAACCAATCTTGAACGAGTGGCTGTGCAGCGTACCCGCTTCGCCCCCCAAGAAGCCAACGTCTAGCTCATAGAGAATTTCGATCATCGCGACGTTGACCCGCAGGCCGACGAAGAAGCGACCATGGCTGTTGTCAGACCACATCAGACGCGGGAAAGTGTACAATGAGCCTCTTTCCCCACCTTTCTGCTCGCGATCTGCCACGGGCACGCTCTCGTCGTTCACTTTGTAAGGCGTTTCATCGAGAACATGGGAATTGACGTCGGCAAAGAGCCAGCCGTAACCGGCGTACGGAGTGATCTGCGCCATGCCACCGACACCAAAAGGCAGTGAGGCGAGTCCGTCGACCTCGATGGTCATGAGATCGAGATCGCTAGATCCAAACAGTCGCCCCACTGCACCACGAGCCGAGATAGCCGGGGCCCAGCGAAAGTATGACTCGTGCAGCGCGACCTTGCCCTCGACGCCGAGCATCGTCATCTCGCTCCAAGCAAGATACGCACCGGTGATGCCTATCTCCGTCGACATGGGCAGTCCCTTGCGAACATGCACCGTCGGCACCCAGAACGCCGTCGGCACACCGCGGCTGCCGTGGGACGGCAGGACACCTTCAAAGACAGGGGAACCAGGTTGGCCCTGCCAATAATCAGCCTGATCGTTTATGTCCGCGGTTGTGGATGCCAGAGAAAACTCGAAACCACTAACGCCGAGAGTCTCTGCTGGTGCCAAGGGTCGCGGTGCCAACGCAAACGCGAGCTCAGAGCTGAGATTCTTGTAGCGCAACACGGTTGGGTGGTCGAGAGTCGCATCGCTTGGGGGCCTTCCAAGGCCACGCAGCGAAATGTCAAAAGGGTTTGCGCTTGCAACGGAAGGAACAACGGTCATCGTTGCCACGAGTAGCCCAAAGGCAAAAACCCGCTGTCGCTCTCGGCGCATTTCCGGCCTCCTCAATTCAGACAGATGGTCACCGCCGTGACCCTTCTTACCACCTTGGGACTATCGTTCCTGGGCGAATAGGTGTCAACTATTGAGGATTTCGGCTACTCGCTGCTGTGGGGCACGATGACCGATTAGATATCCAAACGGCTGTTGTCATTGAAATATGGATAGAGCCGGGCGAGGCCCGACAAATCATGCACGTCAAGGGGAAGCTCGGGCAACAAAATGAGACGGGTGTCTGCCAATCTGGCCGCCAACTCAGCAATTGATTGTTGGTCGAGGGTGGCGATCTCTTTCTCCTCGTCGAGGGCATTCAACACATCGCGCAGCACTCCTTCTCCCATTGGAGTCAATGCCTGCTCCGCCTTGAATCGGAATGCTCGACACTCGGATTCAGGTGGGAGCGGCCTTCTTATGCGATTGACCACCACTGCGTTTACCCTGAGGCCCTCTGCGTGAAGCTCGCGCTTGAACTGTAGCATGGCACGCTGCTGGGTTGCCGAAGTAGAGGTAACCAGTACGAAAGCCATCTCGTCCGAGCGCATCAACTCACGAACACGGTGCGAGCGTTGGCGAAAGCCATCGTAGGTGCCGCGCAGCGATAAAACAAAATCCGCGAGCTCCCGCAAGGTTTCGGCGCCAGCCAGTTTCCCGAGAGTCCGCAGCATCATCGAGCTGCCAAAATCAAGCAGTTTCAATGAGATCTTCCCTGACAGAACATATGGCTTGAGCAGCCATTGCAGCGTTTCGTTTTCGAGGAAGTCGAGAATGCGACCGGGAGCTTGAAGGAAATCGACAGCGTTCTGCGAAGGCGGCGTATCGAGAATGATGAGATCATACCGACCTGCGGAATACACCTCATAGAGCTTCTCGACTGCGGCGTACTCGTGCGAGCCCGCCAGTGCCGAGGAGAAGTGTTGATAAACGCGATTGCGCAATATTCTTTGCCGGCTTTCCTCGTCGGGAGCTGTCCGCTCGATGAGCTGGTCAAAAGTGCGTTTGACATCAGGCATCATCACCCACAAAGGCGCAGCGAGATTGACGCCAAATGGTTCCAGTTGCTCGGCGGAAATCTCCCTCTCGACATTGCCGAGGTCGGTTATGCCAAGGGCGTTAGCGAGCCGTCGAGCTGGATCAATGGTCATCACCAATGTTCGCACGCCCTGCGACGCCGCTGCGAGACCAAGACTGGCCGCCGCGGTGGTCTTGCCAACGCCACCAGTGCCCACGCAAATGACGACCTTGCGGTTCTCCCACACTGGTTTCATGTCTTCGTCTCGGCAACCACAGCAGGCGCAAGGAGATTCACGAAAGCATCAATCTCAGTGCGGCCAAACTCCCTCGAAACGACCCGAGGCAATCTGACAGATCCCTCCAACATGTACGCAGGCAAACGGCGCAAGAATGCGTCCCCAGCTCGACTCTTGGCGTCTCGAATGGACAGAGTCTGTGACAGCGAGCTCTCGGGATTTGCTCGAACCACCGCAGCAAGGGCGGCACGGTGGAGAGGCTCAACGTACTGATTGATAATGGTCGTACCAAGTCCGACGCCCAAGGTATGCACGGCTGCCTGCTCAAGCTCGATGGCTTCGTTGACCGGCATCTCCTCCGGCGTCGTCACGACATGCAGCTGTGTGCGTTGATGATCGGTCAGCAATGTCTGCAGGTTCTGAGTGATGTCTCGCAGTGGACCTGGCGGCACAGTCCGCTCTACCACTGCGGGTGCCCTCAACATGGTCTTGGCGTGACCGGTCGACGGCGCGTCAACGATAATGACATCGAATCGCGGACTACCGTCGTCGCTTTTCTCTTGTTCGTGAAACCAGACCTTGCCAAGCATCACCAGCTCACCGAGGGATGGGATCAAACGCAGAAACCGACGTACGAGTCGATTTTCAAACACCGTGTTGTACACCGCCTCGAAACGAAAGCGCAGCAGAGCGTATTCGCGTATGGCATCCCGCGGATTCATGTCGACGATGTGCAAATGATCGAACACCTCGCGCATCTTGGCGCCAACCGGTTTCACACCGAGCAAAGCCGCCACTCGGTCACGACCGTTTACCTCCGCGAGCAGGGTCCTTCGGCCCTGACGTGCCTCCGCCATAGCCAACGCGGTGGCGGCGACGGTTTTGCCAACACCACCTTTGCCAGTCACAATGCGCAATCGCGGCAGCACCATGGACGCCACCATAGCATCGGTTGGCGGGCGACACACAAACGTTGACGCTCTACCGTCCATGGAGGTATGGACGCTCGATGCCGTCCAACACGATGCTCGAAATGTTCAAAGAGTGGTTGGCCGCCTCCAACCCTGGCCTGGTAACCCGAGAGGATCTCGCCAACCTCGAAACGAGGCTCGACGAGCTCTACGAGCTGGTGGACGAAATTGAGAATCGCTTGCCTGACGTAGACTAGACCTTGCGATAGACACCAACAACGACGCCGATTAGCTGCGTCTCTCTGAAGTCGCTCTCCTTAATATAGATGGGCTCCATCGCACTGTTGGCCGGCTGCAGGCGAATGCGTCCAGGCTCCGGATAATACCTTTTGACCGTGGCCTCATCCTCGATCATCGCGACAACGATTTCACCGGGTTCAGCGTGGGAGCGTTTGCGCACAAAGATGTAGTCACCGTCGAGGATACCGTCGTCGATCATCGACTCGCCAACGACCTTGAGGGCAAAGAGCTTGCGCCCGTCGCCCACCAGAAAGGAGTCGACCACCACCGAGCCCTCTGCCCGCTCTTCAGCAAGAATCGGCTCTCCGGCAGCAACGCGACCGAGCAGAGGAATGCTCACCGTGCCACCACTTTTTGGCATGACAGCACGCACCACACTGCCCCGTGAGGATTTGGCCGGCCGTAAAGTGCGCGACTTCATCCCCTCTTGGGTGAGATAACCCTTGCGCTTGAGTGCTTTCAGATGGTCGGCAACGCCATTGGTGGAACGAATGGAAAAATGCTCGCCGATTTCGCGAATGGTTGGTGGGTAGCCCCAGGCGCGAATTCGCTCTTGAATGAAATCAAATACCTCACGTTGCCTGTCCGTCAGCTCAGGAAGCTTGGCCATCGCGTCCTCCAAGGTGTACTGAAAACATGTATACCTGAACGTCTGCGCAGATGTCAATTTTCCGTCCTAGATCAAAGAGATGGAAACGGTGTCCTGATAGAAATTGTGGGTTTGCCCGTGGCGAGCCACAGTGTAAGGTGCGCCGCCGAAAGAAACTGCTGTCCGAGGAGCAAACATGAAGATCAACAAAGTCGATCACATCAGCGTGGCAGTGAAGGATTTGGATGCGGCCCGCGAAGTATGGGAGCCCTTGCTCGGCAAAGACGGTCCTGACGACGAGTTCGCTGACGAATCGGAGCACATCCGCGTGGCACGTTATCAGCTCGGCGAGGTAGCTATTGAATTGCTGCAGTCGACGGTCGCCGATGGCGAGGTTGCAAAATTCATTAAAGCCCAGGGCGAAGGCGTCATGCTCGTTTCGTTCGGAGTCGATAACACTCGCGAGTCCATCGGCGAGCTCAAGGACCGGGAGTACCCGACCATCGGTGGCGTCCGTACCTTCCGCGACAACGACATCTGTTTCATTCACCCCAAGCAGATGAGCGGCGTGTTGGTCGAGCTCAAGAGCAAGAAATCCGACGCGCCGGTATCTTCCACCGTCGACGCAGATGCCGACGCGGCCACGAACTACGGCGACAACAACGATTACGACGACAACAACAACGACGACGAGACTTTCGACACCATCAATGACAAAGGATGACTTCGGGCTATCCCACTGAAGATCGCAGAAGTTGATTCGAAGCTGGTCGTTTCATTGTGACCAAGTTGCGGATGCTACTGAGGACGACTGACGGAGGGGTTGGTGACCATCCCCATGTTTTCGACACCTGCGTCTTTGACGATCGCCATGATGTCGACGACAAAGCCATAATCTAGGTTTCTGTCGGCATGCAGATAGATCTCTTTGTCCTGTTCTAACTTCGCATTGCCGACGAGCTTGTCGCGTAGCTGGGCGTATGGGATTTCGGTGGCTCCTTTGATGCTGGCATTGGAGATGTAGATCTTCTTCTCCGCCGTCACCGTAAGAATGATCCGATCTTCCTTGCTATCGAGGGCAGCGGCTTTCGTTTCCGGCAGATCGACCTTAACGCCCTGTTGAATCAGAGGTGCGGTAACCATGAAGATCACCAAGAGCACCAACATCACGTCAACCATCGGCGTGACATTGATTTCGCTCATGGCGCGACCGGAGCCATTTGTTTGCATCGCCATGGTCTAAAAGAAGTGCCGTTTAATGATGTTGAGAAAATCGCTCGAGAAGTTGCTCATCTCTGTGTCGAGAATGCGAATGCGCGTGAGAAACCAGTTGTAAGCGATAACCGCCGGGATGGCGGCGAGCAAACCAAATGCCGTAGCCACCAAAGCGCCACCGATACCTGGGGCGACGGTGGTGAAGCCGGCGCTGCCCATCTGGCCGATGTCCTGGAACGAATTCATGATGCCGATGACCGTGCCAAAAAGTCCGATAAAGGGTGAGGTCGACCCCACCGTGGCAAGAAACGGTATCAACGACTCGAGTCCCGTGAGCTCAGCTGAGGCAGCACGTCGCAGTGACCTCTCGATGCTCTCGAGTGAGCCGAGCTGCATGTCGCCATTGTCAGATTCGCCCTTTTTCTTTATCTTTGCGAGTTCGATGTAGCCGGCGCGAAACACCTGTGACACAGGACTCGCCGAGAGGCTTTCGGAGCGCTGATAGATGGCATCCAGTCGTTTGGAGCTCCAAAACACATCGAGGAAGGTCTCAGACTCGTGGTAGGAGCGACGAAGAGTCCGCCACTTAAAGGCGATGATCGCCCAGCTCACCACAGAGAAACCGAGAAGCGCAAGCATGACCAGCTGCTCGACCACACCCGCGTGGGCGACCGAGTACCAGAAACCGTACTCCACAGGAGGAGGCAGTGGCCGTGCCTGCGCGACGAGGACGGCATTAATGACGCTTGTTGGGTCCATGTTGTAACAGGGCTACCACAAAACTGCGCTGCGGAAAACGTTAGTGTGCAATCGGATTCTTTGCACGAAATAGGGTGAACTGGCTAGTCGGAGACCAACCACTTGCCGAGGCGGACTAGAAACTCGATGAGTGCTTCATCGTCTTTGCAAAGAGTGCCCCCTTTGGAGAGCCAACGGACGAGCATGTTGCCCTCTGCACGTCCCATGATGCCAGTGCCCACCAACTCGCCAAAGAGCTCTTCGAGGTCGCGACGCCCAAGAAGCTTGAGCAAATCGCCGACGAACTGTGCCGACAGAGACGCGCCTTTGTCCCCTAGCATACTTTGCTCATGGCGGGCGCGGCGGCGAATGCTGGCTACGGTGATGTGGGTCTGCGTCACCTCGGGCTTGAACTGGGGTGCCTTGGGATCACGGACACCCATCGGCAGGGCGTCCCAAGAGGTCAATGGTGCGAGATCCAGGCGTTGGCCCAACGAATCGAGATCGTTGAAAAGCGCTTTGCCCGCCTCGCGTCGAAGGGTGATTTTTGGGCTGGCAACGGCGCGTTTGAAGAAACGCCAGAGTTTTTCGCAATCCTCAGCCGCCGCAGATTCGGGCGGCACGAGAGAGGCGGTCAACTGGGAGATGCGGTCCTCCAGCATCTCGAGTTGTTCAGGCAGCGCGCAAGCGATCTTGGCCGCGATGGCATAGAGTCTCAACACCTCCTTCGGATCTGACGGTGACGCGGGTTCGAAAGTTCCGGCGGGCGGTTGGTCTGGTTTCTTGCGCCGAGGCATCGTAGGGCGTCAATCGATTTGGCTTCCGTCGCCAGAAGCCAACTGTTCTGCTGTACTGTGGCTACCAGACTTCGGTGGCCGCAGAGGTCATCGACAGTGAGCCCCCAAAATGGGTTCTCTGTCAGAAACTACTCTTTAGCGTCGCCGCGAGCAAAAATGGAAGCGACGAAATTGAGCACATCTGTGGCACAGATTTCGCAGTACCCGTAATTGCGAATCATCCGTTCTTTGACGACATCGATCTTCTCTTGGGTTTCACGGTCAACCACGTTGGACACGAGCGTGGTAAGCTTGATCGAATCCTTCTGATCTTCGAACAGCTTATGCTCAAGGGCTTTGTGCAAGCGCTCATTGGTGCGGTAGTCGAACTTCTTGCCTTCGATCGCGAGAGCACCGATGTAGTTCATGATCTCGCGCCGGAAATCGTCCTTGCGGCTCTCGGCGATGTCGATCTTATCTTCAATAGAGCGCATCAACCGCTCATCGGGCTCCTCGAACTGACCTGTGTATTTGTTCTTGACCTTCTCTTTTTGTGTGTACGCCTTGACGTTGTCGATGTAGTTGGCACAGAGCTTGGAAATGGCCTCCTCATCAGCGCTGATGGCCCGCTGCACTTCGTTTTTGACAACGTCCTCGTATTCCTGCTTCACCCGTGAGACCAGCTCACGGTATCTCTTCTTGTCGTCCTCGCGGGTAATCAACGAATGGTTTGTGAGTCCCGAGTCGAGCTCGTTGAGGACGAGGAAGGGATTGATGCAGCCCGCGCCCTTGTCGGAAACCAAGGCGTTGGAGATCTTGTCCTGAATGTAGCGAGGGCTCATGCCATCCATGCCCTCGCGCTCGGTTTCTTTGCGCAGCTCTTTGACACTCTCCTCCGTGAATCCAGGAAGCATGCGGCCGTCATAGAGCTTGAGCTTCTGCATAACCTCGAGGTTGGCCTTCTTGGGTTCTTCGAGACGAGTGGCCACCGCCCACATCGCGGCCATCTCCAAGGTATGCGGGGCTATGTGTTTTCCTCGAATGCGCCGGTTGTTGTAGTCCTTCTCGTAGATGCGAACTTCCTGCGACAGCTTGGTGATGTAAGGAATGTCGATTTTTACCGTGCGGTCGCGAAGTGCTTCCATGAACTCGTTGTTGAGGAGCTTCCTGTATTCGGCCTCGTTGGTGTGACCGAGGATGACTTCGTCAATGTCGGTTTGTGCAAACTTCTTCGGTTTGATTGTGTGCTCTTGCGATGCGCCGAGCAGATCGTAGAGGAAGGCGACATCGAGCTTGAGCACCTCGATGAACTCAATGATTCCACGATTGGCGATGTGGAACTCACCATCAAAATTGAACGCACGTGGGTCTGAATCCGAACCATAGATGGCAATCTTGCGATAGTTGATGTCACCTGTTAGTTCGGTGGAATCCTGATTCTTCTCGTCCTTAGGTTGGAACGTTCCAATACCGACGCGGTCCTTTTCCGACAGCACCAAACGACGCATTTTCACATGCGCGACAACCCGCGAGAAATCACCTTTGTACTTTTGCATGAGCTCGCGAAACACATGTCGACATGCGGGACATAGTTCGCCATCAAGGGGCAGCGGGTACTCCTTGCTCTTGAGGCCGAGCTCCTCATAAACCTTTGCGCGCCAATCCACAGGAATGAGGCGCAGAGGGTCTTCGTTCATCGGGCACGGCATGTGATCGCGGTATTCAGTGCCGTCATCACGCATCTCGTCCGTGTACCAATCGAACGTGTAGAGCGCCCCCTCCGGTTTGTGCGAATACTCTTCCAATCCCTTCTTCAGCAATCGGGCGATCGTCGATTTTGAGCTGCCGACCGGACCGTGTAACAGCAGCACGCGACGCTCCGTCCCGTATCCCAAGGCTGCGCTCTTGAACACGTTGACCAAGCGCATCAACGGAATGTCGAGGCCGTAGATGGCATCGTGCCCATCATTGTGTGGATCATCGAAGAAGAAGTAGTGAACGAGCTTTTTCTTCGAGTCGATGTACTCTTCTTTGCCGTATGACAAGATCATGTCGTAAACACGTTGATAGGCGTTACGAGTGATCTTTGGATTGCCGCGCACGAGCTCGATGTAATCTTCGAAGGTGCCCGTCCAATGTTGTTCCTGATACTCGTTCAGGTCTTGGTGAGCGGCGATCTTGGAAAGGACGTCCGACATAAATCCTCCACTTTTGGCCAAGCCAACAGGACACAATACTGTTGAATTAGGGTAACACCGACTAGAGGACAACTCAGCCCTTTTTTTGACCCCGTGACGGGCCCACCGACTCCGTGAGTCCATCCCCGCGGAAAACCCGATACAACGCAGAACGTTCTGCGATTGAATCGCTGGCGGGCAGGCTCTGGGTGTACTAGAGTTTGGTTAGCATGAGTCTGCGAATCAAACAGGACCACCGACGATTCCGCCAGATCGTCCGCGGCAGGATCAAGCAAAACCTCAAGAAATACATCTCGAAGGGGGAGATGATCGGCAAGAAGGGTCGGGACAAGATCTCGATTCCAGTGCCGCAAATCGATCTGCCCCACTTCGTCTACGATCATCGCGACAGCGGTGGTGTCGGCCAAGGCGAAGGCGAAGTTGGCGACGAGTTGGCACCTGGCAACATCAAGCCGGGGGACGGCAAAGAGGCGGGCTCCGATGCTGGTGAGCACACCCTCGATGTCGATATCACTTTTGAAGAGCTTGCGGGCATGCTCGGTGAAATGCTTGAGCTACCCAAGATCGAGCCCAAGGGCACTGAGAGAATCTCTGCTCAACGTTATCGGTACACCGGCATCCACCGTTCTGGGCCCGAGTCGTTGCGACATTTCAAGCGCACCTTCAAGCAAGCACTGCGGCGAACTTTGAGCATGGGGCAATACGACCCGAAGAACCCCATCATCATACCTACCCGCGAGGATCGCCGTTACCGAACCTTCAACATACGTAACGAGCCGGAGACCAACGCGGTCATCATCTACATGATGGACGTATCTGGAAGTATGGGCGACGAACAAAAGGAAATCGTCCGCATTGAATCGTTTTGGATCGATACCTGGCTGCGCTCACAGTACAAGGGTATCGAGACCCGCTATATCATTCACGACGCTACGGCCAAAGAGGTCGATGGCGAGACGTTCTTCCACACCCGCGAGTCGGGCGGCACCATGATCTCCAGCGCCTACAAACTTTGCGCCGAGATACTTGATGCCGAATATCCCGTGTCACAATGGAACATCTACCCATTCCATTTCTCCGACGGCGACAACTGGTCGGCAGACGACACTCGAGTGTGCATGGACATCCTCAAGAATCACCTGGTGCCCATCTCAAACGTGTTCTGTTACGGCCAGGTCGAGAGTCCGTATGGCTCGGGACAATTCATCAAAGACCTCCGCAGCCAATTCGGGGAAGATGACAACGTTCTGACCTCGGAGATCCCTAACAAGGACGGCATTTACAAGTCCATCAAAGATTTTCTTGGTGCCGGCAAGTAGGGGCTGCTGGTTGTGCGGCACTGTATCCCCTCAGTTGGGGACACGGATCCATTCGATGGTTTCGGGCCAGAACTAGGGCGTGTCGAGCTCACCGCAAGCGAGACGAAAAACAAGCTCCTCGAGCCCCTCATCGTCATCGAGAAGATCAATGTAGGTGCCAATGAGCTCGCCGTACTCGCCAACAATGAATTCTTGCACTTCGTAACGAGAGCTTGGGTTAAACGGGAGCAGGTTGTCGAGGCGGGACATGATTCCTCCTGGTGCCGATAGACATTCACTCATGCTTCGGCCCGAGTACTATTTGCGCACAATCCTCCTGCCCGACAAAATAAACGGCGTTACTTCTTCGGGCCGTAGATGTTGTGCAACCACGCCAAGCCGATGCCCGTGAGCAGGCCGATGAAGGCGCCAGACAGATGGATGGTGGAGCTGACGTTTGGGGTCGACAGGTCGAAGACGAGCTGAACGACGAGCACCAGGCCTAGGAGTGCAAGTTGGCGGAGCAGCAGTCGAGTGCGCGTACGGAGCCACTCGGCAAGGAGCAAGGCGACCAAGCCGCCGACGATTCCCATGACGCCCCCTGATGCGCCCACCACGAAGGCATTGCCCGTTGGTGGGGCTAACAGGTAGATGGCTGCAGCGTTGGCACCGATGGCGGCGATTAGATAACAGGCGAGAACGCCTGCCGCCCCCCACATGCGTTCCATGTATCGGCCGAGGAAGAATAGGCCGAAGAGGTTGGCCGCATAGTGGCTCAAACCAAAGTGTAGGAAGGCCGCGGTGACGATTCGCCACCAGCTGCCGGTGACACGACGCGGATCTGCCGAGAGCTCGAGTGCGCCGAGCCTGTAGAGGTTCTCTTGGTCTGTAGCGCCACCGGGCAATTCGATGAGGATGACGATGGTCAACACGGCCATGAGGGTCCAGGTAGCGACGGTGGATCCCTTTTTGGGTGGCAAACCAAGAGAGCCATAGATCGCAACGTCGGTGACGTATTGGCTCAGCTCGGAAATCAGGGACCGCGAGTCGTCGGAAAGCTTCTCTGAGTCCACCTGGCCTAGGGGCTCGTTGAGGCGACGTGCGCTCGCAAGTTTCAAGGATGGATCTCCTGCGTCAGACAATGGCAGCAGCAAAGTGCGGGCACT
>MGST01000324.1 GCA_001798605.1 Deltaproteobacteria bacterium RIFOXYA12_FULL_58_15 | reverse complement strand
ATCGTTAACTAACCTTTGTGACGACGACGCGGTTGCCGTCGACATTTGTAATCCTTATTTCAGTCCCACGCTTGATGTAGTCACCCTGGGAAACAACATCAATGCGCTTGCCATCAATCTCCGCTATTCCTGCGGGCCGAAGGTCCCCCGCGGCAACGCCGGTTTTGCCAACGAGATCTTCAGCCTTCTCCGACTGGCTGACGTACCCCTCTTCTATGGTGGTGGCACCGGCAAGAATGATGTGGCGACCGAAACGGGAGGTGGGAAGATAGCGCGCCATCATCACCGTTAGACCAATCCCCAACACCAACAGAATGGCGATGCGAACAGCGGCCTGTTGGATGGCGTCCTGGACGTAGCCGAGGTCCATGGCCACATCCAAGGGCAGATTGAGCTCCACAAGAGCCATCACCACCGCGGCCCCCACAGCGATAGCGCCAGCAACTCCGGCAACGCCGAAGCCGGGGAGGACGAAGATCTCCACCCCCAGCAACACCAAACCCACCGTGAGCAACAACAATTCCTCCCAACCCGCGAGGTGCGCGGTATACTGGCCGAGGAAAAACAGCGCGAGGCAAAACAGCCCAAGGACGCCTTTGACACCGAAGCCCTGGGTGTAGATGTCGATCATAAGTAGGATCATGCCCAAGGACATCAAGAGTGAGCTGATAATGGGATCCGTGAGCCTTCTCGCCAGCCACTCCGCCCAGGTGGTGTGCATGTCAACTCTCTGAGCTCCCATGAGATTGAGAGCCGCGACGGCTTTGTCAAAATCGTCGATGAGCAAATCGGCAATTCCAAGCTCGTACGCTTTGTCAGCGGTGAGGGTGAGGAGCTTGTCCTTGGCGATGAGTCCTTCAATCTCGACGTCGGGGTCGACCATGGCACGAGCAATGTCGTCAGAGCGCCCATTTGCCT
Source organism: Deltaproteobacteria bacterium RIFOXYA12_FULL_58_15 (assembly GCA_001798605.1). Lineage (GTDB taxonomy): Bacteria > Myxococcota > XYA12-FULL-58-9 > XYA12-FULL-58-9 > XYA12-FULL-58-9 > XYA12-FULL-58-9. The sequence goes on along the minus strand of MGST01000324.1, from coordinate 5,885 downwards.
TGGCGGTGGCGGCCATCTCTTCACGCATATAGCTGATGGCCTTCTCGCTGGTCGCCTTGGCGTCACCGTCCTCGCCCATGCGCACTGGCATGGCATCACCGATGGTGGCGGCTGGGTTCATGATGATGGTATCGCAGGCGAGCGCGATCAAAGCGCCAGCACTGATAGCGCGGCCCTCAACGAAGATGACGCTGGTGGACTTCGCTCGCAGCAACGCGTCGCGCATGCGCACCGCACCATCAACACGTCCGCCGAAGGTATTCATGCGGATGAAAATGATATCCCCAGGAGCAGCCTCCTCGACAATGCGCTCAATGAAGGGCGCGAGACCCAGATCGATGGTCCCCTCAATGGGCACCTCGAATACCTTGCGTCCTTTGCCGCCGTCTGGGTCATAACCCTTGAGTGTCTTTGCCTTCGCGGCAATTTCTTCGTCGGTCAGGCCCGTGGACTTGATCCCTGGCGCAGCTGTCTTCAATTCGGACGCTGTCACCACGGGCTCATTGTCTTTGGCGAGGGTGATGCTGCTCACCGCAATCAACAACAGGGCAAGGAGTCTGAGTCGTTTGGGCACGCGCGAATGTTGCATGGAAACACCTCTCAAGGCAACGGCCCCAGTGATACCTGGGGCCCGAGGCAAAGTACACCCGCTATCGGCATCTGGACAAACCCAAGCAGCGGATCAGCAGTTACCTGTTCTTTGTCTTGCGCCCGCCACGACCTTGTGTCGAAATGGAGATTCGTTCCCAGGAGATCACGGCATGTCGACCGAGCATGAATTCAAACTTCTAAACAACAAGATGAAGACTGGTGAAGCGACAGAAACCGAGCGAACACGTTGGTCCGAGCTCAAAGCCGAATTCCTAGCCGGACAGACGGAAAATGAGAAGCGCAAGCACCAACGCGCCAACATCGCAATCGATGTCGTGTTCACGAATGACGATGAGTTGCTAAGAGCCGTTTGCTGGAGCCTCGGCGCCGGAGGCATTGGTATCGAACTGGATGGAGAGTTCCCCATCGACGCAGAGCACGACATTAGGCTCACGCTGCCCAATATCGACTCGCCGGTTCTCGTCAGAGTTCGCGTAGCGTGGACTGGGGGCGGCCGCGTCGGCTTCGAGTTTCTCAATCTCCCTAACGAGGTGAAAGATCACATCGACGCCTTGGTGTGGGAGGAAGTTGACGTCTCCGACCTGTGACCGTTCGGGCATTGCTTCGGAGCGCCACCTAGAGGATTCTCCTTATCTCCCAGACTCCGAGCCTCTGCGAGCGTTGAGTTCGCAGGGTCGGCGCAGGTGAAGACATGCTCGCAACCTTAAAGAAGCTGAGTGTTGTGGCGTTGGCCGGTGCCATTGTGGGTGCGATCGTCGCCAGCCTCATCGCACCGCGATTTATTGCCTGGTACGTGTCCCCGGGAGCGGCCGGGCAGGCATTGTGCAGTTGTCCGGAGCTCGCCGCCTCGGTGGCTTCGCAACTGTTGCAAGCACAGCTTGTTGGGGCTCTGATCGGCGCGGGCGTCTTCTTCATCGTCGGCATTTTGGTGATCCGGCGTCGCATGCCCAAGGTCAAACCACCGAGCCAAACTGACATTGCGCCGCCACCGACAAGCTGATTGCCATAGGGCGCCGATCCCGTGTGTTTGGCTCAGCCAACCACCGCTCAATTTCACTCAACGCGATTGGGGAAGTGTTTTGTCTCGTAGGTGGCGTTGCCGTCCTTGATGGTCACGAGCATGGCCATGCCATAGGATGTTGAGCCATCATTCATGCCCCACGGATCTCCAGACAGTGATCCGGCGTTGACGTAAAGCTCTGCTATTGGTGTGCCAGACTTAACCGGCTTGCTCATGTCCGTGCCCACGGCGGCACCTCCAGCTTCGAGAATGTGGCCAAACAGGCCGAAGGGGATCTTGTTGCTCTTGATGAGTGCCGCCATCGTTTCGTCGCCGACATTCTCACCAGCGGCAACCCAGTCGAGTGCCTGGCGACCTTTGCCACGTGGCGGCCCGTGGGAAACCAACGCGAGCGGTGACATTCCGCCTGGCTTCAATGTCTTGCCGAGCTCGGTGACGTGATCTTCGTTGTAACTGCAGAAGGCACCAGCGTGAGCGAAACGCTTGTCGAAATATCCGGGTAGGGTCCAGAACTCAACATCGTCAGCAATGATCTGTCGCACCAGAACACCGTTGATCAAATTCGGAAACTTCTCGCTGCGGTCTTTGTAAGCTCGAGCAAAGCTACCTTTGCTCTCGCTGTTGCCGAGAACGATGAGCACCGGCAAGCCGCTCCTTCCCAACATATCGATGACCTCTTCGAGATCAAACTCCTCCAGGGCAAGATCGCCGTTGGCAACCAACCACTCGACACCCGCCGACTTGAACCACGCAATGGCATCGGCAAAATTCAGCTTGGTACCCTCAGTGACGTCCTTGATTGCACTGATGACGCCTATCTTCACAACCGTGTCTGCGTCGGGGTTCTCCACCACCATTTTGTAGCCGGTGTGCACGTAGTTTTTACCTGAGAGCTGGACATTGCGAGCCTTGGCAAGGGTGTCGAACGGCCCAGGGCATTTGTATCGGTTCTCCTTGATGTACGAGTCCCAGGAGCTCTGCACGTCAGCCCGCGCAACGAAAGCTGAAAAAGGAACGACCGCGACGAAGGAGACAATGACGGCAATAGCAGCACGCATGGGAACCTCCAGTTCGCCCTCTCTATCCCAACGGCCAGGATCCGCCAACACAGCATTTTGTCCGCGTAAACGGCGTCAAGCTCAACCGCCCGTGTTGACATTGCCCTTCTCGGATTCCCAGGTGACGAGACTCACAACCACGGTTGCGATGAAACTGACGACAAAGGCCGGAACGAGCTCATACAGATTCCTCTGCAAGATGTCGACGTTGTGCCAAATGAGTACGACGGCAGGGCCTGTTATGAGGGAAGCCAAAGCACCCCAGCGGGTCAAGCGCTTCCAGTAGAGCGACAGGATGATGATCGGTGCGAAGGCGGCACCGAGCGCGCCCCAAGCAAGCAACACAAAGGTATAGATGAGGCGCACTTCGGCAAAAGCCACCGCCATGGCGATGAGGGTCATGACGATGACGGCCAATCGCGTCAACGCCACGAGTCTGCTCACCATCGCCGTGGTTCCACCGGTGAGCTTGAGCCAAAAATCATTGATGAAGCTGGTGGCCGCATACATAAGTTGACTGTCGGCGGTGGACATGATCGCCGCGGTCACTGAGGAGATGACCACGCCCGTAAAGATCGGATGAAGGTGCTCGTGACAGAAGTGGGGCAACACCAGTGCCTCGGCGAGCTTCTGCGACTCTGCGAGGTGCGGATAGAGCGCGCGCGTGGCTATCCCGAGAATCGCCGAACCAAATAGAACGACAAGACTCCAGACGACAGAAATCCATGCCGACCGCTTCGCTTCGACGTCGTTGACAACAGTGATATAGCGAACCAGCATGTGTGGCATCCCTGGGTAACCAAGGCCAATACCTAACTGGCCAATGATGAAACCCGCCGCAGCCCAACCCGCTGTTTCAGCCCCAGAGATCGACAACAACCCCAGAGGTTCCAATGTTTCCGCCACACCGCTTGGCCCGCCAGCCTTGACCAACGCCAAAATTGGCAGAGACAACATGACGACAAACATGAGCGTGCCCTGCAGGGTGTCAGTCCAACAGACCGCCGCGTAGCCACCAAAACTGATATAGACGCCGACGATGAGGGCACCAACCAAGACGCCATAGAAGTAACGCATGTCTGCGCCACCGAGTTCGAGCCCGGGGAGATTCAGGCCGACGAAGAGCTGGCCAGCACCGGTGAATTGGGCAACGACATAAGAAACCATGAAGAAGGTGATGAGACTCGCAGAGACCAACCGCAAAATCTTAGAGCGGTCGCCGAGCCGATCTTCGATGTAATCAGAAATGGTCAAAGACTTCAGTCGCTCCGAATCACGACGCAACTGAACCGTAATGAAGACGGCGTTGAAGGCAAAACCCAACAGACAGCCGAGAGCAGCCCACAGGGCCGCCATGCCTTTCCAGTACGCCAAGCCCGAGAGCCCGAGCATGACCCAAACACTCTCAGAGCTCGCAGCCGCAGAGAGGGCGGTCGCAACACCGCCAAGCGATTTGTCTGCGGAGACGAAGTCTTCATAGGACTTGGAATGTTTGCGCTCACTGAGACGGCCGATGGCCAAAAGGGCGACCAAGTAGATGGTGAATGTAACAAGGACGGAAATGCTCTCAGACGTCATCCCTTCCATTTTGGCCTTCCACTCCCTGGGTGCTCAGCGACGGCCACCATGGGGGCCGCCATGACTCACGGCTTCTTGAACCGAGGATGATCTGGGTTGTACCAACACACTTCACAAGATCCGAGATCACACATGTTAAGGGGCCGCAGACAGGTGCTCTCAGCATTATCACCCCGAAGCTCATTGACATTGACGAGCCGCACACCGCGAGCTTCACCGACATCGCAATCCGATTCTTTGTTCGAGTCACGAAGCCGTTTCCCAGCATCCGCTGATTCATCGAACGATTGCTGAGGGGCTCCGACGGCGTTCTCGCCCATTTCGCCATCTGGTGGTACCACAGACATCGCGCTGGCTATAACTCAGCGCCGCCGGGCCGGCAACATGCGCTGTCAGGACCAGCAGGACCTGCAGAATTGCTGCACGCCAAATCGCGCCACCAAGGCTGGCCAAGTGCCAGCGGTTTGTGCTTTAGAGCAGCGCCGCGAGGCTATTCGCTGAAAGTGGAGGAAAGATGCCACCGTTGAATGAGAGACAGAAAAGTGCGTTGCGAAGATTCTACAGTCAGAACGAGATCGTCGACCGTGCAGCCATGTTCATGGAACGAGGCGACTGGATCGAGATGGAAGAGTACTTACAACGAGATGCGCTTATACCGCTGATGCAGAAGGGCGGCCTTCCCGACTACATGCGCGACGAGAACGGTGCCACCATTTTTCCCGACGGGCTCAATCCCAGCACCAACCTCGAGGGATGGCAGGACGCCATCGAGGTCGGTTGGGCCGTGATGAAGGAGAAGAAGGGCATTACCCATGACCACCTCCACCGTCAGATTGCTCAAGCCCACGACCTCGATTGGGAGGACTTCGTCCGACGTGCCGACGAGCGCAAGGGTAAAAAGAAGACAGAAAAAGACTAATTCGGTTGCTCCCGCGCTCGCGATCTCGAGGCTCACCGCTGTCGTTGACGTCCGATACCAGAGTTCTGCGGGGAGAGCCTCAATCAAGCAACTGGGCAATTTTTTGTGAAAGCTCCGAAATTCCATACGGCTTCTGGATGAACCCCTGACACATGCCATCCAAGAGCTCTATTGCAGTGTCGCCAATGGTGTAGCCACTCGAGAGGAGAATTGGGACCTTTGGGCTGTGCTGCCGGATGGTGTCAACAACGTCCCGAACCCGACTGCCTGGCATGATCATGTCGAGAACGATGAGTGAGATGTCATCAGCCCATTTCGTGACGCACTCGTGGCAGGCTTGGGCGTCGTTAGCGACGACCACGTCGTATCCCAACGATGACAACATCTCCATTATGACCGTAGCGACAATCTCTTCGTCGTCGACCAATAACACCCGTCCGCTGCCACGAGCCTCTGCAGCAACTGGTTTGGGAGAATCGTACTCAACAGGTAACGAGCTCGCCGGCAAGAGGACCGAGAAGACAGCTCCGCCGCGGGACGAATTCTCGACAGAAATGGCACCGCCATGATTTTTCACGATCCCATAGGCCGACGCCAAACCGAGCCCCGTGCCTTGTTCCTTCGTCGTGTAAAACGGATCGAAAACTCGGGACAGCGACTCCTCATGAATGCCAGCACCCGTGTCAGCCACACATAT
>MGST01000323.1:5343-5525 GCA_001798605.1 Deltaproteobacteria bacterium RIFOXYA12_FULL_58_15 | reverse complement strand
GCTTTCATCTTCTCCAACGAGATGGCGAAGCTCTGCCGCAGCCAGGTTGGAAGTGGCGCACATCAACAACCCGCAGATGACTGCTTGACGGGCGAGCTTCACTTCTTCCCCTCAAACTCGACATTCAATTGTGCGGTCTCACCCGCAGCGACGTCGATGACCTCTCTTCTGGTACCAAAGAA
>MGST01000323.1:4895-5333 GCA_001798605.1 Deltaproteobacteria bacterium RIFOXYA12_FULL_58_15 | reverse complement strand
AACTCGATGGTGTATTGCCCAGGGAGCAATGCGATGGGTTTGGCAAAAGGCGTCACGTCATACAGCTCACCCTCGACCCAGACCTCGGCCCAGGGGACCGCATTGACTCGTACGTAACCCGGTTCGGCACCGAGCTTGAGCTGATCGACGGCACCTGCCCAGGCGGCGAGCATGAGCACGATTACGAAGTTGAGAGCCAGAAGTGGCTTGAGAACCACTGATTTGACGTCGACGCCGCCCGTATCGGTTTGGAAGCGCACGCTCGATTGCAGGTCGTCGTCGCGAACATAAGTCTTCGCTTCGCTGTCAGAAATGAGACTTCTGTTGCGCAGGAAGATGACCAGGCGGCCGTTGTAGTTGATGCGAACCTTCTGCGCGACGAATTGCTCGAGGTCGCGGCGAAGGACCTCTGTGCTCTGGTAACGTTTCTCGGGTTTC
>MGST01000323.1:1120-4870 GCA_001798605.1 Deltaproteobacteria bacterium RIFOXYA12_FULL_58_15 | reverse complement strand
GTTGCAGTTTGCTGGGAATATCTGGGAACAACCGGCTTGGCCTGGTGTAGGGCTCGTGGAGGATACGGTGCAAGACGCTCTTCGTATCGTCGTCGGCGAAGGGCTTCTCGCCAGTGAGCATCTGATAGAGGACGATGCCAAAGGAGAATATGTCGGACCGTGAGTCGACCCGCTGACCCATGATTTGTTCGGGCGACATGTAGGCAGGCGTGCCCAAGGCGGTGCCTGGTCGTGTCAGGTCGTCAAAGGCCTCATCGCGGGCGATGCCAAAGTCCATCAACTTGACCTCGCCCTCCTTGGTGATCATCAGATTCGAGGGCTTGAGATCGCGGTGGACGACTCCCCGATAGTGGGCGTACTCGAGCGCGCGGGCGGTTTGCAGGGCGACAATGGCGGCGATGTCTGGGGGGATGCGTTCGACCCGAGTCATCAGATCGTAGAGGTCAATGCCCTCGACATGCTCCATGACGATGAACATAGAGTCGCCGCGGGTGATGAAGTCATAGATGTGACAGATGTTCTGATGCGCTAAGGCGGCGACGCTCTTCGCTTCCCGTTCGAAGCGAGTAATGATTGACTTGTCCGTCGCGAGCTCTTTGCGGAGCTCCTTGATTGCAACGAGTCGGTCGAGGGATGGCTGCTCGGCACGATAGATGACCGCCATGCCGCCTGCGCCGATCTCCGAAAGGACATTGTAAGAACCGACCTTTTTGGGCATCGCCATAGGGGCAAGTTATGCCAAGGCCGTGGTTCCTTCAACGGTAGGGTTTGGTCAATACCGGTTGACACGACTTCTCGGTCGGGGGTTGGGATGGACCTCGCTTGCACAAACGCCGGAGTGTGCGCAAAGGCTCAGGTCATTGCCGCTCAAACTGCTGGACGTGCCAGCGCGGGAAATGTAGTAGGGGGCCGCATGAAGATATTGTATGTCGGCGATGTCGTCGGGCGTCCGGGGCGGGCGGCCATTTTTGGGTTGCTACCCCGTTTGAATCGCGACCGAGGCATCGACGCGGCGATCGTCAACTGCGAAAACGCGGCAGGTGGCAAGGGGGTAACGCCTGAAATCGCAGACACCTTTCTAAGCAATGGTGCGTTGGTGCTCACTTCCGGCAACCATGTTTGGCAGTATCCCGAGATTCAAAGCTATATGGCGACAGAGCCGCGGTTGATTCGGCCCGCCAATTATCCTGAGGCTCCAGGCCGGGGCTCGGTGCGAGTTGAGCTCGAAGATGGTCGTACCCTAGGAGTTGTGCAGGTTGAGGGACGCGTCTTCATGCGCAGTTTGGAGTGTCCCTTCGCGGCCGCAGAGCGGGAGATCAACAATCTGGGTAAGACCACCGCGATCTTGGTCGACATTCACGCCGAGGCGACCAGTGAAAAACAGGCTTTCGGATGGCACTTCGATGGCAGAGTCTCCGCGGTGGTGGGGACGCACACCCATGTGCAGACGGCCGACGAGCGCATTTTGCCCAACGGCACCGCCTTCATTACCGACGTCGGGATGACTGGGCCCCACGACTCGGTCATTGGCATGAGAAAAGAGGCCGCCATCGAGCGTCTGCTCACTCAGCGGTTCAAAGGTCACCATGTGGCAACTGACAACGTGCTCTTGTGTGCGGTCTACATCGAGACTGACGATCTGACGGGCAAGAGCACCAAGATAGAGCGTCTAAGGGTGCCATGGGAGTGACCGTTCGGGCGGCGACCTTGATTTTTCTCCAAATTTTGCCACTGCGACTTTGACAGCAACTCCCCGGATAGATATGACAAGTCGCTCTGTGGCTCTCTGAGGGGCGCCCTCGGATGCCCGGAACCACATTTCCGCGTGCCTGTGAGGAGTGATCGATGAAGAGCTATGCCACCAGCGATATCCGCAACGTCGCCCTGGTTGGATCCAAAGGATGTGGCAAAACAACATTGGCCGAGGCCATGTTATATGCAGCAAAGATGACCAACCGACAGGGCAAGGTTGAGGACGGCAATACCGTGTTTGACTTTGAGCCGGAGGAGCACAAGCGCGTCGCGAGTGTGCAATCATCGATCGGCTGGCTCGAGTGGAAGAAGACCAAGGTCAACTTGCTCGACACTCCAGGAGACCAAATGTTCACCTGGGATGCACAGACCTGTTTGGCCGTAAGCGAGGGGCAGCTCTGCGTGATCAGTGCTCCCGATGGCGTTGAACCTCACACCCTCAAGATGTTCAAGCTTGGCCAGGGTATGGCCCGCGCGATCGTGATCAATAAGATGGGTCGTGAGCGTGCAGATTTTGAGCGCACGTTGGGTGAAATCAAGGAACGAGTTTCCGCGAGCGCCGTGCCCGTGACCTTGCCGATCGGACAGGAAGATGCCTTCAGGGGTGTTGTGGATCTGATCAACATGAAGGCGAGTATCTACGAGGCCGGTACTCAGAATCCTCCCAGCGTCGAGGATATCCCTGCGGATCTCAAAGACGCCGCTGAAGAAGCGCACAGTGCGCTGCTGGAGGAAATTGCCGGCTCAGATGAAGCCTTGATGGAAAAGTACCTCGAGGCGGGTGAACTCTCGGAGCAAGAGGCGCGAGAGGGCCTCAAGGCGGCAATCGCGACGGGCGTATTGGTCCCAGTTTTCGCGGCTGACGGTGCCCACAACATTGGCACCCACGAGATTTTGCACACGATCGCCGGTAGCTTTCCGAATCCCGAGACCGCCGGGCCCATTGCCGCCGTCGACAGGCAAGGCAATGAGCTCGAGCTCGAGCGCAACATCAATGGTGATTGCGTGGCGGTTGTTTTCAAGACCATCTCGGATCAACACGCTGGCAAGATCAGCATCTTCAGGGTGCTGAGCGGCAAGGCTACCAAGGATACCGCCGTCAACAACGTCAACCGCAAGACGGGTGAGCGTCTGGGGTCGTTGATTCGCCTCGAAGGAAAAAAGGTCGATCACGTCGAAGAGGCGCCGATGGGCGACATTGTTGCGGTTGCCAAGCTCAAGGATACCTTGAGCGGCGATACCCTGACCACCGGGTCGATTGATGCCATGGTCAAGCTGCCCCCCGCACCGCCACCGCAGATCAGCTTCCGTCTTGTTCCCAAGAACAAAGGTGACGAGGACAAGATCTCTCAGGCGATCAATCGACTGCGGGAGGAAGATCCTGGCTTGACCCTCAGCTTCGACGACATCACCAAAGAAATGGTGCTCGCAGGCTTCGGTGTCGCTCACATCGATGTGGCGCTCGAAAAGATGGACCGTAAAAACGGTGTGAAGGTCGACAAGGCCCAGCCGAATGTGTCGTACCGCGAGACCATCAAGAAGGCGGTGGAGCACATTGAAGGCAAACACAAGAAGCAATCCGGCGGTCGTGGTCAGTTTGGTGTCTGCTTCATCGATGTTCGGCCGCTGCCTCGGGGTGAAGGCTACAAGTTTGTCAACGCGATTTTTGGTGGCTCCATCCCTCGGCAATTCATTCCCGCGGTGGACAAGGGTATCCAAGAGGCGATGGTCCGTGGCGTGCTGGCAGGTTACCCAGTTGTCGACTTTGAGGTCTCGCTCAAAGATGGCAAGTACCACGACGTCGACAGTTCTGAAATTGCCTTCAAGATTGCCGGATCCAAGGGCTTTCAGGCGGCAGTCAAAAAGGGTGGCATCACTATCCTTGAACCGGTGATGAACGTCGAGGTGGAGGTCCCTGAGGAAAACATGGGCGATGTCATGGGCGACATCTCCAGCCGTCGCGGTCGGGTTCTCGGTATGGACACCAAAGATGGCATC
>MGST01000323.1:0-1084 GCA_001798605.1 Deltaproteobacteria bacterium RIFOXYA12_FULL_58_15 | reverse complement strand
CTCACCTACGCCCCCGATTTGAAGTCCATGACATCTGGCCGCGGCTCATTCGTCATGGTGCAGAGCCACTACGACCCGGTCCCCAACGAATTGGTGGACAAGATCGTTGCCGCCTCACCCAACAAGCCCCCAGCTGTGGAAGAGGATTGATGTTCTGCGATCTCGGGTAATCAATACCGAGAGCGAGGTCGCCGAACAGGGCAGATCGACAACCAGAACCGTAACTACTTCCATAAGCCCTTCCGTAAGTTGACCATCGCAGGAAGGGAGCTCGGCGTCGAATCAAACGCGCTTGTAGTTGCTCATTTCGAGGCCGCTGAAGAAGTGAGCGATTTCGATCGCCGCCGTCTCCGGGGCGTCTGAGCCATGCACAGCGTTACGCTCGACGTTCTCGGCGAAATCCTTACGGATGGTGCCTGGGTCGGCGTTGGCTGGGTTGGTGGCACCCATGAGCTCGCGGTTCTTCTTGATGGCGTTTTCGCCCTCAAGCACAGAGACGAGGATGGGACCCGAGACCATGAACTCCACCAAGGAGTTGAAGAAGGGGCGTTCCTTGTGGACTGCGTAGAACTCTTTCGCCTTGGGGCGGGACAGCCAGGTCATTTTGGCCGCGACAATCTTCAGGCCTTCTTTTTCGAAGCGGGAAAGAATTGCCCCGAGGTGACCTTTGGCAACGGCGTCAGGCTTAACGATCGAAAGGGTGCGCTCAATCATTGTGATGAATACTTTCTCTTATGTTTGGGGTCTTTGTTCGTGAGGAATGCAGAAGAGAACGGCAAAGTTTCTGTCGGTTTGTCACGGTGCCATGCGAACGCTGGCTGTTGCCTGTGAGCCCGAGGGTACAGGTCCCCGTAGCAATGCCGCAACGTCATCGTAGAAAGGACTGTCGGGGTATGTCTTCAAGTACCACTTGAGAGGCCAGGACCGCTCGCTGGCTGGCCGTGAGTTCATTTGATCAATGACCTGCAACAGGGCCTCACCCGCAGGTCCGGCATCGGCAGCGCGAACCAGAAGGGTGGGGGCAGCATCAAGGACGATTGTGGGCACCTCGTAGCTTGGTTCTCCTCGTTGGATGCATGTGCCA
>MGST01000322.1:2548-5521 GCA_001798605.1 Deltaproteobacteria bacterium RIFOXYA12_FULL_58_15 | reverse complement strand
CATGGCGGGCAAGAAACCCACCGACATGGATGTGTGCGAAGTGCACGACTGCTTTACCATCGCTGAAATCATGGCGATGGAAGCGCTCGGCTTCTTCGAGAAGGGCAAAGCCGGCCGAGCAGTTGAGGCCGGTGACACCCGTATCGGTGGCAAGATCCCGATCAACACTTCCGGTGGCCTCAAGTCGAAGGGCCATCCTGTTGGCGCGTCGGGCGTGAGCCAGGCAGTCGAGATCGTCGAGCAATTGCGCGGCGAGTCAGGTGCCAGACAGGTCAAGGGTGCCAAGGTCGGCATGACTCAGAACATGGGCGGTACCGGCGCGAGCTCGGTCGTCCACATCATGGAGGCAATGTAATGCCTACGGCCAGAGGATGGAGAGAGTATCCGCAGCGGTATCGTTATGAAGCCGCAGTTTGCAAAAAATGCAACAAATGGCACTTCCCGCCGCGTCTCATCTGTGATGAGTGCAAGGGCCAGGAGTTTGAGACCAAGGCCATGAAACGGTCGGGGAAGATCCTCACCTACACCACCATCCGCGTACCACCGGCGCCGTTCAAAGATCAGGCACCGTACTTGGTGGCAGTGGTGGAGATGGATGATGGACCCAGGCTCACCATGATGGTGACCGATTACCGAGACAAAGAGCTCAAGATCGGCCAGAGGGTGAAGCTCGAGTTCCGTCGTCTCTCCGATGACGGTGATGCAGGGACCATCAACTACGGCTACAAGGCCGTACCGGTCTAGCTTAACTGGTTTCAACAGACTCGCCTGCCGTGGTCCTAAGGGATCACGGCGACGAGTCTCTTTTCTCAAATCAAGCCGACCAAGGGGTAGAGCGTGCCTACCTACGAAACTATTCGCCTCGAGCGGGATGGAACCACCACCCGGGTTACTTTGTGTCGCCCTGATATTCGCAACGCCTTCAATGAGGTGATGATCCGCGAGCTTAGGGAGTCATTCGCGGGCATTGAAAAGGATAACGGCTGCCGCTGTGTGGTTCTCAGCGGCGAGGGCAAGTCATTCTGTGCCGGCGCGGATCTGCATTGGATGGGGCGGGTCGTCAATTATGGCTATGAAGAGAATTACCAAGACTCTCTCGCCCTCGCCAAGCTCATGCGTGAGATCTACGACTGCAGAAAGCCTGTGATTGGTCGCATCAACGGCGCGGCTATCGGTGGCGGAACCGGCCTGGTTGCAGTCTGTGACATCGTTCTTGCTGCCGAGGATGCGGTGTTCTCATTTTCAGAAGTGAAGATAGGTTTGGTCCCTGCGTGCATTTCCCCGTTTGTGCTCAAGCGGGTGGGGGAGCGCTATGGACGGGAGTATTTTTTGACCGGCAAGCGCCTAAATGCCAGCGAAGCTCTTGCATGTGGCTTGTGCAATCGCGTTGTGCCGCTGAGCGAGCTCGACCTCCTGGTTGGTGAATATGTCGAGGCCCTGTCGACCAGCGGTCCGCAGGCCGTAGCCACGGCCAAAAGGATGGTCCGCGACGTCGCCGACATGTCTCTCGAGGATGCCGGTCCGTACACAGCCAAGATGATCACCGAATTGCGCCTCAGTGATGAAGGTCAAGAGGGCATGAAAGCGTTCTTGGACCGTCGAACTCCTAGTTGGCGGTAGATTGCGCCTCGCCGCCGGCCCGAGCGCTTGCTCGTCTGGGGCAGGTCTGCGTCCGGATGAGGTGAGGGGGGAGATGCGGAGATGCGGTGGGTGTGGATCAGACGGGCGATAACGTGCTATCGAGTGATCAGCAGAAGAGACGACGACGAGTACCATGCCCGAAAAACCGATTGCCGTAGTGGTTGATGACGAGGCGGACGCCCTAGAGCTGTGCGTCAGGGTGTTGTCCAAGGCTTTTGTTGTACACACTTTCCAGGATCCCAAAGAGGCTCTTGTTGAGGTACCCAAGATTGGCCCGACGCTCGTGATTGCTGATTTTCGCATGCCCGGACTCAACGGCGTCGATCTTTGCCGCGAGCTGCGTCACGAAGGCGTGCGTTGTGCCTTCCTCATGGTGTCCGCCTTTAGCAGCCTCAAGGAGATCCACGACGGCCTTGCTGAGGGCTTGATGTTTCAAGTCCTATCCAAACCGTTCGAGCCAGACGACCTACTGAGCTATGCGGAAATGGCCGTCGCATCCTTTCAATTGTCGAATGCTGCGTCTAAACGATCCCGGCATAAGGAGCCACATCCGAGCCCGGGGGATGCCACCTACAATCTCGCGGTGGTATTCGATGACGTGCGACGGCATTTTTCTCAGGCATTGCGTGAGTTGACTCGCCTGCAGGAGAAGTTGGCACCGAGTTTCTTGGTTCGAATCGATCTTCTGTTTATTGAACCATCCACTTTGATGTGCCGCCTGGGTTTCGACCCGCGATCGATGGCTGCCAGCAAGGTTGCCGAGCGCCTCTCGGTGGCGCAGTCGCGGCATTTTCGAGTTCTCGATCTGATGACGATCTCCTCAGCCGACGGTGAAGCGCTCTACGCTAACAGGGTCGAGAGTGCGGTGTGGCTGAAAACCCCGAGTCTCGATCTGCGCGCCGACCTCGAAGAGCTCAGGGGTATTCTTAATGCGGGGATGGCGGGCACGGATCGTCGCGGCTTGGTCCGTGACAAGTTGGCTATTCCGGTGCGGTTTGTGGGGGGACCGGAGCCGGCGGTTGGGCTTGCCAAAAACGTTTCGCCTGTGGGCATGTACATCGAGTCGGATATCCTGCCCAATGCTGGCGACAAGCTGAAGCTCACACTTGCTCCCCTCACGCACGCCGGACTCGACAGCGTGTCGGCGCGAGTGATTCACGTCACCAAACATGCCGACGCCCAGGAGACCGGGCAGGTCCCAGGCTTTGGTGTCGTTCTCAACCTCAGTGGCGAGCAGCGACGTTTGTTCGAGAGCTTCATTGTCTCTGCGGTACGAGGTCGGTCGTGGCCCGAGCAATCTGGGCGCCGTTACGAACGCTTCAACCTCGATCT
>MGST01000322.1:1783-2498 GCA_001798605.1 Deltaproteobacteria bacterium RIFOXYA12_FULL_58_15 | reverse complement strand
ACATCAGCCGGGGGGGTTTCTTCGTCGGATGTGACGCGCCACTGCCACTGGGACACGAGGCCAATTTTGTCCTGTCCTCTGGAGGGGACACGAAAGGCGTCACCTTCAGGGGCCGGGTGGTTCACTGCGCCAACGGTGGTGAGCTAGCCGACCCGCGGGCGCAATCGGGTATGGGGGTCGAGCTTCTCGATGATCCCAACGAAATAGAGAAGAAGCTGCAGAAGCTCATGCATGCGGAGCCGTCCAAAGTATTCCGCCGTGCTTTCGTTCTCGATGATGACGATTTCTTCCGTACAGTGTTGCAGGGAGTATTGCAGCGCAACGGCTATGATGTCATTCAGGCGTCTACGGCGGAGCAGGCTTTTGCCAAACTTTTGGACGAGCTGTTGCGTTTTGACGTGCTCTTGATCGACCTCTACCTGCCGGGAATGAGCTCGCGGGCGCTCATCGATTGGGTCCGCCGCGCTGACGGTTACTCGGATATAGCCATTGCGGTGATCACGTCGGCCGATCTCAAACCGGAGCAAGAGAAGAAGCTCTTGGAAACGGGTGTCGATCGGGTCATTCACAAGACAGCTGCAGAGGCCGATCTCCTCGCGGCAATTGATGACGTCATCGTGGCCCGCGAAAAGAGCAATCCGCAGCTAGAATCCTAGAATCCTAGTGTTCATGCGAAAAATGTGTCCACGGCCGTTCTCGCCATTTCATGTCGGGG
>MGST01000322.1:0-1769 GCA_001798605.1 Deltaproteobacteria bacterium RIFOXYA12_FULL_58_15 | reverse complement strand
CGCCCGCGGGCGGCCTTGTCCCAGGGGCGTGTTCGAGGTAGACCGCGTGACTCGATATTTTCATAATCGCAACACGGATCGACGACGGTTCACATGTTCAAACGCATTTTGATTGCCAATCGTGGAGAGATTGCCATCCGGGTGATTCGCGCCTGTCGGGAGATGGGGATCGAGTCGGTTGCCATCTATTCCGAGGCCGACCTCGAATCCTCTCACGTGAGCGCGGCCGATGTCGCCGTTTGCGTCGGTGGTGCCAAGAGCGAGGAGAGTTATCGCAACATCCCTGCGATTCTCCAAGCGGCGGAGCAGACCGAGGCCAAGGCGATTCATCCCGGTTACGGATTTCTCGCCGAGAACGCCCTGTTTGCTGAGCTTTGCAACCAGCTCAAGTTCACCTTCATCGGTCCGAGTCCGCGGGTGATGCAATTGATGGGGGACAAGGCCACTGCCCGGCGCACCATGCAGGCAATTGGTGTGCCGGTGGTCCCAGGCTCCGAGGGCCTCATCGAGAATGTCGAGCATGGTTTGAGGCTTGCCAAGGATATTGGCTATCCGGTTCTTCTCAAGGCCACAGCCGGTGGCGGCGGCAAGGGCATGCGGATTTGCCGTGAGGAATCGACCTTTGCCCAGAGTTTCGAGCAGGCCTCCATGGAGGCTGAGAAGGCGTTTGGTAACGGCGGCATGTACCTCGAGAAACTCATCGAGCGCGGTCGCCATATCGAGTTTCAATTTATGGCTGATGCCTTCGGCAACGCGATTCATCTCGGTGAGCGCGAGTGCTCGGTGCAGCGCAACCATCAGAAACTCATCGAGGAGTCGCCTTCGCCGGTTATCGATACGGCCCTGCGCAAGGAGATGGGCGCAAGAGTTGCCGATGCCGTCCGGACTATCGGTTATGTCGGTGCCGGCACGATGGAATTCCTCCGAGGGGAGGACGGCAGCCTTTACTTCATGGAGGTGAACACCCGACTTCAGGTCGAGCATCCAGTCACGGAGATGGTGACTGGCCTCGATTTGGTACAGGAGCAGATCCGCGTGGCTGCCAATCACAAGCTGTCAGTTGCCCAAGAGGATGTGCAGCTCGCGGGCCATGCCATCGAATGTCGGGTCAACGCCGAGGACCCCTTTGATGGCTTCAAACCATCGCCAGGATTGGTCGAGAGGTTTGAGCCTCCTACCACAACGGATGAGAACGTCCGCATTCGGGTTGATACCTACGTGTCGGGCGGCACTCGCATTCCCGTGTACTACGACTCCATGATTTGCAAGCTCATCGTCGCCGCCGGTGATCGCGAAGCGGCCCGCAAAGGTATGCTCGGTGCCCTCCGCCATTTTCGCGTCGATGGCATCAAGACGACCATTCCCCTGCATACAAGGATTCTCGAGAGCCAGGCCTTTGCCAAGGGTGACTACAACACCGACTTGGTGGCGACTTTGCTCTCGTCGGGCGTATCGGAGGTGCAGCATGGCTAAGGTAATTCTGCGACCGATCGGTTCGAGCATCGAGATGGCAACAGCTGCGCCGGATTTGGCCAAAAATCGCGAACGGATGGAAGTGCTCAATCGAAGGCTCGCCGAGCGGCGTGAGGAGGTCCGCGCCGGATGGGGGGCGCAGTATGAGCAACGTGTGCACGAGAAGGGCAAATTGACCACCTGGGAGCGCATCGACGCGCTCAAGGACCCGGGAAGCGAGGTCTATCCCGTCGGCACCTTTGTCAACTATGGCCTGAGGTTTGGCGATGAGCCTGGTCGCACGTCTCCGGGAGCAG
>MGST01000321.1 GCA_001798605.1 Deltaproteobacteria bacterium RIFOXYA12_FULL_58_15 | reverse complement strand
GAAATCCAGGGCTTCCGGGTTTTTCAGGGCGTCCTTGTTTTTCACCTCTTTGCCTTCGATCATTTTTTTCACGGCCAGTTCCACCTTTTTCATGTTCAGGGTATAGGGCACATCCTGGCATTGGATGATCTTGGCCGGGACATGGCGGGGGGAGGCATTGACCCGGATGTCGGCCGTGATTTTTTTCTTCAGGGCCTCGTCGAGTTTGTAGCCGGGGGCCAGTTTCACAAAAAGGATGACGCGGACATCATTGTTCCAGGGCTGGCCCACCACCACGGAGTCTTCCAGTTCGGGCATGGCGTCGAGGCGGCGGTAGATTTCCGCGGTGCCGATGCGGACCCCGCCGGGGTTGAGGGTGGCGTCGGAGCGGCCGTACATGATGACCCCGCCCCGTTCCGTAACCATGATGAAATCCCCGTGGGTCCAGACATTGGGGTATTGGTCAAAATAGGCGGAGCGGTATTTGGAGCCGTCGGTATCCCCCCAGAAAAAAATGGGCATGGACGGGAAGGGAGCCGTGCAGACCAGTTCGCCCTGCTTGCCGATGACGGGGTTGCCGGTGTCGTCATAGGCAAAGACCTTCATGCCTAAACCCGGGCACTGGAGTTCGCCGGTGTAGACGGGGCCCATGGGGTTGCCCAGGGCAAAGCAGCCGTTCAGATCCGACCCGCCGGAAATGGAGGCGAGCTGGATGTCTTGTTTGACCTCAGTGTAGATGAATTCAAAGTTTTCATCGGACAGGGGGGACCCCGTGGACAGGACGGATTTTAAGGGAGTGAGATCAAACTGCTTTCCCGGTTTCACGCCTGCGTTTTTCAGGGCTTCGATATATCCTGCACTGGTGCCTAAGATGGTGATTTTTTCATCCTGGGCCATTTTCCACAGGGCGTCCGGGCCGGGGTGAAAGGGGTTGCCGTCGTAGAGGACCAGAGTGGCCCCCACACTCAGGGAACAGGTGAGCCAGTTCCACATCATCCACCCGCAGGTGGTGAAATAAAAGATAACATCCTCTTCTTTTAAATCCGTATGCAGGACCAGTTCCTTTTTCTGGTGGAGGAGGACCCCGCCCACGCTCTGGACCATGCATTTGGGAAGGCCTGTGGTGCCCGAGGAATACATAATGTACAGGGGATCATCAAAGTCCATGGGCTCAAAGACAATGTCCTCGGCATTGGGGTTTTTAAAGTCCTTGAACAGGACGGCATTAGGCAGGGAGCTGATATCGGGTTTTGGGGACACATAGGGGATGACCACGATCTTTTCCAGGGAGGGTAGCTCTTTGACGATACCGGCGATGCGCTCGATGCTGTCCATGGGGTTGCCCTTGAAAAAATACCCGTCGGCCGTAAAGAGGACCCTGGGTTTGGTCTGGCCGAAGCGGTCCAGAACCCCCTTGATGCCGAAATCCGGGGAGCAGGAGGACCAGACGGCCCCGATGCTGGTGGCCGCCAGCATGGCAATGATGCTTTCCGGCATATTGGGAACAAAGCCCACCACCCGGTCGCCCTTTTTTATGCCCAGTTTTCTCAATGAAGACGCAGTTTTTGCCACCTCACCATAGAGCTGATGATAGGTCAGGGTTCTTCTGACCGCATCCTCGCCCCGGAAGATCAGGGCAGTCCTGTCATTTCTGAACTGAAGCAGGTTTTCTGCAAAATTGAGTTTGGAGCCCACAAAGAATTTTGCCCCCGGCATTTTGTCCGGGTTGTCCAGGACCCGGTCGTATTTTCTCGATGCCTTGATCTTGATAAAATCCCAGGTCAGGCCCCAGAAGTCTGTGAGATGGTTCACGGACCAGTCCCAGAGGGCCGGGTAGTCCGTAAAATCCTTTTTGAAGGTCTGGTTCACCAGGGTCATGAACCGGTACATATTGGTGCTTTTGATCCGCTCTTCCGAGGGTTGCCACAATCGTTTTGCCATGGGTCCTCCTATTCGTAAAGAACCGCGAGTATGGTCGCTTTTCCGATTTTTGCCGTAATAAAATGGGAGGTGGTGGACAGGTAATAGGCGCTGTCGCCGGATTCAAGATCATAGGTGTCGTTGCCTATGGTCAAATGAACAATCCCTTCCAGGACAAAGATGAATTCTTCTCCGTTATGGATGGAAATTTCCTTGTCCGGGGTGCTTTCCAGTTGCACTATGAGGGCTTCCATGTGCCGTCCCTGGACTTCCGGGGCAAGGCTCATATAGGAATAGACATTCTGTTTGCCCGTGGTGGAGCTGGACCGGGAAATGGGTTTTCTTTCATTTTTCCGGGTAATGGAATAGAGCTTGCTGCCCATGCCGGAAACCAGGCGGCCCACGGCCGTATCCAGGGCCTTGGAAAGTTTCATGACCGTGCCGAGCTGGGGTTTTTCAACCCCGTTTTCAATATCATTAAGGCTTGCAACGGCAAACCCGGTCAGATGGGAAAGGTCTTCAATGGAAATTCCCCTTTCCTCCCTGTGCAGTTTGATGCGTTTTCCCACATCATCCAGGTCGCCCTTTTCGCCTTTTTTGATATTGCCGGTCAGGTCTTCAAAATAATCCACATTGATATGAGGGATCTTGTCCTTTTTTTCCATAGCATCTCCTTTTACGTCATTAAACGGGAAAACTCTGCCCTGGTTTTTCACCCATTTTTTCCTTCAGTTTTGCAAGGCCGGGTCTGGCATAGTGCATATGGCCTTCCTTAAGGGTTCTGCCGTTGATTACGGCCTCGCTCCTGAGCCTTGCGCCCACTGTCTTTTCAAGCTGCTTGCCCAGCCACAAAATCCTGTCCACATCATATCCGTGTTCTATACCCATTTCATCGATTTGTACAAGGGTATCTTCAAGGCAGACCAGCCCCACATACCGGGGATCATCATAATAATAATCGCCGGTTCCTTTGATGGGCCGGTCATCCAGGAAATTGGCAGGCTGGCCGCCCAGACCGCCCAGGGTGGCTTCAAAATGGGTGATGCCGGCCTGGAGGGCCGCCAGGATGGAGGCGGACGCCACCCGTTTGGTTTCGTGAAAATGGGCGATGTGAAGGCGGGTGGCCGGGATGGCATCCAATATCATGGAAAAATACCGGTATACATTGGCTGCCGAGGCTGATCCGTCGTGGTCAGCGTGTTCAATGTCACTGGCGCCGATGGACAGCCAGTACTGGGTGAATTTCACCGCGTCGGCCAAATCCGTGGCGCCGCCGATGGGGCTGCCCCAGATGGTGCTGACGGTTCCGCACATCTTGATGCCCGCATCTGAACACTTTTGGATGCACCGCTCGGCTTCCTTCCAGTAATTGGGAAGGGTGGTGCCGGAATTGGCAAAATGGTGCTGCTCTTCCGTGGATACCATCATGAGGACCCGGTCCGGGCCCACGCCCCGTTTTTTCAGTTCAATGGCCCGGTCCACGGCTGGCTCCCGGATGGTGATGGCGGTAAGGACCACATCTTCCATGTGGATGCCGCGTTTGGCAGCCCGGCTGACAAAATCATTGCTCCGAAGGTGGGCCAGAAGGGCCTCTGCGTCCCTGAATTGGGGCATGCTCTTGGGATTGCCCAGGTTGGTCACCTCAATATTCCGGCATCCGGCAAAGATCAGTTCTTCCAGATAGGTGATCTTGGCCTCCGTTGAAATAAATTTTTCCAGGTGCTGGAATCCGTCCCTCACCGTGATATCACCAATGGTGACCTTTCTTGGCATCCTGGGGAAGATTTTCCAGTAATCATATTCCGTCATGGGTTTCTCCTTTATCATCTTGTCATGTCCTAATTGTCATGGCCTAAAATCTGAAATTTCCAAAGGTTGGCTCGCCCACGGGCCGGATATGGCTGATTTCAAAGGCCATGGCCAGCCAGTCCCGGAGTTCGGAAAATTTTAAAAGCCCGTCGTTCAAGAGCCGGGATGAGCAGAAAAAGGGATGCAGTTCTCCTTCGTATTTATCAATGAGTTTTTGCTGGAATTCATTGATTTCCTCCGGACTCATGGGGCTGCCCAGGGCTTTTCTCTTGGCTTCCTCAATGCTGAGGAGAACCCCGCCCGCACTCTTTCCGCTCATGACCCCGGTTCTGGCCCTCATGGTGGAGAAAAGAAATCTCGGACGGTAGGCCCTGCCGCACATCCCGTAATTGGCGGCCCCGTTGTCCGGCCCGATGACCAGTTGAATCCGGGGCACCTGGGCGCAGGACACGGCCCTCACCATGTCGGCCCCGTATTTGCCGATGCCGGCATGTTCGGATTCAGATCCGATCATATAACCGGGGGAACTCTGGATAAAGAGCAGGGGGATTTTTTCATAGGAGCAGCGGACCACCCATTCCGCCGTTTTCTTGGCGCATTCATGAAAGATGATGCCCGAGGCATTGGAGGCGACAACGCCCACGGGAATGCCTTTGATGCGGATTTTCCCCACCAGGATATTGGACCCCCGGCCCGGTGAAAAATCCTTTTTATGCTCGATGAATTCCGATTCATCGGCCAGGGCCTTCAGGACCTTCCGGCCGTCAATGCCGATATAGGGGGAAACGGGCAGGACGTCATAGAGGGAGTCCGATGAGGGGTCCGGCTCCCTGGATTCATAGCGGTGAAGATGGATGGTCTGGGGTTTTGTGAGAGACAGAAGCTGCCTGGCCCGTTGGATGGCGTCGGCCTGGTCTTTGCACAGATGATCGGCCCCGCCGGAAATCTCGGTATGCACCTTGGCCCCGCCCAGATCTTCGGCAGAAATTTCCTCTCCCGTGGCCATTTTCACCAGGGGAGGGCCGCCTAAAAAGGAAAAGGACTGTCGGTTGATCATGATGGATTCGCAGGCCATGAACACGATATAGGCGCCGCCGGCCGTGTTGCCGCCGGTGCTGATGGTGACCTGGCGAAGTCCCTGGGCCGACATCCTGGCCATATTGTAGAAGATGGACCCGAAATGCTGGTCATCGGGGAAAACATCCGCCTGCATGGGCAGGAACACCCCACCGGAGTCTGCAATATAGACGCAGTTGAGCCCGTTCTGTTCGGCAATGGCCTGGGCCCTCATATGTTTTTTCAGGGTGATGGGAAAATAGGACCCGGCTTTGACCCGGCTGTCGTTGGCCATGATCATGGTCCAGTTGCCGTGGATTTTCCCGATGCCGGTGACAATGCCGCCGCAGTGAACATCTTCCACGTCCGGGTAATTCATGCCAAACCCGGCAATGGTGGAGAGCTCAAAAAACGGGGTGCCTGGGTCGGTGAGGTCCCTGATCAAATCCCGGACCGGGCGTTTGCCCCTTTTGGCAAGGGTGTCCACAGCCTTCTGTCCTCCGGGCCAGATGGCCTCCTGCCGTCTTTCTTCCAGGTTTATCTCTTCTGCTTCCCAGAAGGTTCGTTTATCGGTCATAAGGATTATTTCCCTTTATATTGCGGTTTTCGTTTTTCCCTGAAGGCGGTGAGGCCTTCAACCCGGTCTTCGGTGGGGATGGTGACCCTATAGGCGTTGGATTCAATGGCCAGGCCCGTGGCCAGATCCGTTTCAATGCCTTTATCAATTGCGTATTTGGCCATTTCAACGGCAATGGGCCCGGTCTCGGCGATCATGTCCGCCATTTTCAGGCCTTCAATGAGAAGGGTTTCCGGGGAGGTGACCTTGTTTACAAGGCCTATCTCCAGGGCTTCCTCAGCAT
>MGST01000320.1 GCA_001798605.1 Deltaproteobacteria bacterium RIFOXYA12_FULL_58_15 | reverse complement strand
TGCCAGAGATGTTGAACTCGGGAACGTCGGGAGGGATCTTGCCGAGCTCGATGCCAACACGCAACCCGATAGTAAGGCCCCAGCCCCCTTGCGCCATGGTCTCCGAATCGAGCGGGTTGAAGCTCAGATAGGTGTACGCTGGCGTCGCCGACAGAACCAGTGCCCCCCCGGAGATCGGATCATTGAATCCTGAAATGGGGAGAGATGAGCCCATGCTCGACTCAAAGGTGTACTTGGCGTACTTGAAACCGCCACCGGCATTCAAGGAGAAGGAAAACGCATTGCGGGTGCCACCATCTCCCTGGGGAAAGTCGCCACTTGGATCGAGGAAACGCACACCCGCGTCAGCGTTGATCTCGAAACGGGTGAAGCCCGACTTTATCCCCATGATATCATTCGACACAATGATCAAACCCGCACCCCCCTGATAGGTGCCAATCCACACACTGTCCATGGGCTCGGTGACCGCAGTCGCCGTTTCCTGCGAATAGGATCCACTTGTCCCGCTCGACTGGGAGGTTTCGGTGGTAATCCTTCGTGTTGCCGCAAGGGACTCAGAGGTCTCCGGGGTGGTCGCTCTCCCGGTCACCGAGGCGTCAGGGCTCGTTGTGGTTTCTGTGCGTGGCTCTGGTACCGACGGTTTCTGCGCCGCTCGGGCCACTGCGCTCGACTCAACGTCTGTGCCGGGTTTCTCGTCGAGCGTCATATCTATGGCCCACTCGCCACCATCGCGCAAAATCGAGAGAGCCAGAGTCTGCCCAGCGAGCTTCTTTTTCAGCAAGGCGGCGAGGTCCGCGGGTGCGTTCATTGCCACACCGTTGCAGGCCACGATCACATCGCCTACCTTGACGCCCGCAACGTCGGCAGGCCCGCCAGACTCGACCTTGTTGACAACAACGCCATGCGCGTCAGTCATGCCAGCATCGAGCGCGACTGCCGCATTCACATGTCCGTAACCAAAGCCGGCCCAACCCGACGCTGGAGGCTCTTGGACCGTGGGCTCTTGGACCGTCGGCTCGGGTTCCTCAACCGATGCGACTTCCGTTGTCGTCGGAACAGTCTCGCTAGAACTGACGGCAGACGACGGGGCATCGTTCGCTGGTGGAGATGCAGGGGACACAGATTCACTTGTCGGCACAGTAGTCTCCTCCGCCGCAGTGTGCGTATCCGACCCCGTCGCCAGCCGCGCCTGGATCGGGGCGAGGGCCTCCCTGACGCTGGCGAGATAGGTCAACACGTCGTCACGGATCGACATCTGGTGTCGAGCTGTAATGCGCTCTCGTCGCACATCCACCCATTTGATCGAGAGCAAGATGTTATCGTTCGCCGAGATGGCTTTGATGTTCAAGACGTAGGTCGCGTTGACCGCGGCACCAAGACGCGCCATGCAAATAACATTATCGCACTTGCCCAATTTTCCCCTTTGCGCGGGCGGCAACAATTCCTGGGCGTCCGTTGGGCCGAGGACCAGCATGGAGAAAAGGCTGTCGCTTGCTGTGGTCACCGCATCCGTCAGTATCTCCAGATGGTCTGGTGCGACACCCGCTGCCCTAATCGGAAAAACAGCAACCGTTGCGCCGCCACGGTTGGCTTTCGCATGGACAAAGGTCGTTGCCGTAAACAAAGCACCAGTCACGATCAGCCAAGTCGACAGTACCCGCATCGCGTTGCTCCTCCAAGTATCAAAGTTGAATGAGCCTAGGCCCTCTTGTCGACTTTGTCACTCCTTTCATTCGTACATCGCGATCCGTTGGCTCGCCCCTTTCGGCACCAACCAACTCTCCCCCTGGCGCTATCGCCGGCAAAAGGCTATCTACCCGCACCATGAAGCCAGCAGGGATCATCGTTCACTACGCCGAGGTGGCTACCAAAGGGAAGAACCGCCCCACGTTCATCAAACATTTGGCCCGCAACATCGGCCGAACCCTGGCTGGCCTCCCCTTTGGCGGCGTCCAAGTGGTATCCGGACGCTTGTGGATCCCGAGCTACAGCGATGACCCACCTCTCGAGGAAGCGTATGCTCGCATTCGCTCGGTCTACGGCGTGGCATCCTTCTCACCCGTTATTTGTGCACCCTTGGAGCTCAATGCCCTCAAGGAGGCCGCATTGTCGTTGGTCGAAGGTCGCACCTACGAGACTTTCCGCGTCACCTCCCGGCGGGTATTCAAGAACCAGCCACTGGCCTCCCTCGATGTGAATCGCCAGGTGGGCGAATACCTGTGGGAGCACCATCCGGCCAAGGTGAAGCTCAAAGATCCAGAGATGGAAGTCTTTATTGAGATGCTGCCCGAGGGTGCCTACCTCTATACCGACAAGATCCCCGGACCCCGTGGGCTTCCCGTCGGCGTCACCGGCAAAGTCGCAACCCTGCTCTCCGGTGGCATCGACTCACCGGTGGCGGCCGCACGCATGCAGCGACGCGGGTGCAATACCATTCTCATCCACTTCCACTCCCATCCGTTTCTCAGCCGTGCCTCACAAGAAAAGGCCCGGGACCTCGCCGTACACCTGGCACGCTCCCAACAAGTGGCTACCCTTTATCTCGTACCATTTGGTGAGCTACAGCGAGAAATCGTCACCGTTGTGCCACCACCGTTGCGAGTCGTCCTCTACCGTCGGTTCATGCTGCGCATTGCCGGGGAGATTGCACTTCGAGAACATTGTCGCGCGTTGGTGACAGGCGAGAGCCTCGGTCAAGTCGCATCCCAGACTCTATCCAACATGGTGGCCATCGAGTCGGCCTCCCCCCTGCCGGTGTTGCGTCCGCTCATTGGTTTTGACAAGCAAGAGATCATCGAGGAAGCGCAACGACTCGGCACCTTCGAGACTTCGATTCTCCCGGACCAGGATTGCTGCACTCTCTTCATTCCCCGTGACCCCGAGACCCACGCCAAGCACGACGCCGTGGCTGCCGCCGAGGCAAAACTCGATATCGACAGAATGTGCAACGACGCTTTGCAGCGCATGGAATCTTTCGACGCCCTGGCCCCCTGGATAACACGCCGGCCGCGCCCCGTCCCTGAAAACACGGAGGACACAGAAGTCACAGAGAAAGATAGAGTCAAAAACCAGGAGCCCCCAGAACCTGAGAGTCACGCCCATGGCGAAGATTGACCAAAGCGACCTCTTCGCCCACTCCGCCGATAGAGACACAGGCCACAGTCCCCTCGCCGACCGCATGCGCCCGCGCACTCTCGACGAGATCGTCGGGCAGGAACACCTGCTCGGCCAAGGTCGGGCCCTACGGCGCATGGCCGAACGCGGGGAGATTCGCTCCATGCTTCTTTGGGGGCCGCCGGGCTCAGGCAAGACCACCATCGCCCGGGCCCTCGCCGGCACGCTAAATGCGGAGCTCGAAAACGTCTCCGCGGTCATGAGCGGCGTCAAGGAGCTCCGTGAGGTTGTCGCCCGCGCCCGCGAGCTCCGCAATTATCACCGCAGACGCACCGTCCTGTTCATTGACGAGATCCACCGATTCAACAAAGCACAGCAAGACGCTCTTCTGCCGCATGTCGAGGCAGGCCTGGTCACGCTCATCGGCGCGACAACCGAGAACCCCTCCTTCGAAGTCAACGCCGCATTGCTCTCGCGCTGCAAAGTGTTCGTCCTCAAGTCCCTCGACAACGCCGCACTGGCGCAGGTGGTTGAGACTGCGCTTCGCGACCCGGAACGTGGACTTGCGCACCGTTTCACAACGGCAAACAATGTGATCGAAGCCATTGCCAGCGGCAGCCACGGCGATGCCCGCCGTGCCCTCAACACTGTCGAGCTCGCCTGTGATCTATGTGAACAGGCTGGCGAGACGGAGCTCACAATCGAGCACGTCGAAGAAGCCGCACAACACAAAGCCCTTCTCTATGATAAGGCCGGCGAAGAGCACTATGCGGTCATTAGCGCATTCATCAAATCAATGCGCGGTTCCGACCCCGATGCTGCAGTCTACTGGTTGGTGCGGATGCTTGAGGGTGGCGAACCACCGCGCTTCATCCTGCGACGCATGGTTATCTTTGCCAGCGAAGACATCGGCAACGCCGACCCGCGTGCTCTCCAGGTCGCAGTCAACGCTCTTCAAGCCTTTGAGCTCGTCGGCCTGCCAGAAGGTGTCTTACCATTGACCCAGACGGCCACCTATCTGGCAACGGCACCCAAATCGAATGCCGCGCTCACCGCCTATGGTGCCGCTCGCAAAGACATCCTCGACCTCGGACCGCTGCCGGTGCCAGCCAAACTCAAAAACGCCGCAACGAACCTCAACAAGAGCCTGGGGTACAGCAAAGGGTACAAATATCCCCACAACTTCGATGGCAACTACGTACCCGAGACCTATCTCCCCGATGCACTAACCGGTCGCGTCTATTATCAACCGAGTGACCAAGGTGAGGAGACAGTCATCGCGGAACGTCTCGTCCGTTGGCGAAAAAGAGTGGAATAAAAATGTCATCGCCATGACAATTTAGGTTCGGTCCTCTCAATATCACGAACCGCAACGAGTTGCGTCCCATGAACCTGCGTTTGGCTCTCACCTTCATTCTACTCGGAGCCCTCACCGCCGTTGCCGCGGTGCTCGCTGGAGGATTCCTCGGTTGGCCAGCTTTGTCGATGCTGCTTCTGGGCGTCGGCTACGCGCGCGGCGACGCAAGAGTCTTCGGCAAACAGCCCGATGGAACACGAGCCTGGTATGGAACTGTGGTGATGGCCCCATACCTGATCATCGTTTGGTTGGTGTGGAAGATACTGCGGTGGACGAGACGAGAGGATTGTTGCAACGAAGTTTTGCCGGGTGCCTTCATCGGACGCCGCGCGGGGACAGCAGAGCTCCCGGATCGTACCGAGCTCATCGTCGACCTGACAGCCGAGCTTTGGGAGTCGCCTGGAGTTCGGCAAAACCGCGACTACATCTGCCTGCCAATCCTCGACGGCGCAGCACCGACGGCCGCCGAGCTCATCGCGTTGATCACCCGTCTCGTCAATGAGAAACGGATCCTCTACATCCACTGTGCAGAGGGCCACGGCCGAGCGGCAATGACCGCCGTGGCTCTCATGATCGCGAGAGGTCAGGCCGACTCGGTCGACCAAGCAATCCTGTTGGCGAAACAGAAACGACCACAAATTCACCTCTCGCGGCCGCAGAAAGCGCTCATCGAAAAGACTGTTCGAGAATTGAGAATTCTGGCGCACCAAACGACTGTTTGAACCATCCTTCGCGTCTGTAACATTGCGAGCCAAGCCGATATTGCAGAGTTCAGTCGCCGCCTGACCTTCAACAATTTGATCGGCAACGCGGATATGCATCTGAAGAACTGGTCTCTGATCTGTCCCGACCGACGTCACGCCGTATTGGCGCCGGCCTACGAACTTGTATCAACAATCGCGTACATCTTCCCTTGAACCGCACAATCGTTGAGGCAGTCGAAGCGCACATCAAAACGATTCCAATTGCCAAAGGGGCCTGCCATCCTCTTGTTTAGTACGTACCCAACGCACCGACAGCGGGATCACTGTCATCCCAATCTGGCTGCGCATGACATGATGCAGGGCACGTCGCCGGCATGTCTTCACTGATACCCCACTGGCAGAAGGAGTCCCCATCTGTA
>MGST01000319.1 GCA_001798605.1 Deltaproteobacteria bacterium RIFOXYA12_FULL_58_15 | reverse complement strand
CAAGAATGCAACTACGAGAGTGAAATCCTTTTTGGCCATAACGGAGATGGCACGAGGGTTTCTCATCGAATTCATCGCAATGGTTCGAAGCTCTTTAAGAATCGCGGCGAACGGGCCCGGCAGGTATAGCAAGCCGAAATGGCCAACGCCCTCGACGATCACCTGGCGCACACCGAAACATGAGCTCTCTGCTGGAATGACGATATTGTCGAGCAGCGAATAGATCGAAACGAAGGTTACGGCGGGATTACGGTCGAGCTTCGCATATAGAGCGGAGTTGACTCGCATGTCGCAACAAGCCGGGGAGTTGCTGAGCCCAGCCATTATGGTGCCGTGATGTGGAGTGCCAAGGGTAATGACCTTGGCAACCGGCAGGCGTGGACTCTTCTGCAAAGCGGTGCGCAGCACCACACCGCCCATGCTGTGCGCGATGACCGTCACTTTCGAGTGGTTCTCCTGGGCGATGCGTAGCACGAGGGAGGTCAGGTTATTGGCGATGGTCTCCACAGGTCCGAGGACTGGGCGCAGGTTGGTGGCATAGACGTTGGTGTACCCGTGCCGGCGCAGCCGCCAGAAGATGGCGAACAAGCTGATTCGGTTGAGTAGATAGCCATGGACGAGAAGAATGGGGGCACCGATGTGGCTCGGCGTCGGCCAGGACGGCAGGTACCCAAGTGGAAATGAGAACAAATAGGCGAGGCTGAACCCAAATTCCCCAATGAGTGCTCGAACATAGTGTCCGAGCGGCTGCGTGGGATGTCGGCGCACGATGTCGTGGTGATAGTACAGTATGAATGAGACCAGCACCACGAGGAAGACAGCGCCCAGACAGACGACAATTGCGTATGGGGCGAGCCTTTCCATCACAGAGCCCTCTCGCTTGAAGGATCTGTGCTTGGCTCTAGCCAGAAGCTGGGGAATCCGTTTTCGGCCCAGCTCTTGATCCCAATACACTCGATATCTTGCGCAAGGGGATATCGGTCAGCCCCATATGTTACGACATAACTGCGACTCGCCTTGAGTAGCTCGGCACACCTCTGCAGTCGAGAAACCTCTCGATCCCCCACAGACAACCCCGCCTTGACCTCCACCAAGATCCGCCGCGTGCCCGTGACGAGCACGAGGTCCACTTCATGCTGATCGGATGTGCGAAAGAAGAAGCCCTCGTATTGGGGTGAGCGTAGACGACACAAATCGAGCAACTGCCCAACCACATAACCTTCGAAGCTTCTCCCTCTCTCGGGAGAAACAACGAGATCATCAGGCGTCATGATGCGCAAAAAGTAGTGCAGAATACCGGAGTCGCGAATGTAGAGCTTGGGTGATTTCACCAGCCGCTTCTTCATGTTGGCAAAGAACGGAGGAAGACGACGAACCAAAAAACTCTGCTCGAGAATGTCGAGGTAGCGCTTGACCGTATGGGGAGACGCTCCAAGAGATTCTGCAGCTTTGTTCATGTTCAGCAGACTCCCATGCACATGGGCGCACATGTGCCACAGCCGTCGAAACTGCAGGGGTGTCACGTCAATACCCAACGCCGGCAGATCACGGTCGATGAGCGTACGTGCGTAGTGATCAAACCAATCGAAGCTCAGTTTCTGAGGATCGCCGCCGAGCAGGGCATCGGGAAAACCTCCCTTGAGCCAGTGGGAGTCCACATCCAGCAAAGATGACGATGCCTCGCTGATGAGAAGCGGGCTCAGGTCGAGAAAGCCCACACGCCCTGAGAGAGACTCATTGATCCCGCTCACCAATCGGAAGCTCGCACTACCGAGCAAGATAAAATAGCCGTTAGTCTTCCGGTTGCGATCGATGAGTGCTCGCAGAATCGGAAACATCTCAGGATAGCGTTGGGCCTCATCAATGATGAGCGGGCGCTTCCGAGTGGAAAGATAGAGCTCAGGATCGGCGTTGAGCTTGTCAAAGTCTGAAGGCAACTCCAGATCGATGTATTCCCAATCGGGCCAACCCCGTCTCGCCAAGGTGGTCTTACCGCACTGACGCGGACCCAAAATGCACAGTGCGGGAAACTCCCCCAAGATTTCGTGAGCTTTCTGCAGAAACTCTGGTCGATACACCCAACCCATTTTTGTAATATTGCGCTCAGCGAGCACATTTGCAACAATCGCTGAAAACCATTTAAATACAGCCTATTACGGCTTAACGACTGTATCTGCTCAAGCGGTCCGGCGGGGGGCGTCGAGAATTGCGTATAGGGCGAGGCTCCCCAACATGGTGCCCTCTGACTGTGTGACCTGTTGGCTGGGATCTATACTCATTGTCCGGTGAGGGCCATGATGGCAAAGGAGGCCAACCAATGTTCACCGCCATAACCGCTATCAAACATTTGGGTGACGCCTCGCTGTTGATGCAAGTGTGCGAGGCGAGTGAGGATGGGGATGCGCGGATCGTCTGCGGGTAGCGCTTTGGCAATTCCCAGAAAGCACCAAGCGCGATGAAATGAGAGGCCTATCAAATGGCCAATGCGCGGGTCTTTGAGATCCCGCACTTCCACAGGGTGCAACAGCGGCGCGAAGTCAGCGGACTCGAACGCTGGCAAGAAATTGTCGAGCCAGATTCTGAACTCTGCCTGGGTGAGGAATCGGCGCATCAGATCGGCTTCGGCGAGACAAGGCGAGATGAAGTCTTCTCCCGAGGGCTCGTAGGCGGTTGGGCAATGGCGATCGTTTAGGAAGAGCTCGCGCCCGCGTTTTTCGAGGTTGGCTTTGAAGGCCTGATCGCCAACGATGCTTGCGTAATCGGCCATATGCGCCATGGCGAAGGCTGTGTTTGCATGGGTGCCTTCACGAACTGGAACGGTGAGGAGGTTTAGATAGTTCAGAGTTGCGCCCTTCAAATGATCAACCAAGGGTCCGAGGGCGAAGCGCCAGTCCACAGCCTGGTCCACTCCGAGCATGTGCAGCTCCGCAGCCAGACGGAACAACCAACCCCAGCCGTAGGGCCGCTCAAAGGTTTGCGAGCGCTCTTCCTTGAAGAAGGTGAGCTCCTGACCGAGCGATCCCTCTGTGAGGTGAGCGTCGAGGGCGGCGGTGATACTCTCGGCCTCTGGAAGGTCAGGGTGAAGACGCAGAATGCGTGTCATGGCCCAGTGCCCATGTACCGCCGAGTGCCAATCGAAGCAGCCGAAGAATGCAGGTGTGGCCCTGAGGGGAAGGACGAAGGTGGAGGCACCGTCGTAGATGTGGCTCGGCTTGTTGGGAAACTCACGATCGACGCAGGCGATGGACAAGCCGACGAATGACGCTGCCCGCTCCATGTCCAGCTCGACGGCGGTGGCGAGCGGCAGGGTGTCGAGAACGGACCTTGGTTTGTCACCGCTCTTGCAGCCCACCCAGAAACAAAACCCAAAGAGCGCAAAGATGCCGATTCGCATGGGACAGACATGACGTTTGCTGTTTGTCGAGTCAAGTCTGCCCGGACTCTGGCCCCGTGCAACCTTTTTGATGTTCACGTGAGTAATGCACCAATCCAAAGGGGTAGGTGTGTCTTGAGCCAGATTCGACCCGAAGCATTCTTGCGCCAAACGGCCCGAACCCACCGTCAAATCGGGAGTTATCCATGATGCGAATCTTCCCAACTCAGGTTTCCATTCCTGTGGTCATCCTGGGAGCCTTTGTGGCTTTGTCCGCTTGCGGAACCGGCAAGGTGACCGGTGGAGGCGAGTCGGGGGATGAGGGCCCTGCGGGAGACGTCATTGGCGGCGACGGGGCTGCCGCATCCTGCGCGGATCAGGTGCAAAACGGCGAAGAGACGGATGTCGATTGCGGTGGGGACTGTGCTCCATGCGATGATGACGCCGCCTGTCGGGAGGGGGACGACTGTCTGAGCGGGGTATGCACCGACGATGTCTGTCAGACCCCCAGCTGTGAGGATGGGACCCAGAACGGGTTCGAATCGGATGTCGACTGTGGTGGTAGTTGTAAGCCGTGCCCAGATTTGGCCGCATGTGAAATCGACATGGATTGTGAGAGCTTGGTTTGTGACTCGGACGAGTGCCAAGAGGCATCCTGCACAGATCGGGCAACCAATGGACGAGAAACGGCTCTGAATTGCGGTGGACCCGTCTGTCAGGCCTGCGCCGACGACGCGAGCTGCGTGATTCCAGACGACTGCACGAGTGGTGTAGGCCATATTCGAAAAACCGATTGTGCGGAAATTTCACGTAGTCAGAATGGATCCGGTTGTTCCATTCTGACTGCATGT
Organism: Deltaproteobacteria bacterium RIFOXYA12_FULL_58_15; assembly: GCA_001798605.1. Lineage (GTDB taxonomy): Bacteria > Myxococcota > XYA12-FULL-58-9 > XYA12-FULL-58-9 > XYA12-FULL-58-9 > XYA12-FULL-58-9. Next base: position 1,310 of record MGST01000319.1, on the reverse strand, counting down.
CGTACGCCATGCACATGACGTTTTTCGAATGGGCCCTAATCTAACGACCGGTATACCCCTTACCCGCAAAAGGCTCCTCGCCCTTCCGCTCTTTTGTTCTGCGCTGCATGCTGTGGCTTGGAAGTGAATCAATGCGCAGAATGGTTCGGACACTCCATACGACGATCGCAATGCTCCAGGCGGCATCGCGCGCCAAATGAAGCAGGGGGAACAGCAGTCCGACAGGCTTGCCAAAAAGGATGATGCCCGTGATTCCCGCAGCCAAACGTTCGGACGCGAGTGCAAGCAGCATGACGGTCCACACGGCGACGGCGATGCCAGTATTCCAACCCATCAGTGAGGCTCCAAGGAGCAACGGACTGGCAAACAGACTCAGGGCCATGATGGCCGCGTGAAGGATCATTCCCAGGCCCGAAATGCGGTCGCCATGCCAGCGTCTGGGATGCTTGCGAATGAGGTCGAGCCGTCCATATCCGAGACCGTACTCCCGAGCCAGGTAGCGGCCCAAGGTCGCAGGCCACCGATGGGTTGCCACAGCGTCATCGACTCGGTGCAAGGTGCCGGCAGCCTGAAGTCGGTAGCTGACATCATTGTCGTAGCCGTACCCGAGATCTTCATCGAAGCCACCGATAGAGCGCAACGCTTCTGTCCGATAGATTGTATTGCCCGTGCAAACATGATCGGGTGGCTTGTTGCTCGAATACCGCAGTCGCAGATCCAAAGCACAAGCGGCACCAATCCACCCGTCTCGGGGATCGGCCTGAAAAACACCTTGAGCGGCAACCACCCGCTCATTGTTATCCATTGCAAGCACAAGGTTCGACAACCAAGAAGGATGCGGTGCCACGTCCTGATCAATCTGAGCCAACCATTCGTAACGGGCATGCTTCAAACCGCAGTTCAATGCCGCCGCTGCCCCAATTCCTGGACACCGCAGCAAGGTCAAGGAGTGATTTCCCTTCCACTGTTCGAGCAACTCAGATGAGCCATCGACACTCCCATCATCGACGACGATTATTTCCAAGTCTCGAGGCCATTCGAGAGCATCGATCGCAAACATTGTCTCTTCGACGGACTCTTCGCCGTTGTGCACGGGAACGACGATCGAAACTCCTGGACTGAGCTGCGACATTCTCAAGTGCCCTCAAGAATTTGTCGATAATGACCAACCAATTCTTCGCCGATCTGTGCAGGAGCGAATGTGTCCATCACCGCTTTGGCCGCTTGGTGTGCCCTCTCGGTCCAACGTGGAAGGGATCCCGACATCTCGTCGAGCGCTTGTGCAAGCGCGAGGGGATCACCCGGCTTCA
>MGST01000318.1 GCA_001798605.1 Deltaproteobacteria bacterium RIFOXYA12_FULL_58_15 | reverse complement strand
ATGTTGCAGGAGCAAAACGCTCCAAGCGTGGGTGCCGGCGATGATATTTCTTGGGATGGCACACTCAATTTCACAACCCTCGATGCGGCCTCGGAGTTTCTGAAGTATACCCCTGAGAAAGATCCGTTCTGTCGTCATCTGCGCAAACACATCAATCTGTCCATGGCCAGTTGTGGCGGGTTCGAGAGTGAACGCACCATCATGCTCGGCACCGAACAGCTAACCCGCCCAAAAAGGGGGACGGTTGACGAGCCCGAGAAGTCCGCACGTGGCAAGGTGCCGTGGATCGTCGCGATTGTTGCAGCCATCGCCATCAGCGCGGGGACATTCTTTGTGCTCACCCGTTGGTAACGATGGCCACGAACTCCCAAGATGTTGAGTCGTCGTCGATGGCTTTGGAGCTCGAGCAAAAACGTCGCCAGCTTCGAGCTGTGGGGGAAATCAGCGCAGCGCTGGCATCGGCATTGGAGCTCGAGACCACACTTGATGTGATCACTCGGGTCATGTCTGAGGTCATGGGGGTCGCATCCTGCTCCATATACCTGCAGGACCAAGACCGTCTGCTACTCAAGGCCACAACGGGCCTTGCGCAGGAAGCCATTGGACAGGTGTCTTTGGCCCGAGGCGAGGGCCTGACGGGGTGGACGGTCACACATGGCGAGCCAGTCGCTTCTCGTGATGCACGCAAAGATCCACGGTTCAAGTTATTGCCCCAGGCCGATGAGCAGCGGTTGCACTCGTTGTTGGCGGTGCCGCTGATGGTGCAGGGGCGCACGATTGGTGCCATGAACGTGCAGACCGTGGAGCCGCACGACTTCTCTACCGATGAAATCGAATTGTTGTCCTTGAGCGCCAACCTGGCTGCGGGGGCGTTGGAGAAGGCCGCTCTTTACGATCGCATGCGCCATCAAATAGAGGAGCTCGAAGGTCTGCAGCAGGTGAGTCGCACCGTCACATCGCCGCTTTATCTCGACGAAATGCTCGGTGTGGTCTCGGAGATGGCGGCCCAGGTCATGGGAGTCAAAGCGGTGGTGCTGCACCTCGTCGACGTTGATACTGGGCGGTTGGTGCTGCGAGCCGCGCACAACACCAGTTTGAAGGAGCGTGCCACCACGTCGGTCGCCATCGGCGAGGGTCTGGTTGGGTTGGTGGCCCAATTGGGTGAGCCATTGGCTCTCGGCGACGTGCGCGCCGATGGGCGCCATCGAAACCCCGAGATCGTTGCATCCGAGGGGCTTGTTTCGTTTCTGGGTGTGCCGTTGATCGTGAGGGATCACACGGTGGGCGTGCTGTCGTGTTACACGGGAGAGGCCTATCAATTCACCAAGGCCGACATCGATCTACTGTCAATGCTCGGCAATCAAACAGCGTTGGCGATCGAGAATGCTCGTCTGGTAATGGGGTCGGCGGTTGTTCAGGAAATGCACCATCGAGTGAAAAACAATCTGCAAACGGTGGCGATGCTGTTGCGCTTGCAAATGGGATCCGCCAAGGACAATTCCACGCGGGACATTTTGGCTGCGGCGATGACGCGGATTCTCAGTATCGCTGCGGTTCACGAGACGCTCAGCGAGAAGGGTCTACATCTCGTGGATGTCAAGCAGGTGTTGGAACGCATCGTGCGCCACGTGGCAGACCTCGCCGGAGAGATCGATATTCGTGTTGAGGGGGAATCATTGTCACTGCCGTCGCGTGCGGCCACCTCGTTGGCCCTCGTCGCCAGTGAGTTGGTTCAGAACTCCATCAAGCATGCATTTGTGGGCCGTGATCGTGGAGAGATCCGCGTGATACTTTCCCGCGTCGAAGAAGACCACCTCCTCGAAGTTTGCGATGATGGTGTCGGTAGCAATGCTCGACGATCGGAGCGCAAGGGGTTGGGTATGGAGATAGTTGAGACCTTGGTACACAACGATCTTGAGGGGGAATTCACCACCACGGCTTCGGCCAACGGGACCTGCGTGCGAGTCCTCTTTCCCGATTCGCTGATTCACGGAGGCTCCGAATGAGCTCGTTGCACATCCTGTTGGCAGAAGACGAGTCGCTCATCCGGTTGGGGCTCAAACACATTCTCGAAGAGGCAGGACACATCGTCTATGCCGCTGAGGATGGTCTGGCGGCATTGCAGTTGGCCGAGGCTCGAACCCCCGATCTGGCCGTTCTCGACATCAAGATGCCACGCATGGATGGTCTCGAGACAGCCGCTCGCTTGTATGAGCGTGCGCCGATCCCCATCATTTTTCTGACCGCTTTTGCCGAGAAGGAGCTCGTTGAACGAGCGGCGAAACTTCCGGTGATGGGATATCTGATCAAGCCACTCAAAGAGGCGGAGCTCTTGGCCATGATTGCCGTGGCTACTCGCCGATTTCAGGAACACGCCAGGGTCGCGAGCGATGCTGCTACTGCATCGGCTGAGCTCGAGGCCACTCGCCTGCTCGATCGCGCCAAGGGACTGGTGATGCAAGCCAGTGACTGCAGCGAGCTCGACGCGTACGAACAATTGCGGCACCGCGCAGATGCGGAGCGCCGCCCGTTGACGGAGATTGCTCGCGATGTCATCGCCGAGTTCGAGGGTTGAGGCTGTAGAATGCAGACACTCCCCCATCGTGCAGCCGATAACAAGGAGACGACGTGTCCCGCTATCGCATCGAAACCAAGCCCGCCCCCGCGCCATTTTGCTACCCCAGTCACTTCCATCAGGACGAGACCGACTCTTATGTGAAATACGGACACCGTGTATTTGCCAAGACCTCTGAACGCGGTGACGCCCACTGGACGGCAGAGACCATCACGCAAACCTGGTTCCAGGCGGAGACGGGCCGCGTTCCCATAAGCGGTGCCGGCTATGGTGGGCCGTTCGCCGGGCAGGGGTTCGACAGCATGTGGCTCGACATGTCGGAGATCGTGCGTCCGACACGCGACGGAATTCACGGACGTGAGGAAATCTCCACGGCTGTTCAGCTTGGAGGGGCACCCGCGATGCTCGAAATCGATGGTGCTGGCCAACTGCTCACGGAGATGCCGCCTATTCTGCCGCTGCCTTTGCCTATCGCATTTGGGCCTTTGCCCATGGAGCTCCCCGGCCGTGCTCCCGAACAGGCGTTGACCCGCGCGGCTGACCAACTGGGGACTTTGGCGATTCACACGACCCGAGCGCTTGGGGATGCGTCGGACCAACATCTCGCACTGCGCCTGACGGCGGCAGATTTCGAAAACGACGAGATGCTTGCCGGTATTGCCGCTCGCCATTCTGTTTATGTGGAGGTAGAAGAAGAGCCCTGGGACCTCGAACGTTGGCAGCGAGCTTGCTCCCTTTTTCCGGGAGCACTGATCGCCATGCGTCGGACCCTCGGTCCCGACAGTCCCGCGGAGGTCGAGCGGTTGTGGCGAAAAGGTGTGCGAGTTTTTCATCTCTGTGCTGACATTGAAGGACGCGATTTGGCGGGCCGTTTTCTCCCCGAGTCGCTGCGGGCTGTGCATCAACACGCAGTGGAGTGTCGCTGGCGGGACAGCCTGTCCTTTTTGGTCTCCGGGGGCATTGCTGCAGCGGATCATTTGCCCAAGCTCATCGCTTGTGGTGCCGATGTGGCGGTTCTGGATCTCGTCGCCCAAGTCGCCTGGGGATGTGCCCTGTGGGCTGACAAGAGTACTTGTACCACAGAAACAGAAGAGATGGACAGCTCCTGGGGTGCGCAGCGATTGATCAACCTCGCGGCGGCGTGGCGAGACCAGTTGCTCGAAGCCCTCGGGGCGATGGGAATGCGCGAGGTACGAAGACTCCGCGGTGAGACCGGTCGGGTGATCTTCAACGCAATCGAGTCGGAGAAGTTTCGTCGGTTGTTTTCCCGTCACGCTCCCGTGGCCAGCTACCGCCGTCTCGATGAGGGCAGTGGCGCCGAGGGAGATCTCCGTTGGACGCACGGCCTGTTACTCGCGACCCGCGAGCAGGCGCGGACCGGCCGACCGGGAGGCAAACTCGAATATCGTGTGGGGGCGTCGGGTGGTGGGTTCGACCAATTGGCATTTGGATTCGAGCTCGACGACGACTGGCTCGAGCAGAACCGACCGCTGCAGGAGGGGCAGGATGGATGGTTGATTGATCCCACGACTGTCGACCTCGGCCTGCCGCTCAATCGGCGTGGGGATGGTCGGCCGGAGATCACACTGCCGGTTCCCTGGTACGGTGCGGGGATGTCCTTCGGTAGTGTCGGTCTACCGGTGATGCTGGCGCGTGTGCGCGCAGCTCAGGCGTTGGGGAGCCTGATGTCGACCGGAGAGGGCGGTTATCCCGATGAGCTCGTGCCCTATGCAGAGCATGTGATTACCCAAGTGGCGACAGGTCTGTTTGGTGTGCGAGAAGAAACTCTGCAACGGGCCCGCGTCCTCGAGATCAAATATGCCCAAGGGGCCAAGCCTGGCCTAGGCGGGCACCTTCTCGGAGGCAAGAACACCCCGGCGGTGGCACGCGAGCGACAGGCAGTCCAGGGGACATCCTTGTTCAGTCCGTTCCCATTTCACAGCGTCTACTCCGTGGAGGACCACAAGAAGCACATCGATTGGCTCAAGCAGGTGAACGCCAAGGCGTTGGTGAGCGTCAAGGTGAGCACGCCTACCGACGTGGACATGGTGGCGGTCGGATCCTTTTTTGCAGGGGCGCACATTGTGCACCTCGATGGTGCCTACGGTGGTACTGGCGCGGCTCCCGAATTTGCCAAGAAGAACATCGCCATGCCGTTGGAATACGCAATTCCCAAGGTGCATCGTTTTCTCTCGGATGAGGGGTTGCGGGACAAGATCACGTTGATAGCCTCGGGGGGAATTCGTTCCGCCTTTGATATGGCCAAGGCCATCGCATTGGGTGCCGATGGTTGCGTGATTGGCACCGCTGAGTTGGTGGCCATTGGTTGTTCAAGGCTTGGCAGCTGTGAGCAGGGACTCGGTTGTCCGTTCGGAATCACCACGACCGATCCCGAGCGGCAGAAGCTCGTCGACACCGAGCAGGCTTGGCAACAGATTGCTCATGTCCATCAGAGCTTTGCTCGCCAACTGGCCGGCATTCTGAACATGGTGGGTTTGGGCAGCATCGCCCAGTTGCGCGGGCGCACCGACCTTCTCGCCTTCTTGGAGTAGACAACGTGCAATACGAAGACTGCGAAGCTTTGCTGCGATCCCGCCGCGACCTCGTCTCCAAAGTGTCGGTTCCCCAGAACGATGTTGAGGCTGAGGGGGGTTGTGGTGTGTTGGGGTTTGCCGCCAACGTACCCATCAGCGGCCGGCATGTGATCACTGCCAGCGAGCAGATGCACAATCGCGGCAACGGCAAAGGTGGTGGCATCGCTCTGGCAGGTCTCGATCCCGTGGCCATGGGGGTGTCAGCGAAGGTCCTCGCCAGTCACTATCTCATTCAGATAGCCTATCTCGACGAAGGTGTGCGGGCGGCCGTCGAGCGCGAGTGCCTCTTTGACCGCTTTGACTGTGCTGAGTCCTATGTCGTCGAGTCCGTGTCTGACTTCAGGAGTGTGCCGGGTCTGGAAGTGCAACCTCCGGCGGTGGTCCGTTACTTCTGTCGAGCGAAACCACAGGAGTTGTCCCGCTTTGCAGAGCAGCATGGCCTGCGCCAACTGCGCGCACGGCAGGTGGAGGACGAGCTCGTTTTTCAGAACTCTTTTCGTCTCAATCATCGCTACTACGCGGGTGACGACAAACGGGCTTTTGTGCTCTCCCACGCACGGGATTTGTTGGTGTTCAAGATCGTCGGTTACGCCGAGCAGGCGGCGCGATACTACCGACTCGATGATCTCGGTGCTCATGTTTGGATTGCCCATCAAAGGTATCCCACCAAAGGCAGGGTGTGGCATCCCGGGGGGGCCCACCCGTTTGTTGGCGTTAACGAGGCGTTGGTGCACAACGGTGATTTTGCCAACTACCACCGTGTCTGCGAGTACCTTCGGCAACGGGACATCGTTCCTTTGTTCTCCACTGACACCGAGGTGAGCGCTCTGTTGTTTGACCTTTGGGACCGAGTCTATGGCTACCCCCTGGAGGTGGTACTCGAGGCCCTCGCACCCACCAGCGAGCGTGATTTCGATTTGCTACCAGCAAAGAAACAAGAGCTCTATCGAGCGGTGCAGCAAACACATTTGCAAGCCAGTCCCGATGGTCCGTGGTTTTTCATTGTTGCGCGGAGCAAGCCCGACAGCGGCAACTGGCAGCTTCTCGGAATCACTGACACCTCGATGTTGAGGCCGCAGGTATTCGCTCTCTCTGAAAATGTAACCGATGCGGGTCGGGTGCAGATAGGGCTCATCGCCTCGGAACGGCAGGCGATCAATGCCTGTCTGCAGAGTCTCGCCGGCGAGGACAAACGTTTCCTCGCCATTGCCGATCGCTACTGGGTGGCTCGGGGCGGCTCGCACACCGACGGTGGTGCGTTCGCTTTCACCGTGGAAAGACAGGGCACCGCCTATTCAATGACCTGCCAGGACAAGTTCGGTCATGCGGTGCGTATCGAGCAAGCAGATGCCGCCGTGGCAGGTGCCGCTGTGATGGATCCAAAGAGTGTGGAGGTGCCACCTATCATCGAGGACACGGCGGTGTGGTTGCCGGCCGCGTTGCCGGCCTTGACCGCCATGGACATGGCTGGACTCAAAAGGTGGCTCGATGGTCTGGCGACAACGGGGGATGATGCGAGGAGCACAGTATTGGCTGCCCTGATGGCGCTGCGAGATCGTCGTTTCGATCCGGGACCTAAGAAGCGCGCTGCCATTCTCGTCGCGATTGATGCGAAATTGTACGGGTTGTTGCGGGCAGTGCCCCTGCTTGGTGAAGGGGCCAGCCGGCATCAACGGCTGGATGCCAAACACCTCGACCGACTGCGTGGGCCACGGGAGAAAGAGCAGGTTCTCGTGCTAGACGCTCGGGGATTTGCGCCAGAGGGCGAGGACGCGGCAGCCCGTTGGTTGGAGAAAGCCTACTCCGCCGGGTGGCGCCGCTTCATCGCCTTTGACTGGCGCGGCGGCCGCTTCGCCGGTTGTGGACTCGGTCCGTTGGCCCGAGGTGGAGGTGAAGCTCGCATCGACATTCTCGGGGAGCCTGGCGATTATCTCGGCTCCGGTTTGTGCGCCCACGAGCTTGTGGTGCATGGTGACGCTCAGGATCAAATCGGCCAAGTCCAAAAGGGCGGGCGCGTGATCATCCACGGCGATGTGGGCCAAACTCTCCTTTACGGCGCCAAAGGCGGAGTCGTCTTTGTTCTCGGCTCCGCCGCCGGTCGCCCCCTGATCAACGCCGTGGGTTCCCCGCGGGTCGTCATCAATGGAACGTGCCTCGACTATCTGGGGGAGTCGTTTATGGCAGGTGACCCGCTCAACGGCGGTGGCTTCGTCATCCTCAATGGCGTCAGCTTCAGTGATCGGGGAGAGCTCTTGGAGATGGACACCCCCTACCCAGGAAGCAACTTGTTCTCCTTGGCCTCCGGGGGTGCCATCTATGTACGAGATCCGCGGCATCAGCTCGACGAGAGTCAGCTCAACGGTGGTCGCCTAAGTGAGTTGTCAGCCGCAGACTGGAAGCTCATCGAGCCGTATCTGCAAGACAATGAAAAGTTGTTCAACATCCCCGTTCGACGGCTCTTGACCGTCGATGGCAATGAGTTGTCGCCCGAGCAGGTGTACCGAAAAGTTGAGGTGATGGCGGTTTAAGGGGTTTGGCAGCCACCAAGAGCGCAAAAACCCTGGCGCTTGACTGGATACTCCGATTGCGTCAGGAGCACGGCCATCGGAGCAAACGCCCGTTTCTTCGGCCACACGGTCCGCCCAAGGCTAACCTCGCCAACCCAATGAGTAACCTCAACAGTTACACTGTATCTGCAGACATCGTTTTGTCAAATTCGAGGTCGGATGGCGAAATATCGAGCGTATGGACCTCAGCAGGATCTCCAATGTTCGTGACGTCGATAGCACGATCATCAACAGGTCGCAGACACGTTGTAAAAGTGCCTAAAACAAAAAGATCGGTGCAATCGCCTGGTTGGCACGTGCTTTGCTTGATTGGCTTTCGGTTTGGCTACTCGCCAAAACGCGCTCTGCGGAGCCGACCGCTTGGGAAAATGCTGCGACGGGAAGAAGGTGGATCCTATGCCAGGTAGGTTTGTGCCACCCGACGACATGGTGTGCGTTGGCGACACCCAGCGTGACCTTCATGGCTAACGGAATACGCGACGAGCCAACGTCCGTCCCTAAGAGGACTGGCCGACCGTTGACGTTGTCTAGGCAACTCAGCACGTTACTCCTGCTGTTCGCGCTCGGACCGCTCATCCTCTCGAACCTTTGGGGGTATCGTCGCTCACGAGAGTTCTGGACAGAGGCCGTCCTCCGCGACGTCAACCACGTCGCCGGGATGGCCGCCAACGATGCCCGGCGTTCGGTTCTTGAAATGACGGAAGCGTTGTATGCGGCGGGCGAAACCCTGGTTGTCGGTACTGAAGGGCCGACCGGGGACGCCATCGCCTCGGCTGTCGCGGTAGCGGGCCAGTACGCTCCAAACGTCCTTGACCTGTGGGCTGTCGGACAGGACGGACGACTCCTGGCGTCCTCCTTTCCTGACACTGCTCGTCATTATGATCCCTCCGAGGATCCCTGTGTCGCGGGCTTCTTTGATCCGCCAGGACCGGTTGGCATTGAGGCAGATACACTCGACCCCTTTGTCATTGTCACTGTGCCACTCCCTCCAACGCGTTCTGGTGATGGTGTGCGCCTTTGCGGCCGTTTCTCCTTTGATCTGCATTGCGGTCTCCTTTCCCTCCAGCGAGAGCTCGCCCCCTTCGGCGTGCTCTATCTCACGAGCGCGGATGGCTGGATCACCTGGGACTCCTCGGACGAGTTCAACCCCACGAATTCCTCCCGAGATCTCGCAGAGCGCCGCCCCACGGCGACTGGAGGGCGGTGGATGGACCAGTACACCTTACCGTCGGGAACCGACGCCCTCGCTGCGTTTGCGTCGATCACGCGTCCAGGCTGGGGTGTGCTGGTCGAGGTGCCTATTCCGGCAGCCCTCGCGGGGCTCGAAGAACTCAAATGGCAGGCGGTCGGCCTCGGGGCCATCCTGGCCCTGATCTTGATCATTGCGAGCGCGCTCACGGCCGAGAGCGTTGCCTCACACCTGCGCCAGGTTGCGACGGCGGCCAATCGCATCGCATGCGGCGCCTTTGGCGAGATCGTGACGGCGTCCGGCTCGGCCGAGATCAGGGAGCTCGCGACAGTCTTTAATCGAATGAGCCTGGCGCTGCGCGACTCCTACGGTCGTTTGGAGGAACGGATCGTCGAACGAACGGCAGCGCTGCAACGGAGCGAGAAGCTTACGAGCTTGCTCTTGGATGCAATTGAGCAACGCGTCGTGGTGGTCGAGCGGAACGGCGCCATCGTCAAGGCAAACCGTGCAGCGCTCGCCGCATACGGCCAGGAGATCGTGGGCCGGCGTTACGTCGACGTCTTTGAGAAGGGCACCGAGTTGCCGGCCACACATCCGATCCGCCAGGCCTTCGATCGTTGTGCGCCACGCGTCGACGAGCGGTCGCACCGGGCGGGCCGCCCGGAGATCCTTCAAGTCGAAACCTATCCCGTTCTCAGACACGGCACGACCGTCGAGTCGGTCGTGGAGATCGCCCGGGTCATCACCGCCGAGAAGCAGATCCAGGCGGAGCACGTCCACCATGAGCGGATGGCCGCCTTCGGCCTCCTCGCCGCCGGTGTGGCCCACGAGATCGGAAATCCGCTGGCAGCCATCCAGTCCCAGCTCCGGCTTGCGAGCAGCTCGGACGATCCCCAACGTACGCGCCAGACGCTGGAGATCGTTGACAAGGAGGTAGCTCGCATCACCCGACTTCTCCGGGAGCTCGTGGACTTCTCCCGACGGCGCCGCGACGAGGTGGCGCTGATCTCCATCAACGACGTGGTCGCCGACGTGGCCCGATTGCTGCATCACGATCCACGGGCCCGAGGGGTGCGCATCGACCAAGCGCCACGCGCGGAGCTGCCGGGAGTGCGTGTGAAGGAGGACCGGGTGGTGCAAGTGCTTCTGAACTTGGGCATCAACGCCCTCGACGCCATGCCCGACGGCGGCGTCCTGACTTTCGAGACCGCGGTGGACTCCGGCGATGTCCTCGTGCGAATCCGCGACAATGGCTCCGGGATTGCCGCGGAGCTGCAGGAACGGGTCTTCGAGCCATTCTTCTCCACCAAAGGCCCGGAGCAAGGGACCGGCCTAGGGCTATTCGTGAGCCGCAAGATCGTTCACGACGAGCTCGGCGGACGTCTCGATCTCGAGCGGTCCGACCGTCAGGGAACGACTTTCACGGTGCGCCTGCCAGTTGCGCCGGGCCATGCTGACGCGCAAGAGATGCGGTCATGAGCGAGCGCGTGCTCATCGCCGAGGATGAGGAGATCCTGCGAACCAACCTCGTCGAGTTTCTCACCAAGGCGGGTTACGAGGTGGAAGGTGTGGGTGACGGCCAGACCGCCTACACGAGAGTTCTCGAGGCCGACGTGGCGGTGCTCGTCGCCGACATTCGTATGCCCGGCCTCGACGGTATCAGCCTGCTCAAACGCGTGGTCGCGGAGCGTCCCGAGACCGCGGTCTTGATTTCGACAGCCTATGCCTCCGTGGAATCGGCAGTCGAGGCGTTGCGTTACGGAGCCTACGACTACCTATTGAAGCCGATCGTTTTCGAGGATCTGCTGCAGAAGCTCAGGAATCTCGTGGCCTACCGTGCGCTCAAAGAGGAGGTCGTGCGTCTCCGGCAGAGCCTCCAGGAGCGCCTGGGGTTCGAGGGCATCGTCGGCGACACGCCTCCCATCCGTCGCGTCTTCGAGCTCATCGACAAGGTGGCGCCGACGCCGTCAAACGTGCTCATCACCGGCGCCTCGGGGACCGGCAAGGAGCTCGTAGCGCGAGCGATCCACCAACATTCGCAAGTACGCGACCGCGAGTTTTTGGCCGTGAATGTGGCCGCGATCCCCAGCGAGCTCATCGAGTCCTATCTCTTCGGCCATGAGCGCGGCGCCTTCACGTCCGCTGTTCGCCGGCGGGATGGCATCCTGCGCACGGCGCGCGGTGGCACTGTCTTCCTCGACGAGGTAGGCGAGCTCACGCAGCAGGTGCAGGCGAAGATCTTGAGGGCCCTCGAGGTGCGAGAGATTCAGCCAGTCGGCGGCGATAGGCCGATCCAGGCTGACTTCCGCTTGATCGCGGCTACCAACCAACCGCTCGAGGATCTCGTAGCCCAGGGGAAGTTCCGCCGCGACCTGTTCTTCCGCTTGAACGTCTTTCGCATCGACGTGCCGGCGCTCAAGGAACGCCGCGAGGACATCCCCGCCCTTGCCAAGCACTTCCTTGCGATCCACGGGCGAACAGTCGGCAAGCGAGTCACGGGTCTCACGAACGACACGATGCGACTCCTGCTTGCCTACGACTGGCCGGGCAACATTCGTGAGCTCGCGAATGTGATCGAGCGGGCGGTGCTCCTCGCCGAAGGTGACGCCATATCGCCGAACGAGCTACCCGCCGAGATCCGCGGGTTGTCCCTTGGGCCTCTAGCGCTCAAGCCTGCCGTGGAGGAGTTCGAGCGCCAGCACATCTCGCGGGTGCTCGCCGAGGCCGAGGGCGACAAGGAGCGCGCCGCGAGGCTCCTCGGAGTCCACGTCGCCACGCTCTACCGCCGTCTCGACAAGCCGATTCCATCATAGGCCCGCGAGCCGAGGCCATGCCTTCGCACACTTGCGACAGGGGCGCGGTTCTGCAGTCGCAGAATCGCGAGGACCATGTCGATGTCTTCAAGTCCGAGGCATCGGCGCTCCCACCAACATCTTTCAGAAAGCCTGAATCGTTGGTCCTCTCGCAGGACTCACAACCTTGCGTGCCGTTGGCACGTCGCTTGCTTATATCGCCGCGCTGGCCGACTGGCGAGCCAATTCCTCAGATGGAGTAGAGTATGCAGTCGTGGTCCGCTTGGCGTGCACTCTCGCCCGTGGGTGCCGGTCTTCTGGTGCTGTGCAGTCTCGCGCTTGCGCGCGACGCGTGGGCCGTTCCCGTGTTTGCCCGTCGCTACGCCACGAGCTGTCAAACCTGCCACGTGGCGTTCCCGAAGCTCACTCCGTTTGGAGAGGCCTTCCGCCGCAACGCCTACCGGTTTCCGGGCGGCGACGAAGAGGATTCCCGAAAGGACACCGTCGTCGAGCTCGGTCAGGAAGGCCACAAGAAGGTCTTTCCCGACGCGGTCTGGCCCGGAGACCTACCGGCCGCCCTACCCATGAGCGCCCAGTTCGCGACCCAACTCCAAATCACGCCAGCGACGTCTGCGGCACCGAGCCCCGCAAGCAAGCTGAGCTTCGCCAACCTCGGGGGCATGGCGGGACTCAACCTGGCGGCGACCTCGGGTGAATGGTGGGCGGCGTGGGCGGGCGTCACTATCCGCGCCGTCCAGAATGCCGGCAGTGGGGAGACAGTCCGCGCCGAAATCGAGCGCCTCTTCATGGTCTTCAGTCCTATCGATCAGACTAGCCTGAATGTCCGCGTCGGCCGCTTCGAGCCCGGCATCCTCGGCTTTAGCATGCATCGGACTCTCGGTCCGGCCCCCTGGATCTCGACAACCACCGTGCGGGACAATCTGTTCGCGCTGGAGCCGGTGCAGCTCGGTATCGAGGTGACCGGCGTATTGGGGGCGGGCCGGGCGACGTACGCATTCGGCATCGTCGAAGGCTCGGGAAACCGCGTCACCAGCCCGAAGGACTTCTACGGGCGACTCGGCGCGAAGCTCGGCGGTATGCGCTTGGACGGGGTCGGCAGCGCCACTGAGGCGCAGCCCTGGCGTGAGGCGAGCGTCATGGTCGACGCCTTCGCCTACCGCGGCTATGCCGCGCTCGGCGATCCGACCCTCGCGACCCAGACCGACCCTTTCTTGAAAACCGGCGGCGACATCATCCTCACGTACGGGGACGCAAGTCTGACGACCGCCGGCATTCGCACTCAGAATGACCGGCCGATCCTGGCGAAGCCGATGCAGAATCTGACGAGCTGGCAGTTCTACTCGCAGCTCGATTACGTAGTCTTCCCGTGGCTCATCCCCTCGGTACGATTCGAGCGGATGCGCGTTGGTCGAGTCGTGAGTCAACAAGCCAGCGGTACGGTTTCGGCGCTGTTGCGCGCCAACGTGCGCGCCCAGCTCATCGCGGTGAGCGAGACCCAGAAGGGCACGCTGCAGCTAACGCAGGTGTTGGGAGCCATCAATGGTGCTTTCTAGATCCGGCCTACTGCTCTGGGGTCTGAGTCTCGTTGCGGGCTGCGGGGGCGACCCCGTCATGCGGCTGATCACGCTCACGGCCCAGCCGACGCTGGCGAGCGGCGAGAGCACGCTCCGCGGAGACCTTCTGCACGTCTACACCTGCGGCCTCGAGCCCCTGGTGGAGACCTCGCAGTACGTCGCCTGGATCGTCATGGGCGGTCAGGCGACTGTTCTCGGACGCCTTGCGCCGACTGTAAATCCAACGGTCTTCGCCGTATCGAGTCCGCTCGATCCCGCGACCCCCGCTGACGTGTTGGTGACCGAGGAGACCGGCCGCTCCACGTACCCCGACTCGCCTTCACCGCTCGTGCGCCTGAGCGGTCCCGTGGGTGGGAATCTGACGTACGCGCCGCTTTGCGGCAGTTGCCTGGCCGGCGTCACAGGCACCGCGGAGCTCCGCGACGACCAGATCACTGTCAGCGCCATGCAGAGTCCACCTTTGCCCGCGGGTCTTCTCTACGGCGTGTGGGCCACCTGGACCACGGTCATTGCCACGTCGGGCGATTCGATGCCCGGGATGTCCATGGTCATGGATCCTGGCACGCCAGTGCCCCTCGACGCAGGGCACACCACCACAGCGCCGGCGACGACGGGTACCTGCAGCTACAATGCGCAAGGCACCGAGAGCACGAGCGCCGCGGTCGAGCGTCTGCTGCTCGGCATGCTCGATGACATAGGAATGCTGACCACGGACGCGCCGCGCTCGCTCACGACCGTTGACGAGATCGTCCTCACCGTGGAGAGCGCGCGGGCTGCGGCGGACACCATGTCGGCTGTCGTGGCCATGCGCGGTCAGATCACACTACCCGTGACGGCCGAGACCGCGGCCCCGCATATGCACTGAGAGGGAGGCTAAAAGTGACAAGCACCATGATCCGGAGCCTGTGGCTGTGCGTCGCGCTCGTGGTCAACGCATCGCCGAGCTGGGCTGGCGGCACGATCACCGGCAGCGTCTTGGCCAAGCAAGCCAAACAGCGCAAGAACGCCGTCGTCTATGTCGAACGGGGCAAGAACGACCGCTACCCGCCGTCGCCGGCCCCACACATCGACCAGAAGAACCAGGAGTTCATCCCGTTCGTCACGCCGGTCGTCAAAGGCACGACCATCGAGTTCTTGAACAGCGACAACACCGGCCACAACATCTTCACGCCCGACGGCGAGAAGTTTGACGCTGGCGTCTTCAACAAAGGGGAGACCTACAAGTACACCTTCAAGTCCGAGGGTGCGTACTCCCTGCTCTGCAAGCTGCACCCGTCGATGATTGCGTACGTCGTCGTCCTGCAGAACCCACATTTCGCCATCACCAGCGAGGACGGCACCTTCCGCATCGACGGCGTGCCGCCGGGAGACTACACGGTCAAGCTCTGGCATGAGCGCAAGACCGCCGAGCCCCAGAAGATCGTGGTCACTGATGGCGGCACGAGCAGCGTGACCTTCGAGCTGCACAAATGAGCGATGTGCCCATATCCCCCAGCGTCCGTCAGGTCGAAGACCGGCAACGCTTTGCCCTCGGGCTCGCCGTGGCCACCGCCGTGGCCATCGGCGCCACCGTCGGTACGTTGGCGCTCGACCAGACCGAGCCGCCCCAGGACCGGCAGATCCTGGTTCGCGCACGTCAGTATGCCTACGACCCGCCGGTCATTCGCGCCAATCGCGGCGATCGGCTGTTCTTGAAGCTCGTGGCCCTCGACGTCGTGCACGGCTTCTTCCTCGAGGGCTACGATCTCGACGTCGAGATCACGCCGCAACAGAACAAGTTCAAGGTCCGCCACCCCTCGCGACACGACGACTGGGCCGAGCAGGAGGAGGTCATCGTGGTCGTCGATAAGCCGGGGAAGTTCCGCTTTCGTTGCTCGCACACCTGCGGCTCTCTGCACCCGTTCATGAGCGGCGAGCTCATCGTCGAGCCCAATCATGTGCTCCACGCCGGCCTCGGCGCTGGCGGCGGACTGTTCTTGGGCAGCGTAGTCATCGCTTGGCGGAGGGCTCACCGTGCAAGTCGCGTACGAGTCTGACCAGACGGCCGCTCCTGCGCCCGCGACGGCGCGCCGTGCAGGTGGCCGGAATGGTGTGGATCTGTGTGCGGCGATCCCCGGGCTGCGGTCGGTGCTCAAATGGCGACCGCTGCAGTTCTGGCTGAGTTGGGTGAACCTGGTCTTCTTCGCCGCGTTCATGGCGGCCGGCCTGTTCGGCTCACCGGTGGGCAGCCACAACATCATGATCGTCTTCGTGTGGATCCTCTGGTGGTTTCTGCTCATCACCTTACTCGTGCCGTTCCTGTCGCGAATCTGGTGCACCATGTGCCCGCTGCCATCGTTCGGGGAATGGTTGCAGCGCCTGCGCTTCATCGGCGTCTGGGTTGGCAATGGCCCGGCGAAGCAGCGGACGCGATTCTTTGGCTTGTCCCGCGCGTGGCCCAAAGCGCTGCAGAACATCTGGCTGCAGAATGTCGGGTTTCTCGGTCTGGCGGTGTTCAGCGCGCTCCTGGTCACGCGCCCGATCGTGAGCACGGCGGTGTTAGGCGGAATGATTGTTCTCGCCCTCGGGCTTTCGCTCGTCTACCGCCAGCGAGCGTTCTGCATGTACCTATGTCCGGTGAGCGGATTCTTGGGCCTCTACTCGATGACCGCCACCGTCGCCATTCGCGTCAAAGATCGAGAGCTGTGCCGCGGCCACAAAGAGAAGGAGTGTCTGCTCGGTTGCGCCAAGGGCTACGGCTGTCCGTGGTTCCAATACGTCGGCACCATGGAGCGCAACAACTACTGCGGGATGTGCCTGGAGTGCTTCAAGACGTGTCCCTACGACAACGTCACGCTCTACCTCAGACCCTTCTGCTCAGAGACTACCCTCAAAGGTGTCGACGAAGCCTTCAAGGCCTTCATCATGGTGGCGCTGGCCCTGGTCTACTCCATCACCCTCCTGGGGCCTTGGGGCGTCGTGAAGGACTGGGCAAACGCCAGCGAATCCGGCAACTGGGCCGGGTTTGCCATCTACGCCGGCTCGGTCGTGGGGTTGTGCCTGGTCTTGTTCCCGTCCTTGCATCTCGGCGCCGCCGCCCTGGGACGTCGACTTGCGGCCGTGCACGCCGTCAAGCTCAAGGCCGTGTTCGTGGGCTTCGCCTACGCCTGGGTGCCGCTCGGGCTCCTGGCCTGGGTGGCGTTCAGCGTGCCGCTGGTCATGGTGAACGGCGCCTACATCTTGTTGGTGCTGTCGGATCCGATGGGTCGCGGCTGGGACTTGCTCGGCACCGCGACCGTGCAGTGGCATCCGATCTTTCCCGAGTGGATCCCCCTCGTGCAGGTGCCGCTCCTCCTCGTCGGGCTGTTTCTGGCGTTGTCGCGGAGCCTCCGCGTGAGTCAGCGGCTGTTTGGCGAGCTGTCGGCGGCGGTCCCGGCGGTGATCCCCATCTGGGGACTCGCAACAGTCGTCACCGCGGTCTTCATGGTCTTCTTCGTTGGGTGACACGTGGGCACGGGGATTCAAGAACTGGTCGCAGGAACGTTGGTCGTCGGCGCACTTCTCGGTGTGCCGGCCATGATGCGCCACGAGTCGTCACGAGATGGCCTGCGGGTGGTGTCACTCACCGGGGTCAAGAAGGACGGCGTCTGGACCGATGAGGTCGTGGATGGCACCAACTACTGGCACAAGACCTTCCGCCGGGCCACGGTGATCCTGGAAGAGGGCGAGGAGATCCTCCTCCACCTCGAGAGCGCCGACGTCACGCACGGGTTCTACGTGCCCGAGCTCGGTGTCGGCGCGGTGTTGGTCGAGCCCGGCAAGATCGTCGAGGTCAAGCTGCGCGGCGAGCGGGCGGGCGAGTTCACCTACTACTGCACTGCTGTCTGCGGCCATTGTCACTATTACATGCAAGGCATCATCCGGGTGCTCGGCAAAGGCTCGCCGGAGGCGGCGGCGGCGAGCGCCGTCCACAAACGCTGCAACCACGGCACGGCGCCCGTGGCGACGGCGCCGCGAGCCATTGTCGACCGGGGCGAGTTCTTGTTCTCCACGATGGGCTGCGAGAGCTGTCACGGCGCACGTGGCTCCGGCGGGGTTCGTAACTTCAACTACCTGAAGGACACCGTGCCGCAGAACAACCTGCTCGCGGAGCGGATGCAGCTCTTCGAGCCCGAGGACGCCGAGACGGTCATAGACCTCCTCGAGAAGCAGGCGGATCTCGCGGCGCTCGAGTCGACCCCACCGTTCAAGACCTACTCTCGCTTTCTCGCGCAGCTCAAAGCGGTGCAGGATCTAATCAAGAACGGCAACCCGGCGGGCAAGAAGGATGCGGCCGGCCCGGTGCCGCCGTTGAGCATGCCCTCGTGGCGGCATCAGCTCACCGACCGCGACATCGACTCGCTCGTCGCATTTCTCGTAGCAGAGTTTCCGTGGGACGAATGAATCGGACCTCGGGCATGCGTTAATGGACAAAGGACAACAGAGGAGACTCCAATGAGGATGCAGATTTTGCGAACCATGGCGGTAAGCGGGCTCTTGACGGCGACGCTCGGCGCCTGCCTGAGCGAGCATGATGACACCCAGACGATGGCGATGTCGCGACACGAGTACCAGGTCAAGCTGACCGGCGCGCATGCCCACATCTTGAAGCAAGTATCCCCCTCGTTTGCGGTGATGCTGCTCGACGATTGTATGGGCATGGCCGATCAGATGGACTGCCCCATGCCTTCGGGTTTGCCGGTGAAGGTGTTCTACCGGCACACCAAGGAGAGCACGATGACCGAGCAGGAGCTGGCCGCCGGCGTGCTCGAGGACAGCGGCGACGGCAACTACGTGTGGCACCACGCGTTTGACAAGGTCGGCGCCTACGTGATCGGCTTTCAATGGGAGGAGGATGATCAGACCTATTCCTTCGCCTTCCCGTTCGAGACGAGCCGCGCCGGCGGCGAGCGGTACTTCTGCAACACCACCCCCGCGCAGGACGCGACCAACGACTTCTCCTACCAGATTCGCTGGGACAATTCGGTGGGGAAGGTCTTGGCCGACAATGCCGAGATTACCTTCTCGGTGGAGGTGATGCGCTCGTTCAATACGCCCGTCAACGAAACCGAGCCGTGGACCAACAAGTTCAACCACCTGCGCCCGAGCGAGCTCGTGAACGGCAGCCCCACCATCGAGCTGATGGCGGGTGAGGGCACGAGCGTGGAGTCGCTCGGGAACCTGATTCCAACCTACGCCGGCAAGGGGATGTATCAGGTCAAACGTGCCTTCACGACAGCGGATCTCGGCGGTCTCAAAGAGCGCACCTTCTGGCTCAAGATCACCATGGTCGACGACCAAGGGTGCACGGTCGACGGCGGGACCGATCCAGCCGAGTACTACTTCGGCGTTTCCGCGCCGAACTGACCGCCTCGCCAGCCCTGGAACCACATTCGCATGCACGCGAGTGCGGTCGGGCGGCGGGTTCGCGATCCTGCGAGACCGCCCGCGCGCGCAGACCACTGAGTGCCCTAACTACCCAATCTTGCGTCGCTTTCACATGGTGCAGGCGCTGGCCGACGGCTCTAGGAGGGGCGCATTGTGGCACCGGCGTTGCAATAGCTGGCGCGGTCCTGACGCGACGACGCCAAGCCCTGGTGTCGCCGCGGCATTAGCTTTTGGCAGCGTCATCCGGGCGCTCGCGGAGAATTCGATGAATCTATTGGTCCTCGCACTCGTTGGCGCCACCTATCATGTGCCCGTCTACCACAGCGCCCACGGCCCCGTTGCCCTCAGCCCCGCGCCCGACGCCGTGGCTCTGCGCGTTCCCGCGCAAGCGGTGATCTCGCGGCTCGCGCTCAAACACCCCGAGGTGCAGGTGGAGGGCGTTTATGGCGGTGTCTGGCTTTTGACTGGTGTCGCAGATCCGCAAGCCCTACGACGCGAGGCAGCCGGCATCCACGGAGTAGTCGTGCTCGAGCCGTATCGCCTACCGGGCGTACGTTCCTACTACATCGCCGACGAGCGTATTCGCGCCCAATTTCCGCTCGGCGTCTCTGAGGCCGATGCCAATCGCCGCGCCAAGGCGGCCGGCGCGGTTTCGGCGCGGCTGTTGCGTCGAGACCTCAGCCTGTTCGAGGTCGTGACCGCCAACCCGAGTCGCACTGTCGAGGTCGCGGCCCGACTCCAAGAGTCGCACGCCGCCCTGTGGGCGCACCCAGACTTCTATTGGCGCATCGAGAAGCGGTTCGTGCCCGATGACCCGCTATTCGCCGACCAGTGGCATCACGAAAACATCGGCTCCACCGGCGCCTGGGAGACGAAACTCGGCTCGCCCGACGTCATCATCGCCATCATCGACTCCGGCACTGACATGACGCACCCCGACCTGGTCGGCAAGATCGTGAGTCCTAGAGACGAGGTCTACCAGGACGACGATCCGACCCCTGACCCGACCGATGCCCACGGAACGAGTACCTCTGGCCTGGCCGCAGCGACCGGCAACAATGGCATCGGTGTCTCGGGCGTGTGTCCGGCCTGCTCTCTCATGCCGATCCGCATAATGACCGAGGCCGGCGACAGCCGGATGGGTGCGGACAGCGACGCCTTCTATTGGGCATCTGATCACGGCGCCCAGGTCCTCTCGAACAGCTGGGGCCCCGACGGGGCGGCGCCCATCCCCTCCGACCTCAACCTCGCCATCAACACGGTCACCAATAGCGGCCGGTCGGGCGCTGGAAGTGTCATCCTCTTCGCGGCCGGCAACGACGGCCGAGCCAACGAGAGCTACGAGCTTGCGAGCCACCCGCTCGTACTTTCGATCGGCGCCACGAGCTACTGGGACGAGCTCGAGTCCTATTCGGACTATGGGCCGGACCTCGACCTCACCTCGCCCGCCGGTGCAGTCACGACCGACATCAGCGGCACGGCGGGTTACGAGTCGGGGGACTATACGACGCAGTTCAATGGCACGAGCGCGGCGACGCCGGTCGCGGCCGGAGTCGCGGCAATCGTCTATTGCGTCGCGCCGGAGCTCACCCGGGCGCAGGTGCATTCGATCCTGTTCGAAACAGCCGACAAGATCGGGGGTGTGACCTACGACGTGAACGGCTTCGAGCAGCACTACGGCTACGGCCGCGTGAACGCTCTCAGGGCTGTGCAGAAGGCCGCCGGCCGTGACGTCTGCCAGCCGGTCACCGAGATTTGCGATGACGGGATCGACAACGACTGCGACTGGCTCGTCGACAACGCCGACCCGTCCTGCGCCCCGACGACCGTGACGCCGGGCATCACCTGCAACCAGGACTTCCAGTGCGGCATGGGCGGCAGCTGCCTTTTCGAGAGCATGGGTTTCGCCGGCGGCTACTGCACGACGAGCTGCACCGACACCTGCCCCGGGGACGCGACGTGCCTCCAGACCCGGAACGGTGGATACTGCCTCGACAGCTGCACCAAGATCGACGACTGCCGGCCCGGCTACGACTGCCTGTCACCGAGCAGCGGCCCCGCGGTCTGCCTGCCGTCCTGCACGGTAGACGGCTGCGTGCAGGGCGAGACCTGCAACACCACGACGGGCGTCTGCTTCCACAATGGCCCGACCCATCCCGGCGGCTCGTGCACCGCCGACCTCGACTGCGCCGACAACGGCTGGTGCGTCGATCAGCTGCCCGACGGCTACTGCCTCGTCGAGTGCACGGTCGACGCCGACTGCGTCGAGGGCCACTACTGCATCGAACTCGGTATGTTCGCGGCGTGCTTGCAGACCTGCACGCGGAACACCGATTGCCGGTCGCAGTACTCCTGCTGGCCCGAGGCCGACGGTACTGCCTCCTGCTGGGCGTCCTGCACCTCGACAGACGACTGCAACGGCGATGTCTGCAACGAATGGGGCCTGTGCGGCACAGACACGCCGCCGGACACGTCACCACCGCCGGTCGATGAGCCGCCCGCGGACGTGCCGGCCAACACCTGCGCCTGCAACACGACCTATTCGTGCGACGACAGCTGCTCGTGCGATCCGGAGTGCAAAGACGGGGACAGGGGGTGCATTGCCACGCAATCTTCCTCGCTGAGCGTGCTCCTTGGATTCGCGCTCATGGCACGCATCATTATCAGAAGACGGAATGGGTGACCTAATTCGGACCGTGAGGACAGAATCGTTCGCAGAAGTGCGAATCCTGAATGACCTTCGGGTCGCAGATATGCAAGACAACCTCGTCCCATCAAGACGCCTTTAGATATGGCCAGCATGACATCATCACGGGCCCAAGGGCGTCACAACAAGAAGAGGGCCATTTCCTACGATGGTGCACCAAAATCACTCGGAGTCGTTGCCACACCAAAGCATTGGATCTGCGTGGCACATGTCTTGCTTGCCTTGTTTTGCTCTGACAGTGTCGTCAGGCCGGAATGCGGGCCGAAAAGGCTCCTCTGAACTGTGGAGGATGTATGAAATTACTGCAAAAGGTTCGTCTCAAAAACATCAAAGTCATGACGGCTTTGAACAAGAGCCTCAAGGTTCGGCATTGCCAGATTCGCTGCTGTAAGTGAATTAGCACGGATCCAGGAGACCAAGCGCTTTCCCCAGGCGATCTCCACGGCGGAACTCGCCTGGGGAGGCATCGCGGCATGACCAAACGTTGGGACGTCATCATCATCGGGGCCGGACCCTCGGGCTGTCTCGTTTCGGAGATCCTCAACGCCGCGGGGCTCGACGTCCTTCTCGTAGATGCAGGCCCGCGCCTCGGAATCGACGAGACGGCAGGCGAGCCCGATCGACGGCAGTGGCCCTTTGCGGTCGAGGGCTCTGAGCTCGGCAATAGCTTTGATTGGTACCGTGTGCGCGCGGTAGGAGGCCGAACCCATCTTTGGGGCGGGTGGTGCCATCGCATCCCCGCGACCGCGCTTGCACGCGCCGATTGGCCGGCCTCTGCGCGCAAGCTCGGCCCGGCGTACGCGCAAATCGAAAAGAAACTCGACGTTCGTGAGGGCCTGCTCGACGAACGCTACGCGAAGCTAGCCCGCGATGCTGGCCTATCCATAGTGCCGAAACGGGCAGCCATGGATTCGCCGTGCAGGGCATGGACACCGCTTCGCTGGCGCGCGGCGCGAAGGGCCCGCTCGTACTGCGTCGCCCTCCGATTTGAGCACGCGCGTTCTCAAGCTCTCTCTTTATGCTGTTTTGACCTGAAGCGCGAACAAACCATGACGCTGCAAGCCCGGACTTTCGTGCTCGCAGCTTCACCAATAGAATCGGCGCGGGTGCTCCTCGCAAGCGAGCTGCGGGGGACGACTGCTCGAAACATTGGCAGAAACTTCACAGACCACATGGTCGCGAGCTACGTGCTTGTTGAGACCCTGCCCCCGCCCTCGATGGGGAGCCGCGGCCCTCTCTCCGGCGCGGCCCTTGTCGAAAACTTTGTCAATCTGAATTCGAAGAGCCGACGCCCTTACCCCGGGGGATTCAGCATTGAGCTCAACGGCCCATGCTCCCTTGACGCCTTCGACCTGGAGCGCATGGCCCCCGCATCAGAGCGTGCCGGAATGCGCGCCACACAGATCCATGCCATCGGTGAATGCTACCCGTATCAGGATCGATACGTGGAGCTCGACCCCGGGCGGTGCGACGCTGCGGGGCAGGCCATCCCGCGGCTGCACGTTGCCTGGTCGCCCGAGGAGAAAATCCTCGCAGAGGACATGAAGCAGGCCTGCCGCAATCTTGCCGACGCACTGGCGCCAAAAGACAGCAAGCTCATAAAGTTTCACGATCCCCTCACGCCCGGAAATGGGCACGAGGCCGGCACCATCCGAATGGGAAACCCATCAGAGCCTTGCACCCCCCATGGTCAACTTCGCGCCTTGCGCAATGTCTGGATTGCGGACGCATCAACATGGCCGAGCTCGGGCGATCGCCATCCCACGCTCACTGTGCTCGCGCTCGCGCTTCGCGCGGCCCGGGCGTGCGCAGCCTCTCTCTTGAAGAAAGACGCTTGACGACATCAGGCCCGACACCACCCCCGAGTTGCCGATGCGTAGGGCCCGGTCGCCATCGCGGCCGATACCGTCCCGTTGGCGACCCCCATGTTCCGCGCTTGAAGTACCTGTGCCGCTCCAGTCTGCGAAATGAGTAACCAGATGAGTTACACTGTATCTAATTCACGCTGTATTTGACTTCAAAAACGCACAGGACGACGCTGCTGAGCGCATAGTCGTTTGTTATTGCCCATTTTTACAACAAGAACTGGGTCTGGCGCAGAATTTGCTAAATTCACACTCCAGGTAGGAGGAGCAGCTCCATGAAGGCATCACGTTTCATTGTTTTTGCAATATTGTCGAGGCCATCATCCACGGTGCGGTCAAGCGGGTCCGCCCCAAGGCCATGACGGTCTTTGCGGAGGCGGCTCGTCTAGACCTGACAACGACGGAAGGCAAGGCTGTTTCGGTTGGGATCACCGCGGAGACCAAGGTCTTCAAGGGCAAGACCCAGGCCTCGGTTACGGACATCAAGAAAGGAGCGCGAGTCATGATTGATAACGATGGCGCCGCCGAGCATCCGAAGGCAGTGACCATCTACCTGGGAGCGGATGCGAAGTATGAAGCAACGTTCGCCGTGTCGCAGGAGTGACATGGTCGGCCAACATTCACAGGAGGTATCCCATGTTCGAAAGAATCTTGATCGGTAGCTTTGCAGGTCTCCTACTGGCTTCTTGCGCGGATGAAACGCCAGCGCCCGATGTCGCGGCGTTCCGCCAGCTCAACGAGCAACTGGTGGCGGCGGTCGACACCCACCAGACCAACATCCCGGGCATGACCGACATGGCGGCATGCACGGCCGAGCGCGACCGGTACGAGGCCGACGTCCGTCCCATCGTCGACAGGATGCGCGACATGAGCGCGGGTATGGACGACTGCATGATAGCCATGGGGCGCGACAACATGGCGGACATGCAGAAGACATGCGGCGGAATGAAGGACGAGCTGACCACGCACATGGGCGCGGCCTGCGCGTCGAATGATCTCGCGCAGGACCGTGCGGAATCCGAGCGTCACTGCAATGCCATGCGACAGACGGCGCAGCAGGAGATGGGGCGCGCGGATAACATGATGCAAGGTGGCGGGATGATGTCGGGCATGATGTCCGGCGGCACGTGCCACGACTAGGCCCGGCTCGCTCTTCCCTCGCTTCCATTTCTCTGTTCGATGCGACTTGCGCGAGACAAACTGGGGTTGACGGATCTCGGCCTGCCCGGTGTATGTCGGTCGCTCGGCGTCCCGTTGGTCAATCGCCACGATCCCGTGTCGGATGCCACGGCCTGTGCCCGCATCATGATAATGGCATTGGGTATAACCGGCTCTCGTCCATTCCTATCGAGAGTTGAGAGAGAACCAACGGTGTGATTTGCGCGGCGGGCACCCGCAGGGGCGTCATGGGCCCACGTCTCCACGGTTCTTGGGGCGACAGTCAAACAATGCAACGGCGTGTCGACGCTCGTTGTGCCGGGGATTGAGCACGACGAGGACGCGATCGACCAGGTCACCAGGAAACATCGTTGGGCCACGACACTGTAACCCGAGATTGCGCAGGACCTCGAGCTCGTAGGGATTGGGCTCGGGACGAAAGAGGACAAAATCCGGGCGGAGCTTGCCGGTGATGACGGCGTCCACAAACAAGTCGGTTTCAGCAAAGCCTTGGGCGCGTGAGCTGCTGCCGAGGTAGTAGTCAGGGACTTGGCGGGATCCCACCACGGCGACCTCGTACGTGCCTCCGAGGCGACCGATCGCCGCAAGGGGCGTCGTGAGATTCCTGTGGGCGTCGGAGGTCGTGGCGACGACCAGAGCCACCACATTGAATGCCCAAAAGAATCGGACCGTCCATCGTTCCCATCTCCCGCCGCGGTGGAGGTCAACCAGTGCGGCGGCGAGCAGCACGAGTGCGAGGGGGAGGATTGGAAACATGAATCGATCTTCTTTGTGTGGAACCAGTGTGTGCGCGAGGACGAAGACCGCGAGGCAAAGGGAGACGAGAGCGTGGGAGCGAGCTGCTCGCCAGAGGGGCTTGGCGAGGAGCACGGTTGCGGGGGGCACGGTGAGGGCTAGCAGATGCCAGAGGTAGGTGTACCAGGAGGACGCGCCGAAACTGTCAGAGCTGTCGAGGTTACTGCCCACGTACCAGAGCATGGTGGAGAAGAAGGGCCGGCCGTGGACGACATCGAGGCCACCTTGGGCTGTGACGGCGACGATGCCCGCGAGGGCAAAGCCGATGAAGGGGGCAAAGGCCCCCGGTTCACCTCGGCGTTGCCGGTTGTGCCGCAGATTGTGCCAGAGGAGCCAACCGGTGATGGCGATGGCCATGACACCCACCTGGAATCGAAGCATGACCGCCAAACCGAAGAGTAGGCCGCCGCCGGTGGCCATTGAGAGCTTGCGTCGCAGAGAACCGGTAACGCTGCGCTCTATCAATGTAAGACTCCACACCAAGGGGACGATGGCGACGACTTCAATCAGCGCGCGTGTACTGATGCGAGGCATGAGTGGATGGACCGCGATGAGAAGAGCCGCAATTGCCGCCGTGCGATCTCCTAGTCTCTTGGCAAGTAGAAACGCCGCTGGAATTGCCAGAAGTGACCACAGCCCCAATCCAAAGTACGCGATCTGCAGTACTGTCCTCGGGTCGGTGGCACCCATGCTCTGTGCCGCGGACATCAACCCATGGAATGCATGCGCCAACAAGGGCGAGCGACGCAGGGAAGGGTAGGGCCAGCTGGGTTCTTCGAGCCATCGCCACGCAGGCTCTACGACGTAGAGGTAATCGTCAATGGCGAACCAGCCCCAACCGATGAAGGCGGCTGTTGTTCGCAGCACCAGACCGAGCGCCAAAGCCGTGAGTATCGGGTGACGCTTGGCACCATTTGAAAGGGTGGCCGCGAGCGTGCCGTCTCCGATCAAGGGTCGCGTCCGTAGGCCAGAGCCGCCTCCCTGCACAGGCGGCTTATGTATGCGCGTTGCTCCGGTGGGCCAACCACCTCTGCGGCATCGCCGAACGGCAACACCCATCGAGCGAGCCAAGCGGGGCTGGATGTCGACAGCCGAACCCGGATCGAGCCGTCAGCTTCGTTGATGATCTCCGAGTCTCCGAAGAGCTCGCACACGTCCCGTGCCGCTTCTTTGGCGAAATGGACCTCCGCTTTCGTCGCGTTCTCGCCAAAGTAGA
Organism: Deltaproteobacteria bacterium RIFOXYA12_FULL_58_15; assembly: GCA_001798605.1. GTDB lineage: Bacteria > Myxococcota > XYA12-FULL-58-9 > XYA12-FULL-58-9 > XYA12-FULL-58-9 > XYA12-FULL-58-9. The sequence goes on along the minus strand of MGST01000318.1, from coordinate 2,123 downwards.
GGCGCTGGGTGCGGAACCTTTCGAGATCGAGCATGGCAGGTGGTTCGAATCGTCCCGGCAGTATCTTCACCTCGGCCATTCGATCGAGTCGAAACAGCTTTTCGTGCCCGTCGGCGTCGACGTCGAGAGCCACGAGGTACTCGCTGCCGGAGTGAGTGATGAGTGCAAGAGGTTGCAGGCGATATCGTTTCTGCCGGTCGCTGGAAACCGAATAATACTCTATGCCAACTTCGCGATGTTCTTCGACCGCACGTCGCAATTGCACCACCGCCTGGGGTGGTTCGCCCGAGTCTTGCCAAACACCAACCCGCTCGGACAGGGATTGGACAATCTCGCGATCGACGGGGTTGAGGACCTTGAGGATCTTGTCCAACACATTCTGCAGCTGTTCACCGAGTCCACCGAGGGAGCCGACCAGCTTGGCACCGAGCACCAACGCTCGAGCTTCTTCGTGTGTGAGTCGCAACGGCCGCGATAGACTCTGATCCAACTCGACGTAAACGATATCGTCCTCAACATACAGGTCGATCAAGTGGTCCGGGGTCAGTGGCGGCCGACCGACCATCGACAGCAAGGCCAGGTCGGCGGCGATTTGCGACGTCGTCACGCCGGTCTTGCTCGCTAGCTCGTCGAGGGACACGCCATCACGATGGGCGACATAGGGAACGATGAACAGGAGTCTGCCGAGGCGATCGTTAACGCTCATGCGGAAACTTCCTGTCGCAGGAGCTTGCTGCCGTCATAGTGGCGAACGAGTCGTTCGTATACTTCGCGGATCTCCGCCCTCACATCGCTGGGTTCGATGACCTCAGCGGCAGCACCATGCGGCAGCACGGCAAGGATGAGAGCAGATCGGTTGCTGACGAGGAGCTCGACGGTGGTACCCTTTTCACTCGCCTTGACAATGGCACGCCGCCCGAAGATCTCAACGATGGCGGGAACCAGTCTTTCGGCGAGCCGAATGACCACTTTGAATGGAGGGTGTTGCGGCATTTCCCATGGTCGGGCGTGGACGTGGGCGGAGAGATTGAAATCCCCAGGCACATCGAATTGTGCTGTGCGTCGATCTGGGTAGACGAGCTCGACGTTTTCGCAGCGACCGAGATGGAAAGTTCTCTCGGCATTGCGAAGGTGGCAGTGGCCGACGAGGTACCAAACGCCCTGACGGTAGTAGAGACCGTACGGGTCCACCTGACGTTGTGTGAGCTCGCCAATTCTTGCACGGTAGCCGAGCGCCAAGGTTAGCCGATGTGCGACGGCGTCGTGCAGAATCTGCAGATGCGCGCCGATCTGTTCCACCATGTGCCCGTCGCGAAGGGGGGCGTGCGCGAGGCTCGCAAAGGTCCCGGTCTCATCGACATCAAATCCAAGCTTGGCGAGTGCGCGGATGACTGTCGCTCGGCCGGGAAATCCCTCAAGCGCGGCAGCCGCCGCGCCAGCGATGGATAGCAGGGCCAGCTCGGCGGGTTTCAGGCCGAGCTCGGGAAGGAAATAGCGATTGCGGTCAATGACGTATCCCCCAAGGCCGTCGTCATCGTCTTCATCCTCTGGGGGGATCCAGCGCAGGGGCACGCCGAGCTCGATGAGCGCCGCTTTGTCTCGCTCGAAGGCCCGTTCACCACTTTTGGGATCGCCCGTCTGGTAGGCGTTAAACTCCTCATGCTCACGGATTTCGCGCAAGGATATCGGACGCCGCGTGTTGAGCAGCAAAGTCAGGAGATTCAACAACCGTTCTGTGCGAGTGGCACTCATTGGAGAGGCGCGTATCACGGGGGTGCCGAGCCTGGCAATCGTTTGTGCGACAGCAAACCGTCCCGGGTGCAAAATAATGTCAGGAAATCTGCGGTGGTCAACAGGGGCTTGACCCCGCGCCCCGATACGTCGAATCTGTCGGCATGTCTGAAGAACTACGTGCAAAAGTCGACGAGGCGTTGGCGGCAGGAAAGCCAGCGGATGCTATTTGTTATCTTGCAGAGATCGTCTCTCAGAGTCCGGCTGACCGGCATTCCCGCATGGCGCTGGCAATCGCCCTGGGTGACGCTGGTTTTCCAGCAGGGGCACTGCAGGTTATGCGAGCTCTGGCCAATCGTCAGGCACACGATGGGTATCTGTTGTCGGCGATG
>MGST01000317.1:16361-29323 GCA_001798605.1 Deltaproteobacteria bacterium RIFOXYA12_FULL_58_15 | reverse complement strand
CTGTCCCACTGGTGGTGATGACCTCATCGAAACTTTCGTTGCGCGAGCTGAAGGATCCCTGGACAGGTCTCGTTTCGCGGTCGGTATCTGGTGCCGAGCTCGCGATGGGGCTGCTCCAGCTGAGGGACCGCCTCACCTATGTCGATCCAACCTGCAGACTCGCTTCACCGCTTTCTGGCGAAATCAGATACCATGGCCAACGCCTGACATTGAGCGTTGAAAAGGTCTCTAGAGACTACATTGACGTCGTCTGCGAGAGCATCATCCCAAAAGGAACCGAGGTTCATCTGAAAATTCAGTTGATGAACAACGGGCCATCATTGAATTCTGAAGCGAGAATCGTTGAGCTCAACATTCCCGAGAGCGTCGACCACGCTGATCGGTGGTCACACATGACCCTTGAATTTGTACGCATGAGCCCCGAAGCGAGAAAATCTATCATCGATCTGATTGTTCGCCAGCGAGACGGTGAAAACTCCATGTGAGCTCCGCATGGGGATTCAAATTGGGCGAGCGTGGTGGCAAGTGCACCGTTTGCACGCCACCTGACGCGAGAATGTCTCAAAACCTCTCTGTAAACAGTTGATTCCGATCGTGAATCAGTCTGCAAAATGCAGAAAGAATCCCCTGGACTTGTCAATTATCCATGCACAGGTGCCCTAGTCTTCACCCCATTGGGTTTTGTCCGCGACGATAGTGCAGTCAATGAAGGGCACGCTGTCGGGGTGCTTGAGGGGGGAGTGGCAGTACTCGAAGATGTAGGGCATCTCGACGAGGCTCATGTATGCGGTCTCAATCTCTGTGCCCTCGGGATTCATGTAGGGTCCATTCCGCGGGGCTTTGTAGTCTGTGAAGGATTCATTCTCGTTAAGGCTGGTCCAAGGATCCCAATGCGGCCATTGCCGGTACCAATCTGACGAAGCGCCATACCACTCCATGATGTGTTGTGCCTCCTCTGCGGTGAGGGGATAGCCGTGGGTGGCGGCCGACAACAAAAGGCCAGCCAGATCGGAGGAATATTGAATGTCGTCGGTGTTTGGCATGTCTGAGTTGTGCATGAGCTGATCGAAACGAAATGCCAAACCCTCATTGAGGCCGCGAGCGACATCGGTGCGTCCCCACAGGTTGGCGGTGGCTAATGCTGCGACGTGGAAATAGTTGTAGATGTTGTAGTTGAAGTAATGGGTGCCGGTGGCGAAAAGCTCAAATGCCCATCCCGCCTTGCCGCCGTCGCAATCGCCCATCCCCGCTGTGTAGCCGTAGCCCGTCATGGCAGCACCGAGCTGAGCATTACACTCGGCGTTCGGGCCCCAAAGTGGCTCCCAGATTTCAAAGGAGCCGAGGTCTGCCGGCGGATTGCTCTCGCGGGTGGCGTCGACGGAAATGGTGGCGACGCCGTCCTCGTACTTGGTCAGGATGTTCCAGTCATTGTCGACGATGCTCTGAGAAAAGCCGCGCAGATATTCAATGTAGAGCTCTGCCGCTGCGCGAACCTTGTGGTCGCTCGCTTGGTAATAGGCCCGCGTAACCATCGGCAGGGCATTGAACAGGTAGGGCACGTCGTCCTTCGAGCGCATGTTGGCGACCCATATACTGCCGAAGGAGGGGTTGTCGGAGATTTCGAAAACGTGAACGTTCCATTTGAACGATGGCCTATACATGGGAGTGTAGTCGACAGTGACCTTGCGTTCATCCACTGTGAAATCATGATTGTGATTAAACACGGCGCGGGATTGCAGATACTTGACGAGCGGGTTCTCGATCTCACGGTTGAGTCCCAATGACAACGCCACGACCCCGCGCGCCAATTCCCCACCTACTTCGGCCATGCGTGCATCGCCGGTTAACAGATAGCCGGCCAATGCGTTGCTCATGACGTTGGTTGTGCGCTTGGTGATGTTCTCACTGGTGCCGTGATGATCGAAAATGATGGCGCCATCACGTTTGGTCATGCCCGTGTCTTGCCACCAAAGCTTGTAGTGAAACATGTCGGGGTCGTAGCTGGCATCGAGACCGTGCGATGTTCGCCAGACCCAGTCCCAATAACCGGTGTCTTTAAAGAACGCTGTTACCTTCTTGGTGAACGCGGTGATCTCTGCGGCACTCGGTGCGGTGCCGACCGCTTGTCGAGGAGCTACATCATAGCCCAGAGAGTCGGCGGGCATCGGAGGTGGCATCAGTCCCTCATGCGGGACATCGACATTCTTGGCCTTCTTTTTCACGTCGTCGCCACAGCCGTTCAGCAAACCAATAGCCAAAAGCAACGACAGTGCACGCGTGCCCGCCTTGGTCATCATGAGTTCCTCGTCTACTCCGAAAAGCGCTCGATGTCTGCGCCGACCCCGCGTAGTTTTTTGCCGAGGCGTTGGTAGCCACGATCAAGGTGATAGATGCGCCGCACCGTGGTCTCACCATCCGCCAGAAGGCCGGCAAGAACCAGGGAAGCGCTGGCACGCAGGTCAGTCGCCATGACCGTTGTCCCCGAGAGCCGCTCGACACCGCGAATGACTGCTTTGCCACCCTCGACTTTGATTGATGCGCCGAGGCGGTTGAGTTCCGCAACGTGCATGAAACGGTTCTCGAAGATTCTCTCAGATACGGAGCTGGTGCCGTTTGCCACACACAACAGCGCCATCAGTTGCGCCTGCATGTCCGTGGGGAAGCCCGGATAGGGAGCGGTGTGGATGTCGAGCGCCGATGGTCGCTCGATGCGTTTGAGGGTGGTGCGGCGATTCGCCTCGTCTACATCGATCTCAGCGCCAAGGTTGCGCAACTTGTCGATGAGGGCGGCTTGATGGTCGGCGATGCCGCCGCACACCACCAGGGGATCGCCGGCCATGACTCCGGCAACCAAGAAGGTACCGAACTCGATCCGATCGGGGACTACGCAGTGATGAAACGGTTGAAGCTGTGACTGACCATGAATGGTAATCTTCTCCGTGCCCGCGCCTTCAACCTCAGCTCCCATCGAGGAGATGACCTTGGCGAGGTCGACGATCTCCGGCTCGCGGGCGGCATTGCGCAAGACGGTAGTGCCGCGAGCGAGACTGGCTGCAAGCATCAGGTTTTCTGTGCCACCGACGGTCGGAACATCGAAGACTATCTCGGCACCGACGAGGCCCTTGGTGGTGGCTTCGACATAGCCATGCTCGATCTCGATGTGCGCCCCCATTCGCTCCAGGCCCTTGAGGTGTTGGTCGATGGGGCGCGCACCAATGGCGCAACCACCGGGAAGCGATACTTTGGCTTTGCCAAAGCGAGCAAGCAATGGCCCGAGCACGAGGATCGATGCACGCATGGTGCGAACCAGCTCGTAGGGGGCCTCAGCATTGATAGGCCCTGCGGCGCTGATGCGGATCTCTTCGGCGTCTTCATCGTGGGTGACTTTTGCGCCCATCTGCTCAATGAGCGTGGCAAGGGTGCACACATCGACGAGATTCGGCGCTCCGGTGAGAACGCTCTCGCCCTCCGCGAGCAGGGCCGCCGTCAAGATGGGGAGGCTCGCGTTCTTTGATCCAGAAACGTGTAGCTCGCCCCGTAAACTGTTACCACCGCGGATTCGTAAAGCGTCCATGGCGGCCGGTCATACACCGAGGGGCAGTTGCCGGAAAGCCCCTGCCACAGATCACACCCAAGGCGAACGATGGTGTTAGACGGCCAGTTAGATGGCGTTGCGCAAGCGCAACAAATGCGCCATTGTTGCGATAACCGACAGGGACAACCATGACGGTGAAATGGACAGGTTTGCGCACGCGCACGGGCGCGGGAATCACCTCGGGGGAGATGAATTCACCGGTGCGTGAAGGCGGCCAAGACGAGAAGAAGACCGGCAATGCGAAAGCAAAGGAGCTTCCCGAGCTTCAAAGTCAAAGACTTCAGGTAAGAGACGACTGTGATACAAAAAAGGAGACGAGCTACTCGACAGGTTTTGTGAAGGCAGCCGACGAAGAATCGAGTCCTGCCGCCAAAACCAGCAAGACGGTCTGGCAGTTTCTCACGGGGCACGCTGAGGACGCCCCAACCATCGTCAAGACACCCAAGCTGTCGAAACAGCACTCGCCGCCACCTTTTGAGTTTGAGCTATTTCGAACAGCCGTGGGTGAGCGACTCGGCCGAGTCCATGAGTTTTCGCGTATGCAGAATATTGCCAAGGACCTCGGCATTGCCAACGTCTGGTTGGTGGGGCCATCGGCACTCTCTTGGACGCAATACGTGCACTGGGATCTACAGCGGCAATCGGGCAACACCGATGTCGCTGCTGAACGATTCAACTATAACTGGATCAATATCTTCCGACGGCACGAACCGCTGCAAATCGTCATTAACGGCACGTCGGAACAAGCGCAGCATTATGAAGAGCGCCTCAAAGCCGAGATGCCGCAGGTCACAGGCGGCAACAATGACTGGCAAATCCAATTGCTCGACTCAGAACACAAAGGACTGCCGGGACTCTTGGAGTCGTCTGAGTTTCTCACCACCCACCGGAGCTCCGTGGCCCGCGGCGCTATCGAGTTGACCGCTACGGAAAGCCAAATCGTTTCGGACATCGGTGGGGCCAATAGCACCCAGGTATTCTTGGAGGACAACTACTATCGTCGACCACGGTTCGACGACCACGATTTGGAGGCAGACCGATACTACCACCCGCCAATCTTGGCAGCTCTTCGCTACCTGGTCGTTGTGTCCCGTCACCGGTTCGAGGTACCCAAGGAATCTTGCCGGCTCATCAGAAAGATCTTCGCTGAGTTCAACGAGAAACGCGATCTTCACAATCTCCGACTCAAGGAGGAGTTTCTCTCCAACGTCGAGGCACTGGGGTCAGACTCGATGGATGTGGCTCACCTGTTCAAGGTGCTCAAACATGTCGGAGCCACGGGGGTTGTGCAGAAACTCCGCGAAAAAGAAATCGAGCCGATAAAGTTTGGTCCTCTGGGGCTCGGCATTGGCATCCCCGCCTGGTTGCTTGGTTTTCGCAAGGCGGGGCATGGGATCCTGTTCGGCGGGCTTGAGCAATACGATTCGATGACCTCTGCCCCAGATGGAAAACCCAATGTTCATAAATCGGTGAAACGAGCCGCTTTCGGAGAAGGGCACTATGTGAGCCCGGGCAACAAAGGCTGGACGACGTTCCCAAACGAAACCGTGCGGAAAGACCGACCCGACATCCAGCGGGATCGCTCGGTTCCAACGGTCCGGTATGAGGTGCATCCTTGGGCCCAAACTTCGGGTCGTCGTCTAGGCGGAGACTTCAACATCAACACATCAGACGATTACAAATTCAAGAATGGCCGCGCCTTGCGGGTGATTTGTGAAAAGCCAGATCTCGAGGTGGCCGAGTATTTCGAATGGCTGCAAAACAATCCTCCGTTTACGGCGGCCGACGTCGGCATTCAGGACTACGTCGAGCGGCTTCTGCAAAACCGAACGCAGATCATGGGGGACGCCGACGTTCAACGCGCCTATGCAACGGTGCAGAGGAGCTTGGGGAAAGAGGAGTGGACTGAACGAGAAATGCAGATGGCGAATGATTGGCTCACGCTGTTCTTTCCCGAGATGACCACCAATGCTGAGATGCGCTCGAGTGCGGTCTCCTGGCTGTCAAAGCTTCTCGACTGCAATCATTTCTATTTCACTCGCAAAATCGTTGAGGACGTTCTCAGCAAACCCCGACTGTACGAGGTTGCGGAACTTAACCCACACGTCATCCTATGGGGCGAAAAGATCTTCAATCAATGCGCAATTCATGAAGGCCGTCTTGAGCCAACGGTCGCCCAACATTTTCTTCGACGCAATCTCAGTGGGATGACCCCGGAGCTTCGCGAGCAATTTTTGACCTGGATCGATCGGATCGTGAGTGCCGGCATCCAAGAACCGGGACCAAGCTCAGCGCCTTGGCCACTCGGATACGTGTTACCGCTGTTCGAACATGATTTTGGCGTCGACAACAAAGACATCGAACATCGTGTGCTGTCTTGGGCAAAAGAGCTGATCGGCGTTGAAACAAAGCCGACGTTTCTCAGACAACCGTGGCTGCACTCCACACCGGCCACTCGAGAGTTCCTTTGCTCACACATCGAAGAAACCCTCGCAAAAGGCGAGGGCCCACAATGGTTGATCTCCCTCCTTTGCGATGGTCGGATTCTCAACGAACAGGAGTTGGCCACCCGTTATGTTTCCTGGGTCGAAAGGATGCTGGCAGCGCAGGGCCCACAGGGAATCGAAAGAATCTTTGAAGACCCAAGAATCATCCGGTTCCTCACGGATTCAAGGCAGTTGCACCCCCTTCTCCTGCGGTTTCTTGAAAGAGCCAACGTGCCGCGGTTGCCGACAAACCTCGTCTGTTATCTGATGTCACACGATTCTCTGACCGGCACGTCGGAATCACGGGAATGCCTCGTCGATTTCGTGCTTCGCTTGGTATCATCACTGCCTAAGGACATCGAACTGCGTGAGCTCGTTTATTTCACCGTCCTTTGCCACCCAGCCATTCGCGACGACCATGAAGTGTCGGCCAAGCTACAATCAATCGCCGATGAGTTTGGTGACGACCAACACAAATCACTGCAGCAGTAGTGTGCCCTTTGCGTGATCCCGTGATCGGTGAGTGGTCACAGTCCGTTGTTCCGTTGTGGTAGCCTGTTGACCCGGGCCCTCAGTGCAAAGAAAGCCTGTTGACCCGGACCCTCAGTGCAGAGAAACTACACTTCAAAGAGGAGACAGCTCATGGATTCTGGGTCGGGACCCAAGGACAAGAACGCACCAGCCCGACCGGTAGAGCCAACGGATCCCCATTCGGCTCAGACGCGACTGCTCTCCGCAGAGATGACGACCCGGGAGTCTCTGGAATTCGAACGAACCCTGTTGGCACAGCAACGGGCTCGCATGGAGACCGAGCGCATCGCACTCAAACAAGCGCAGAAGACCCTGAACGAACAAAACGCCAAACTGCAAAGCGATCTCGGCAAACTCGCCGCAGAACGCGACGCTTTTGAGCAGGAACGCTACAAGTTCAATTGGGAGAAGGCTTCGAGCCAACCGCCGGCACAACAGATTCCCAACGTGCAGCCACCGAAGGTAGAGCCCACGGCGGCTACAGCAGCGACGTCGCCGCCCGTCCAAAAACAACAGCCACAATCTCGCGCAAAAGGACCATCGTCCCAAAAATTTCCCGTTACTTGGGTTGTTGCCCTTGTCGTTGGTGCACTGGTGGTCGTGAGTGCCTGGATGCTTTGGCCTGCGCAACAACCCTACTTGTCAACACCAGCGACAACCGCGGTCGTCGCACCGTCATCTCCCACCCCCCCGAGTGAAGTGGAGACAACAAAGGAAGACAGGGAAGAAAGAGAAGCGATGAAGGAGATGGAGGCGATAGAGGCGGAAGCGCAAGCGGCGGAGGAAGCGATGGAGGCGGCGGAAAAAGCGGCGGACGCCAATGTGCGCACCACACCAACAAGATCCCCCACAACAACCCAGGCGGCCCCCACAACAACCAAAGTTGCCCCCACAACAACCAAAGCGGCCCCCAAGGTAACAAAGCCCCCCGCACGAACGACGCCGTCAGTATCGAAACCACCGGAAAGCAAGAAGGCTTCCCCAACGACCGACAAGAAGAAGATCGATGACCTTTTCGACTTTTGATTGTCCCAAGTCTGAGCAGCCATTGTCAAAGTCGAGGAATCTCTGCAAATGCCTTGAGATTGGCGGGGGCATGGCACGTTTCGCAAGCGCGATGCCGCACCCTACGAGCAAATCCAGGCAGAGATATTGGACTCACGCGAGTAGCGCGGCCGTACGGTGTTGCTCGTGATCGAAGAGGCGCATCTATTGCAAATCTGGGCGCTCAAATCGTCGCAAAGTACAAATAAACACCTTGTAATCAATGCGATCAAAGTTCATATGACAAGCAACACGTTGACCATTTCGGCTTTTCGAATGAACTCTCAATGTCGCGGCCAACGTCGCAGTTTTTGCAACTGGTCGTCCCATCTCATGGTAGTAGTGTTACGTTGAGACAGTAACAATTGCCGTTGCAATGCGGAGAGGCCTGTAAAGAGAAGGAGTGTTGGTGAAGACCGTTCTGCTTCTGCCTCTGCCCGAGATTGGGCATTGTGCCCCAGCAATACGAATTGCACGGCGGCTGCGTGCGCGTGGAAACACCGTCAAATGGCTTGCTCTGCCCGCAATATGCGGTCATCTTGAAAACGCGGGAGAAGAGGTTCTCCCCCTGGTGTCTTTGCTTAGGGGCAATTTGACGGGTCACTTGCAGGAACGCCGTGCCCTCATTGAGGCTGCGGCGGACGGGAGATTTGCACAGTTTGTCAGGGCATTATCTCCTGATGTTGTGGTGGTTGATGTGATTCTTAGTTTGCTGCTGCTGCCGCTGCAAGAGATAGGTATTCCGGGCCTCACATTGAGCGTGACGCTTCCGGACGACATCGATGCAAAAGCACTTTCGCCGTGGTTAGACTACACCCCAAGCTCGGGGTTGTGGGGGTCCATTAAACGGAGGGTGTTGTTTGCTGGGTTACACTTGGTCGCATGGATTCTCCGTCTTTACGACTTTGAGAATCTCGTCGACATGGGGCGCCGTTCTCTCATTGGGCAACAGTTGCCGAAGACCATCCTGCGACGCCCAGGGTTCACGGTGCTGTACCACCTGCCGGTGCCTGAGTTGATCGCTTGCTCAGAAACCTTTGATTTTCCGAGAGAGCAAGTGCTTCACCGACACTTCGTGGGACCGTGCGTGGAAGCCATGAAGAACTTGGTGCCGTTTCCATTCGATGAGTTGGACGGTCGTCCACTCGTCGTCTGCGCCTTCGGCAGTATGGCCCATCGGTATCGTGGCCACAGGAACGCATTGTGTCGTATTCTCGAAATAGCCAGGGAGCGACCCCAGTGGCAATGGGTGGTATCGACCGGACAAGCGTTTTCAACGTCGACAGACATCCCGGCAAACGTGATAGCTCGGGAATGGTTGCCGCAGTGGGAGTTACTGCAACGGGCGGCTCTATTCATCACGCACGGCGGCATGGCATCGGTCAAGGAGTCGATTCTTGCGGGAGTGCCCATGTTGATTATTCCCGGAGCATGCGACCAACCAGGCAATGCTGCCCGCGTGATGCATTGGGGTATGGGTCTCAAAATCGACGCAAAGGCAACCAAAGGGCGACTGGCCGGTGCCATTGACCGACTGCTCACAGAGCCAGGTTTCCGAGCGGCGACACGCAAAATGCAGGCGCATTTCATCAAGGACAATGAATCGAGCCGGGCCGAACAGCTTATCGAGCAAACTGCCGAATGTCCTCTCACTCAGATCCCCTTCACGCCGAGATGGAATCAATGGCCGATGGATACGAGAATGCCATCCAAAGATGGTGCCATACCCCCGGCATGCATGGATCTCCATGTTGAGGGCAAAGAGTCTGATAACAACACATTCGTGTTGAACTCACGCAACGAGCCAAAAGAATAACGGCCCTTTGAGCTACATCCAGTCATCTCGAGATCCCATGCGCGAAGGAAGAAAAACCTCAAACCCCGGTGATAACTCCGCCCAACGCAGAAAAGATGCGCGTGTGCGCGCCGGTCGCGAGTCGAAACGGTCAGCAGGGACACGCGCTGGTACCAGTCACGCGCAAATGCGCCTAGCACGCGCCAAACAAGTTGTTACTGTGGAGGGCGATGCCGTGCTGGCATTGGTTAATCGCCTAGACCAGGGATTCCTGAAAGCCGTTGATATGATTCTCGCGTGCGACGGTCAGACTATTGTCACCGGCATGGGTAAAAGCGGCCTCGTTGGCCAGAAGATCTCGGCGACACTCGCGTCAACGGGCACGCCGTCTTTGTTTCTGCATGCGGCCGAAGCAGTGCATGGTGACATGGGCCGCATCAAACGGGGCGATGTTGTCTTGGCCCTCTCCTTCAGCGGTGAGTCTGACGAGATTCTGCGCCTCATTCAACCGGTGCGAGCCTTTGGTGCCAGCCTCATAGCCTTGACCGGCAAACGCGAATGCACATTGGCCAAGCAAGCAGATGCAGTCATTGCCATCGGGCCCGTATCCGAAGCCTGCCCGATGGGTTTGGTACCCACAGCCAGCACCACAGCGATGATGGTGGTTGGCGATGCGCTTGCGATGTGTCTGTTCGAAGAGCGGGACCTCGATCAGGAGGATTACGCACAGTTTCACCCAGGTGGACAACTCGGACGCAAGCTGATGCGCGTCCAAGAAGTGATGCGCCGCGATGAGAGTAACCCGGTTGTTCAAGATACTGCGACGTTGCGGGAAGTCATTCGGGTGATGACTGAGACCAAGGGGCGCCCTGGTGCCACCTCCATCGTCGACGGACGTGGTCGACTGGTGGGTTTCTTCACTGATGGTGATCTGCGTCGCCTGCTTGAGGCACCTACATTCACATTGGATGTTCTCGCCCGCAATGTAATGCATCGAGATCCAAAGGCGGTAAGAACTGAGCAGTTGGCAGTGGAGGTCGCGTGCATTCTGCAAGACCGCAAGATCGACCAGGTGCCGGTTGTCGATGACAAGCATCGGCCGGTTGGATTTATCGATATACAAGATATTCTGTCGCTGCGAGTGGTTTGATGGAATGTGAGTCCACGGCACCCAACAGAAGAGAGAGCATCCTATGTGTTGGAGTGGTGAAGCATCGGCCGTAATGGCCACCGCAGGCTTTGTCGGTGCAGCGTTCGAATACCGCAAGGCGATCATCAAGAACGTGACCACAGGCAAATCTGAGGTCGAGGTTGATGGCTATCTCAGTAGACATCGATTGAGAGCGTTCACTCTCTTCTATTTCTCCTTGATGGAATTGCTGCAGGCGTGGAACTACATCTACCTCGGCACCCCAGGGCCAATGAATGCCTTGGGGGCGTTCTTGGGGTTTTTGCACATATCGTTTCAGCCCATACCCACGATATGGTTTGCATTGTCGTTTTTGCCCAAGTCGCGACTTCGTTATTGGTTTGCGCGGGGCACCATCATTGCCACAATCTCCTCCGCCCTGTTTCTCCTCAAGGGGATTCTCAATCCATCCCTTCCAGGTTGCTTCGCCGTCCAATGCATGCCCGGAGACAGCGTGCTCGCAATCATTCAGGGGCATGGTGTCATGGGATGCTCGCCGGACATGCTCTTCAAATCCTATCCGGGGGAGTGGCACATCGCATGGCAGTGGGCGATGAACTCGTGCGGTTGGATTGCCAGCGCAGGATACACCTTCGTCGCCTTCGGTCTTCCGGCTCTCGCCGGAAGCTACCGCATCATGCTCTACTCATTTGCCCTCGGACCTCTCCTTGCGTATTTCCTCACCGGCAACCCCGACGAGTGGGCGGCGATCTGGTGCCTACTCTCCATTGGATTCCTAACCGTGGCGAAGCTCCCGTTCATCAGAGGGTTCATGACGGTCGAGCATGAGAGCTGGAAGGACACTTTCGAGTGGCTGCAGCAGACGGTGGGCAGAGTGGCTGACGGGATCGAAGCATTCACTCTACAGTCTAAGTGATCGTCACTCCAAGTGTTCGTCGGTCCGGCTTGTGATCTCGAGCCCTCAGAGAAAGACGCGGAGCTTGTAGAAGATCTGTTCCAGTATCTTCTCGTGAGGCTCGCGACGGTGCCAGGTTGCCTGGTCGATGCTGTGCGAGAGCATCAGATCGTCTTCAAATTGCTGGTCCAGGGCTCGACCAAGTGTTGCATCCACGCAGGCGACGGTCGCCTCAAGGTCGTGCAGAAGGCTGCGGTGGTTGAAATTGTAGCTGCCTATGGTGCACCAACAGCCGTCAATGACCGCGGACTTGGCGTGCAGTACTTGCTGGTGCCACTCGTAGACCTCAATTCCTCGCTCCATCAATGGTTGGTAAAGGGCACGGGCCGCGTAGAGCACTGGCGGCACGTCGGTGGCACCGGCGAGCAACAATTGCACGCGCACACCGCGCGCGGCGGCCTTGCCTAGGGCGCGTTGAACCGAATGAGTGGGTACGAAGTATGCGTTGGTGATCCGCACCGTTTCACGGGCCCGCTCAATGGCGGCCACGTAGGCGCGCTGAATGACATAACGGTGCGCAATGCGACTTTCCAGCACTTGCGCCGAGACCTCCCCTCGAGATGTTGCCGGTGCCAATCGATAGTCCCAGTTGTCACCGGTCAGGCGACGCCAAGTGCGATTGAAGATTCTCGTCATCTCGCGCGCCGCGGGTCCCTCCACCTTGGCTTGCATGTCGTGCCAACCTTCGCCACCCCACTGCAGGGGCGCGTAATTGTTGCCGACGTTGAGGCCGCCGATGAACCCGATCTCATCGTCTACCACAAGCATCTTGCGATGATCGCGACGCCGTAGAGTCCAAGCCGGACGCCAGGCGCTCGGTCGACGATAAATAATGAAACTCCCACCCGCCTCGACAAAGGGCGCAAAGAATCCCTCGTCTGTGAGGAACGACCCGAGCCCGTCAATCATCAGGCGGACCGGGATGCCGGCACGAACACGCTCGATGAGGGCATCTCGGAATCGTACGCCGGTTGTGTCCCCAGCAAAGATGTAACTGGCCATGGCAATCGATTGCTTGGCCCGCGCGATCGCGTCGAGCATGGCGGGAAACGCCTCGGCACCATCGATTAGGAGCTGCACACGATTGTTGGGAACCACTCGCCGACCTTCGAGACGGTGTTCACCTTGGCGCGCGAGCGATGTCGAGCGGAACATCGCTTCAGTCTATCCAGAACCTAAGCATCCTGCCATGACCACCGGCAATATCCGTGAAGATACTGCACAACACTGGGAGCCGGCTGCTCAGGATGATCGAATGGTTCGTTCAATCTGGTTCCATCTCACGGAGCGCGAGCTGCATCTTGGTGCGCACGGCATCGATGTCATCGACCAGGGTCGCGCGTGTCCATTGATGGGTCTCGATGGGAGCCAAAAAACGCACGCGGATGGTGCCTGGAAACGGAACC
>MGST01000317.1:0-16300 GCA_001798605.1 Deltaproteobacteria bacterium RIFOXYA12_FULL_58_15 | reverse complement strand
CCGCCTGCAAAGCGAGATGAAAGGCACCTTTCTTGAATGGTTGCAGCTCGCCGTCCTGTGAACGCGTGCCCTCGGGTAACATGACCACAGACAACCGCTCCTTCTGCATCTGTTTCACCAAGCGCCTGAGAGTTTCGTGTGCCCGTCTGGGGTTGCGGCGGTCCAACAACGCAAATCGTAGTGCCCACCAAGCGATGTTGATGCCAGGCACAAACATGAGTTCGCGTTTGCCGACATAAACCGAGGCGGGCGGCGCAATGAGAGCTCCCCACATGATGTCTAGGGTGCTCGGATGATTGATGATCACCACTCGAGATCTGCGGTCCAGAAGGGTCGAGGGATTGTCGAGAACGACTCGCACACCACACAAACCCAGAGAGATGCGTGCCCACCAATGCACAGCTGGTGCCATCAATGCACGGCTGAGTAAACGCATGGTCAACAAGGTGAACAACAGGAAAGCCGTGCAGTAAACGAGAGTGAACGCCCACGCCAACGGAAAACTGATCACGCCGCGAGTCCAACATAAGGCGGTGGTCAACTTTCCCGCCCGATACCCCAATGCTACCACGTTGGGAACATATCCCAGGCCGGTCGGAGAGGACACCTGGCAAATCGATTCTGCCCTCTGCTTGCGACTGCCGGTCGCCCCTGTTCTTGGGCGAAACAACCACGCAACTGGACCGATAATGATTCAGCATATATGGAAATTCACGGAGCTGAAGGTCACATCGTTGGGACCTCTTTTTGGGGTGTGGACGAGGAGAAGTTCGTGACGAGAATCAAGAGGTCTGGTCAAAGGGTCCGAAGGCGCCATCACGAAGTGCAACAGGAGATTGTCACACCAAAGCCGTCCACCACCGATGACTTCAAGACCAAGTCCACGCGTCACGAGCGGCCTGTACGTGATGTGGTCGAACGCTTGCCAAAAAAGTCTGGTCCCATAGGTGCTCGCTTCGAGATTGCTCTGGCGCCCGCACTGATGGCGATAAGTCGCATCGGATCCGACCACCCCAAATCTCTGACGTCCATCGCAGGACCTTTGACGCACAATGGTGTTTCCTTTCGTGACGTCAACCAAGACGAGTTCAGTGATTGTCATTTTCTCAGTGGATTGGTTTCTTGGGCCGAGTGTGATCCTACAATCGTCTCGCGACTGATCAAGCAGCGCGACGAAAACCACTCTACCGTCACACTTCACAACAAGAAGATGGAGCCGGTTGAACTGGATATCGATCATCGTAAGCTCGTGCGCGGCGTGCGAGCGCACGGCGAAGATGAGGGAGCGATTGAGTTGTGGCCGCTCATCATCGAAAACGCTTTCATGCAGCTCAAGGGAAATCCGGAGCGAATCGACTATGGTTGGGCGGACAAGAGTTTGGAGTGTCTCACGGGCAGGCCCTATTCGCGTGTGTTCTTGCACAACCCTGACAAACATCCCGCACAAATCGATGAGATCTGGCGAATCTTGCTGGCCCGCTCCCACGCCACGGAAAAAAAACCCGATGCTTGGGAGTGCAAGTTGACGTCACCCGCCGCTGCCACCTCTCAGTACCTGCGCAAGAGCAGATTCACCAGATTTATCCGGCTGCGCGGTACCAACAAGAAGATTGCACCACGCCATGCATACGCGATTGTCGGCCTCGGTGAAAACGCTGAGCTCGGTCGCTACGTGGTGCTGCACGACCAACGTGGACGGGTTCGTCACCTCGAAAATAATGGCACCGTTCGACTCAGTATGGCCGAGTTTCTGCAGCAGTATCGGTGGCTGCACGTCTCCCGCGAACCGTGGTAACCCAGGATCAGTCGTCGCACCCAGCGATGTTTCTAAGAACAATGAATGTCAGATCGCCAGGACGGTTGGTTGTCGAACTTTCCCTGCCGGTTGGGGGAATGGTCACATAGGTGGCCGAGAGAGCCGAATCCCAATTCAATTGATTGTAAGGAGAAAAATTCCATTCTGCATTGTAGGTGCCGGTGTCAGCGCCCCATGTCCAATACCACTGGACCCTGTAATTGTCATACGACAAGCTCAATGCACCGTTTGCCAGATAGAACCTGTAGCCGCCTGCCAAAGCCATCTCTGCGAAATTGTCAGCACCCGGGAAGTAGGTCAGATAGCCTGATTCATCACCATTGTTGAAGCGCTGCGGCGCATCATCCTTAATCTTCGGGAAGGCCGTCATGATTTCTTGCATATTGTTGTACAACGGCGAGGTCGGTTCGTTGTCCGTTTGGCGAAGCTTGTTGTAGCACGCTCCCTGGTAGTTCTGGACGATGAAAGAACGGTTGTGTACCCATCCCGCGACTGGTTTGCAGGCATGGTTGGGCAATATGGAATAGAGAACCTCATGCGGCCCAAAGGGCTCCGATGTCGCGCCACTGGCATGGGAAAACGTGGTCTTGAACGTGTGGCCACTCAGTGCGCTATCGGCGAATGGCACCTGCGCCATGAATGTACTCAGCCCGTCGAGGTTGCGCTCGAAGTTCCCATGATAGGGATCTGAGGAATCGCTGTACCCGGGGTCTTTTGGTTCACTGTAATAATTCCAATAGTGGCCGAGCGCATAGCGTTCGTATCCCCAGTAGGTAGCACCGGCTACGCCCGAAAAGGGCATGCCCCAGTTGCGGTTGTGCCAATTGACGTCGACACACGTGAATGCGGCCGGAACCACGTCGCCCAGGGTGTATTCATTAACCATCACAGGCTTGGTTGGTATGACTGGAGAAATTGTGGCATCCTGGCATCTCTGCACTTCTTCCGACGCGAGACGGACTGTTGCTTCGCGATTGCCATAAATGTGAGCCGAGATGACATCGATATTTGGCTTGGTCCATATCAATCTCAGGTTCATCGTCGAAAATACGGATGGAGCCGGTGGCAGGTTCAGACCCATCCAATTGTCATTTCGACACACACCATAGTAGCCGTACGACGCCGTCGTGAGTTGCTTGCTCCCAAGCCCCTTGAGATAACCCGCCATCTCATTGGCCCAATTGGCGACATCTTCATTGAAGGTAGCCGCCACCCAACCCGGCGTGGTCCAATAGGACTGAAGTGGCTCCTGCCCTGAGACGTGAGTATTGGCGAGCATGTCGAGCTCAGTCATCATCTCGTAGAGGAATATGTGAGGTGAATATCCAAAGCGGGAATGGATGTAGCGGAGCTTCTTTTTGTAGATTTGTTTGGCGTTGGCGTCGGTGAAGAACTGTCGAGAATCCGTAACTCCTTCGACACCCTTGAGTTGCCAATTGGACTTCAAGTCGCTCGGCGTTTGGCCCGGATAGGTCTCGTGGGGGACGGCGTTGTTGTACGGATTCCATGGCCAGTTTTGGGAACGATCCCAGCATCCATCGTACAGAGGATCATCGGGATTGATGGGCACGGCATTGGGATCATAGTCAGAGTTGTATTCCAGACCGAGTATTGCGTAGATGCCCTTCTCTTCGAGCAGATCCACATAGTTGTCCATTTCCCCCATTTCGATTTGGCGCGTGCTGTAGTTGTTGAGTCTTTCCCGTTCAACACCCAAACCACCGGAGGCAAGGAACAGACGGGTCAGGTTGCCGCCCTGCCCCGTACCTTCCTCTTGGGTATCCGTCAGGTAGTCGAAATGCCGCTGGAACTGCTCGCTTACGTATGGAAAGACACGCGTGTGACCATGGGGCTGTTCAGTTTGATTGGCTTTAGGGCAGCCATATTCACCTATTCCACGGTGAGGAATGAAGTTCGTACCCATGGGGTAGAAGAGCTCGTTCGGATTGTCCGCGTAGACGAAGTATTTGCGGTTATCTGCAACCTTGATGAACCCGGGATCATTGGATGTCGTCACGCTGAACGTCACTTGACCCTGCTTGAGCAACACGCCTCCAACCTGGACCGTGATCACGCTCGACCACTCACCCACCTGGTTTGGCGCAAAGCGGATTCGCCATTCATAGTCGGTTGGCATTTGCACCCAGTCTAAGGTTTTCGGATTGGTGAACTGGGGCGGGGGATCGTTGACCGGATAGGTGCCGCAGGCAGGGCGCACGTTTTCTTGGACGAGATAGGGTACATAATAGAAACCGTACCGCCTGGTCATCTGTCCCCCGGGACTCATAAAGTCGGCGATGATGTCGATGTGGTCCGGATCGTAGGGATTCAGAATCGTGCCACTCGCGCGTTGTGCATGGTAGTTGGCGGTCCCTGGCTTGTATACGCCCGTGCTGTCACCCAAAAAGGTGGCGATGCGACTGCCTAACTCCGGCAGCGCCATGCCGATCTCGAGTTTTCGATAGAGCACACGTTCGGCCACAGGGGTGAGAACAGACGCCAGCTCAGTCGCAATACTTACGATCTTCGTGGAAGAGCCGGCGGAATTCGTGCACGTCAACGTGTAGATCTTGGGATTCGTGAGGGTGACATTCCTTGAGCCTCCGCTCGTCATTGAACCTATGTCAGGGTCGATGCTGCATGCAGCCGTAGGGTTTGGTGCGGACGCATAACTCCACGTCCAGG
The DNA here is from genome assembly GCA_001798605.1 of Deltaproteobacteria bacterium RIFOXYA12_FULL_58_15. Taxonomy (GTDB): domain Bacteria; phylum Myxococcota; class XYA12-FULL-58-9; order XYA12-FULL-58-9; family XYA12-FULL-58-9; genus XYA12-FULL-58-9. Next base: position 11,799 of record MGST01000317.1, on the reverse strand, counting down.
TGATCGAGGTTGACACCCCAGACGTCACATTGGACGGCGTGGCAGTGAAGGCGGATATTTGGGGCGGCACGAGCGCCGCAACAACGTTAACCGTGGTCTGCGCGGTGTGGCTGCCCGCCGTGTTGGTACACGTCAAGGTGTAGGTCGTGGCGGCATTAATCGTGACAGGGGTCCCCACGCCTGGGGTCAAGGTCCCCACAGTGTTGTCAATCGCACAGGTAGGGGTGGGCGTGGGACTGTTGGCGTAGGTCCAGCTCCATGTCACGCTGGTCGTCACTCCCGTGGTCACGGAGGATGGCGTGGCCGTGAAGGCAGCAATTTGGGGCGGCACGGGTGCTGCAACAACATTAATAGTGGTCTGTGCCGTGTGGCTGCCCGCCGTGTTCGTGCAGGTCAGGGTGTAGGTCGTGGCAGTATGAATCGTAACCGGGGTCCCCGTGCCTGGGGTCAAGGTCCCCACATTGTTGTCAATCACACAGGTGGGGGTGGGCGTGGGGCTGTTGGCGTACGTCCAGCTCCATGTGACGCTCGTTGTTACTCCCGTGACCACAGAGGATGGCGCGGCCGTTAAGGCGGCGATCTGGGGCGCGACAGGTGCAATCGCGTAAACACACAAGCCATTGTTACGGCAAACGTGGTTGACGGTTGTGCAATCCAGATCCTTTTCGCAGAGCTGAACGCACGTTTGCAGAGCAACGTCACAGATCCAACCAGAGTCACATTTGTCGCTCGCCCCACAACGCTCACTGTCGGAGCTCGACCCCACAAAACCGTAAGAGCAGCCATCGAGGACCAACAAGAACACAATGATTGGGGGTAATCGCGCCGAAACACGGGAGGGATAGCTTGTCCATTGCATCAGCTGCGACAGTATGCTCCCACGGCTGTGCGATCACAACAGGCGAAGCGTGAGGGATCGCCTGGGACTCTATTTTGAGGATCAGATGAGATGGCTGGAAGCGTTGGGTGTTGCGCACAGTGTGGCGAAGATCGAGTCGGAGGCAGGGGCAAAGCAGAATGCCAAAACGCTAAGCACACACATTGAATTGTTGAAGCTCCCCGTCTTGATCTTCTTCCATAGTAAGGGAGGCATTGACACACTGGAGATGTTGGTCTCGCGGCCTGACCTACGTGATCGCGTTGCGGGTTGGATTGCGGTGCAGTCTCCATTTATGGGCTCGCCCATCGCTGATCTCTATCTTCAGTCATCTTTCTATCGTGGCCTATTCGGGACGTTGCTCGGACTCATGGGGGGATCCCTCGACTCTTTGACAGCTCTGTCGTCCCCCGTGCGACTGGATTACTACCAAAGTCACGCGACTGAGATAGCGAGGGTTACAGAGCAGATGCCCTTTGTCGCGTTCATGAGCTGGCAGGATGACAATTGGCCTTGGGAGGGTGACACTCCCCTTGAGCCCTATCGTGACTTCATGCTCGAAAAGATGGATCTCAAAAATGACGGCCTGGTTCCTGTTGTGAGTGCGGGTATTCCCGGCTGCGACCTCGTTGTCATTGCCAATGTCGATCACAGGAGTACAGTACTGTCGCGCCCGTTTGTCGGGTTCAACCGCGCCAGGTTTGCTGAGTCGCTGTTCACAATGCTACGACGTCGCCAGTTTTAGGAACTCCTAAAGTTTACAGCACTGCCGACCCATCGCACTAATCCAAGACGGACAGCTGGTGTTGTCGGTGGTACAGGTGCCGATTGTGCAAGCGCCATTGTCGCACGGTTGGTCCAGGCCCCCCGCAGATACACAACAACCCGTCATCAGGCCGGACGCCAAGCAAGCCGGAGCATTGGAATTGGGGAAAAGGACGTTCCCGGGATTGCAGCCCCCAGTGGGCGGCGGCAGTTGCGGCTGGCCGTTGTCACCGGCCGTCAAGCAGCAACTGGACGGACTCCCGCAAAGAATGTTGCTATAAGCACACGCCAGGTTGTCGTTGCATTGTGGCGGGCCTAGCATGCACGGCTCGCCGAGATCCCCCGCGGGCAAACAGCACGAGCCGAGATCGCCGCAGACGTTGGCGTTGGAGCCACAGGCTAGATTGCTGTTGCATTGTCCCATCGCGCATGGCTCACCCAGATCGCCAGTGTGTACGCAGCACTCCCCCATGGGGCTGGGACACCAAGAGTTGTTTACGGGAAAACTCATGCACTGGCTACCAGAATCGCAGCGTGGGCTCTCGGCCATTCCATAACATGCTTCACCGGGACCTCCCGCCGGGAGGCAGCAGGCGCTACTCGGTTGACATATCTGATTGGTCGAGCACACCAGGCCATTGGCCTTCGTGCAGTCGCCCGGGAGCGTGGTCGAGCACACCGGCGCTCGACAGCAGTTCGGATACGCCAAGTTGCAGTTCTGCGTACTGCAGGTCAGGGCAAATGGAGCCGGCGGTTGTGGGTCGTTGCATAAGCCGTCGCCGCGGCAAGGCTGACCCACCTTACCGGCCGCAACACAACACTTGGTAAGACCGTTGCTGCAACCTTCGCCCGAGGCGAAGTCGATACAACGCAGACCAACGTCATTGCACGAATCCCCGACATTGCAGGCCTCTTCGAAGCCACCGGTAGCCGCGGGCATACAACAGTTGGCGGTGCCATACGGACAGTCACTCGTCACGCAGGCCAGCCCATTGGCACATTCGGGACTGGTGGAGTCGCAGGGTTGGCCGGCTTTGCCAGTGCCAACGAGTACGCAGCAAGTATGGGTTGAAACCGCCCCGCACAAGACCTCGTCGTTTTGCACACAGGTAAGACCCATGTCGCAATAGTGCTGCATGCCGATGCAGAGCTCGCCCTCGCCGCCGGCCGGCACACAAATCGACGTCGTGTAGGGAGGGGTGTTGCTCATTTGGCAGGTGAGGTGGGCATTGCACGTCTGATTGGCGAGGCAGGGCTCGTTCAACCCACCGCCGGGCACGCAGCTGTTGCTGTTGGTTTGAGAGTTCCATACGCAGACTAGGCCGGTGTCACAGGTTGGTTGCATTGTCCGACAGAGCTCGCCCTCACCGCCAGCGGGTACACACGTATTGTTGCTCTCGCCCATGCTGCTAGCACAGCCGAGGCCCGGGTCGCAGGGCGGTTCAGTTTGGCGGCACGTCTGGTTCTCACCGCCGGCAGGAATGCAGCAATCCGAGGTGGCAGACCCACCGCACAGACTCGGGTTCATGATGCACGATGTGCCGGGATAGGCGCTGCACGAGCCCGCACTACAGGACGGCGGCACACAACAATCGGACATACTGGGGTTGCCGTTGACCATCATGCCGCAGCGCCCCATCGCGCTGCTGTCAGTCACGCAGGTCAACCCCCAACCAGGATCGCAAGAGTCGCCGGGCAGACAGTGCTCGCCCATGCCACCGGCGGGCAAGCAGCAACTCGGTAGACCGTTCACGCAAACGTAGGTGGGTATCGGGGAGCTCGCGGTACTTGTCACACACGCCAAGCCCTCACCACAGCTGCCATCATCATTGCACGGCTCGTTGGCAGTGCCTTGCCCGGTCGGCATACAACAGTTTGCCGTAGGGTAAGGGCAGTCGGTGGTCGCGCAGGCCAAGCCCACCGCGCAGTGATCACTCGCGCCGCAAGGCAAGCCGTACAGCTCATCGTCATTGATGATGCAACAGTAGGTTAGACCCGACAGACAGTCATTGTCCGCACCACAGATGAGTCCCGTGTTGCAGAAGCCCCCGGCCGCCGTGAGGTCGTCCGGATTGCTGTTCACGCAGCGCTCATGATAGCCGCCGGCCTTCATGCAGCAGTTGCCGTTCGGACACAGGCTCTGACTCCAGAAGCAACCAAACCCGGGATCGCATTTCTGGTTCGAGTAGCAGTACTCACCGTCGCCGCCAGCCGAGACGCAGAACTGGCCGTTGTACAGGGGGTTGTTGAGCTCGTCCTTGATAGTCACCTGGAGACAGGCGAGGGACTGGTCGCACGAGCCGTCCTGACGGCAAGGCTCATTCTCGGCGCCAGCGTGCGAACAGAAGGGATACAGCGGCCCAGAGATCCCCGGGCCGCCCATCGGGCTGACACAACCGAGCTCATTGTCGCAGGAGTTGTCCTCGTAGCAAGCTTCGCCCTCGCCACCCGCCGGCAAGCAACACTGGCCGCCCCCAGTGCACAGGTCGTTTTCCGGTCCGGCCCACCCTCGGCACGCAAAACCCTCGGCGCATGTCCCCGGAGTACACGCGGCGCCGGCTCCACCGGGAGGCAAGGCACAGAAATTCAGAGTGCCGTCTTCCATCCCGCCCGGATGGGCTTCACAAGCTTCACCGTCGCACATGCCTTCGTTGCCTGGGGCGCAGGGCGTGTGGCAGACGTTGGCATTGTTCATGGTCGAGTCCTGAACACAGGCCAAACCTGGCAAGCAGTCATCGGCTTGTTGGCAGGGTCGCCCGACGGCGTCGGTACCTGACAAAAGGGTATCGAGGACGCAGGCCCACATCGACCCTGGCCCCGTTCCCGAGTCAGGCATCGGATTCCCGCTGTTGGGGTCGCCGCCCTGGCCCGGGGCGCGCCACACGCATGACTCACCTTGAGCGCAACCCTCGACTCCCACCGGGTCGCAGCTCGTGGCACACATCGGGAAGGCGTGGGGGTTGTCGGAGCTGTCCAGATACTGCGCCATCACACAGGTGCCCTGGGCGCATTGCCCCGTGCTCCAGGTGTTGCACTCGACGTAGCAGATGTCGGTGACCAACGCGGGGCTCGCCGACGCCGGCAAGCACTGTCCCGGGCATGCGGTGGTCGGACAGGGGTCACACGCATCACCGAGCGCATCGCCGTCGCCGTTTTCTTGGCCTGAGTTGGGAGCCCACGGACAATTGTCGGAAGCGTTGGCCAGCCCGTCGCGATCCAGGTCGAGAACACGGTTCATGTTGGGAACAACGCCGTTGTGGCCCTTGTTGTTCAGATAGCGTGAGAGGTCCTCCATGACTTTGGCGGGGTTCACGGAAAGCAAGGTCGAGTTCATCTCGCCTTTTACGGATTGCGGCAGCATACCATTGGCAAATTCCGACGAGGCCACGTTGAGCACGTCTTGAAGCTCGCCGTCCAAGCTGCCGCCACGATTGACGGCCACCTGGGTGAGCACCGTGCTCACCGCGAGCAGGTAGGCGTTGTCATCGTTGTCGTCACCGGCGACGTTCATGTGCACGCCGCTCGTGCCGGGCACATAGGCGGGTGCCGTGATCGAAAGCTCCCGCAAGAGCTCGCCCTCTGCTTGCGTCACGGCCGCTGCGAATGAGGCGCCCGATGAGACCAGTTTCTTGATGCGACTGCCGGTCAGGTGCGTGACCATGTTTACGTAGGCTTCCTGGGTGCCGGGCCCCGCTGGCACGTAGAAGGCGCGCAGCGTCAGGGTCGAGGTGGACAAGCCACCGATGACCTCGTTGTAGTAATAGCCGTCGCCTTGGATCGCCGCTGGGCCGCTGGCGTCGAACTTGATCTCGAACTCGCCGCGATCGTTGATGGTCTCGGTGTTGAACACCTCGCCGGTCGGGCTCAAGCCCTCGTCGAGGGACGACACCTGAATTGACGAGCCGATGAGGAATGGCCCCTTGGCTACAGCACCCTTGAGATTCACCTCGCCAATCGAGCCATGGTCGCTCGTGCAACCCGGGCAGACAAACACCATCCATGAAATCAAAGCGGCGAGCGAAGACATCGAAAATATGCGGTTCATCGATACTCCCTGTACCCAGGACAACGGGACACCGTGGCTGGATGACCTATTGGATGTTCATGGCGGCAAAATGTCAACACAGGAATCCCCCACGGTGGGGACGGTCGTCAGCCGTTGCACACCCTCGATCTTCTTCGCCTCCGCGAAGAGGGTCTTCTCCCGTTATCGAGACACGCGTTGTTCGTTGTCGCCGCGTTGTTCGTTGTCGCCGTCGACCGTGACGATGGATTTTGCTATGGGTCGGCTGCATGAATTCCGCGACAATCTCCAGGTTCGTGCAGATCGGAATGGTTGTCCTCTCCATCATTCTCATCGCACTGTTGCTGCTCCCGTTCGCCAAGGCGCTGTTTGTCGCTGCGGTGTTTGCTGGTGCTCTCAACCCCATCTGCAATCGCCTCGATGATCGATTGAAAGGCCGCCGCAGTCTGGCTGCCGGGCTCTTGACCCTAGGTGTCGTACTTCTTGTCTTCATTCCGCTTGCGCTCATCGGAACGGTAGTCATCAAGGAGACCCTTGACGGTGTCCGATTTGTGCGGCAAGTCATTGACGAGGGCAAGCTCACGGACCTCATCGCCTACCTGCCAGGATTTGTGCAAGAGTCGGCCACGGAGATAGCCACAGGACTGAGGGAACAACTCAAGGAGTTGCTAACGGGAATCCATGCCGGGCAAGCTGCAGCAGCGGTACAGCAGTTCTTTGCCGCAGCGTCCGGAGCACTCGTGCAGACTGTTCTAATGCTCGTGGGCCTCTTCTTCCTGCTTGTTGAAGGGCGCAAGTTGATGGTCTGGTTGCGGGGTGTGTCGCCGCTCCCGTCAGGACAACTCGAGGAGCTGCTTGCCGATTTCCGCAAGGTTTCCAAGGCGGTCTTGTTGTCGTCCGTGGTCACCGCCGCGGTTCAATCGACCGTGGCATTCATCGGCTATCTCGTCACCGGGGTTCCTCACCCGTTCTTCTTTGGCATGCTGACCTTCATGGCGGCATTCATTCCAGTGGGTGCCGCAACACTCATCGGTCTGTTGCTTTCCGGTTTCCTTTTCGCCACCGGACATCCCTGGGCGGGTTCAATTCTCGCCGGGTGGAGCGTACTGTTTGTCGGCCTGGTCGATAACATCGTCAAACCCTGGGTGATGAAGTCGGGCGTCGATCTGCACGGCGCAGTGATCTTCTTCGCGCTCCTCGGTGGATTGTCACTGTTCGGGGTCACCGGCCTCATCGCCGGGCCGCTCATCGTGTCGTTCTTTCTTGCCATGATCCGCATGAATCGCGGCCTTATATCATCGGAAGACCAGGCAACTGAAACAACTGCGAAGTAACAAGGATCGGTGCTACATTGGTTTCCATGCGAATGACGAACCTTGTGGCGATTGTAGTCTCGGTGGCACTGTTCTCGTGGTCGGTCAGGGCCGAAGGGCCGAAGGGACTGGACAAGCCGGAGGCAACCCGCATCCAACCCTTGGGCGCGAGCGACACGGCCGATAAAGGACGACCCGTCATTCAGACTTGCTTGGTCTATCCAACAGCCGCCGTGATGGAGATCAATGACCCGGGTCTTCGGGGAACACACATCTCGATTCGAAAGCGTGACAAGACCATGACACTTGACGCCCTCTGCGCTGAGAAATTCCCGGGAGCCTCCGTCTCGATTCCCGACATCGACAATCATCTGGATGGAGTTGTGAGCAACTTCTTGTTCGTGAGTGGGGCTGATGCCTTCGGAATGGCGTCGGCATTCTGGATCTACGACCTGAGCGGCTTGAAGGTCTTCGAGGGGATCAGGAGCAATGCAAAGCCCTTCACCGTCACCCAAGCGAAGGGCGAGGTCTCCCTGCGCTACTGGACGCAGCTCGAGAGCCTCCCCTGCTGGCCCAAGGAGGAGGGCTGCTGGACCCGTATTCTGACTGCGAACGGGGTCGAGGCCCGCCTGCGCGCGAGCAAGCAGCTTTGCGTCGTACCCAACGATCTTATGACCGAGGATCCGTCGGAAGTGCTTCAAGTGTTCGGGCCGAGTGAGCTGTCCCTGACTCACCCGAAGCTTCGCTTCCTCGACGGGCAGGCCACTTGCAACCTCGCCCCATAACGCGCTACTCGCCCTATCCAATTGAGGGACTATCGATTGTTGGGCCGCAGTGCTATCCACGTCAAACTTAGCCGGGAGGGTACGATGAGCTCGAGCGCGCCACTCAATCCATACGAGTCACCTCGCGCCGACATGGGCGGTCATCAGACAGGATTTGTGCCTTTCCCATTTACAAGCGTGGGTCAGGCCTTTTCGCGAGGGATCGGGCTCTACCTTCAACACTTCACGCAGATTCTGGGTCTAACCCTGGTCGTCTACGGGCCGGTCCAACTGCTCAAGAATGTCTTGGTCTACAACATGGGCCTGACCGATTTGTCCACCGTCATGCGCATCGATATGGCGGTCAACGGGGTGCTTGGATGCTTGCTCGCACCCGCCATCATCTTCCTCATCGTAGAGCCGTTGCGGACCGGCAGTTCGACGACTCTAAAACATGCGCTTGGGTACGGGGTCAAACGATGGGGCGAGACTTTTTCCGAGAATCTGGTTGCTGGATTCCTCACGCTTCTTGCTGCGCTCCTTTTGCTCATCCCAGGCATCATAGTCGCCCTCTGGTATGCTTTCATCAATCAGGTGGTCGCGCTCGAGAATCGCCCGCGTTCCGGGGCGCGGGAGCGAAGCAAGGAGATCGGCCAGGGCCACAAGTGGAAGATGCTGGGCGCATTCCTTCTGGTCGGGCTCATCTATGTACCTCTGGTATTCGTCAGCGGCGTCAGCTTGGCTTTGGCCGATAACTGGATCACGGCTACATTTGTCGATCTCCTCTGCGACGTTACCTTCCCCATGTTCTCTGTCGTTGGCTTGGTAATGTACCTCTGCATCGTGCACGGGGACCAGCAAGACAGCCGATGGGTCGAACGCGTTCGCTGGGCGCCGCGTGTACCGCTGGGTGGTGACAGGGACCTCGCGGTTGGTGAGCTCCGTGAGGGCCTCTGAGATGACCCCACGGTATCGTCGGGGACCTTGCTCACACGCTACGTTCACAGTGGCAAGACAACAACTGTTACTCTTTCGATGATGACGACGTCCGACTGAGTAGGTCGTGGTTACTCCTGATTGGCGTCGTAGTGGGGCAGATATCGGGAACACGCTTTGGCACCCTGACGTACCGCACGAACGCACCCCAATATCCCACTATTCTCTTTGACCCAGGAATCGAAATGGTAAAGTACCCGACCATGCGTCCAATCAAGATGCCGATAGGTCATTGGGTGCCATTATTACCGGGCATTCTTCTTGCGGCATGCGCATCGACCGGCGTTACCGGCGGGAGCACAGACACGACGACTCCGCTCATGTGGGCGGCGCAAGACGGCGATCTCGTCAAAGCGCGAAATCTTGTCGCCACAGGGGCTGATCTCAATGCCCGCAACGCGAACGGAGTGAGCGTCCTTTTCCACACGTCCTTTTATAAGCGGGCTGCGGTCGCCCGATATCTCATCGAAAACGGTGCCAGGCCCGCGAACGAGAATGAACGCATTCACATCGTCGAGATGTTGAGGGACGCGGGGATGGATCCCGGGACAATTGAGAAGCTGTCGAGTCCGCCGAGCACTACAGATAACGCGGTGGTCCCTGCTCCTCTCGAAGCGGGGAGCACAGTCGCCTCGCTCAACAATCCGGTGGTCAATATCAAACAGCGTGTGCTAGTGCTGCGTCTGAAGGCGGTCGGCAAGGTCTCACCGGACGTTTGCCGCATGGTCACCCACTTGATTCTGACGCGTCTAGACGACGTGCGTGGTTTGAGTACGATTGGTGAGGAAGATATTCAGGCAATGATGTACGTAGAGAAGGGCAAAGACCTTCTCGGCTGCGACACGGCTACATGCATGGCCGAAATCGGTGGCGCACTCGGAGCTGACCTGGTCGTACACGGGGAGTTGGGGCAACTTGGCACGCAATACAACGTCAATCTGAGCATCGTCGAGAGCAAAGCTGCATCCGTCCGTGGCCGCGTCTCCGCGCTGGTCGATGCCAACGAAGATGCGGTCGTCAAGGAATTGCCCAGCCTGATTAGCAAAATCGTGGAAAAGATCAACGCTGGTACAGACGGTCTGCAGAAATAGGCCCAATCCCGTTGTCCCACGCCCTGCGAGTCACTTTTGTAAGGTTTGTTGCTCACGGCTACAAGTCACCACATCTTCACCCCTACAACCACTCGACCAGCAGCTGAACCGGGCCGGGGCTGCTCGAGAAAAAGTCTGGGACCACATAGTGAGCACGGTGAGCACGGCAGCGTGCATTGACGACATCAGGTCTTGGAGGTACAACATCGTCGTGGTCCTTCTTCAACGCTTCCGTTCCGGCATGATATCGACGGGCATTGTCGCCCTGTTGGTTGGTCTGTTGGTGCTGCCCTTGGGCACGTGGGACGGGTCTGTGGACGGCGAGAGCTCTGATCGCCAGGAGCTGTCCGCCCAGGACGTTCAGTCCACCTACCTGTTTCTTCCGGAGGTTGCGGCCTCCGCAGCGCTCGTCCATACGCTTGCCGTGCGGGAGAGGTTACGGGCAAGCGCCGAGAAAGACCAGTTGCGCAGTGCTCCGAGGGTCCTTGATCCGGGGTTGCATCCTATCTGCGGCTTGATGCAGAGCCCCGAAAGTAGGCGGGGGCAGGCGGCACAGGTCAATCCTCTTAAACCTGATTTCCCCACCAGCAAAGCGCACTCACAGCGTGGGCCTCCGCGACTCTCCTGATCCAGTAACGTTTTTAATCCGTGATTGGGGCGGGGATGCGAATCTCCGCCGTGCCGCAACGCCTGCATTCAGGCGAAGGAGAGACTTGTGGAGAAAGTCAATGAAGAGACCGAGGACACCAAAGGACGCACGACGTACCAATATGAAGGCCAGTTCAAGACCGGCCCTCTGATTGCGTTCGTGATTGTGGCAGGAGCCCTCTTGGCCGGTGCCTACCTCCTGTTCTGAGAAAGGCGGGAACGCGGTGCCAGGCCCTAACGACCGCTTCGGCACCGCAGACCTTCTGCAGTTGCAAACGGGGAGAGACATGCCCTAACAGGCCCGGCCGTCGCGCTTGGGCCGCAGAGAAGAAAGTTGAGATCAGTCATGAGTCATCGAAGAGAAGCAGCTCGGTTGCCAGCACTCCTTGCCGGGTTGTGCCTGTTGCTGCCGTTGGCCGGTTGTGAACAAGGAGCATCTCCCGTAGTAGAGTTCACGGATGCCCTGGCGCGCAAAGACATGGATGCCGCCATGTCGGCACTGACCTTCGTTGCAACACTTGAGCTAGAAGGCACGACCTTCAGGGGCCCTGCCGAGATTCGGGATGTGCTGGCAACGCTCGAAGTTCAGAGCCTGCCCGATGACGTGAAGAAGAGCATGGTTGTCGAAGACGGTCGCGTCTCATGGACGCAGAGCTATTCGACTGCTGAGTATGCAGCTTTCGGCATCGCCCCAGTCGAAGCCCTGGTGGAGGCGACGCTCACGAGTAGTGGGATCTCCATCATTAAGTGGGAGCTAACCCCGGACGCCTCTGCCAAGCTACAAGCCGCGCGGACAGCACGGGTGACAACGGTTCTCAGCAGCCTCGAGAGTGCACTGAACGCCCACGATGGCGATGCCATCCGGGGGTTGCTGCACGAACGGGCCAGGATCGAATGGCTCGGCGACGTCATAACCGGTGAGGAGCAACTGACCGATTGGTTGAAGGAGCTCGGCAAAGTCAACGCTAGGGTCGAGCGGGCCAACGAGCCGAGCATCGACGACGACTCGGCAGAATGGAGCGCCCGAATTTCGACCTCCGAGTTGTCTCGCCTCGCGCTCGCTCCCGTCGATGTGAAGGCTATGATGCGGACCAGCGACGGCAAGATAACCCGCGTCGGCATGGTCCCAAGTCCTGAAGTGCTTGCGCGTTTGAAGGGCCTAGCTGCAAAAAAACTGTAGTCGAATTGTCTTGAGCCAGCTCTGGACGCACGCACACTTGATGAAAGAGATGCGAGGATTCAATCATGGGTCTTGGAACCACTGAGCTTTTGCTCATTCTGGCGGTTGTATTTCTAGTGTTCGGCGGCTCACGCCTCCCAG
>MGST01000316.1 GCA_001798605.1 Deltaproteobacteria bacterium RIFOXYA12_FULL_58_15 | reverse complement strand
CGTCGTTGAGGTTGGTGGTCAACGCCATGTCGTAGGCGATGATCGCTTCTTTGTATTTCTTCAGCGCCTGATTGGCTGCGCCCGCAGCACGCCAGTAACGACTCACGAATGGCTTGTAGAGAGTGAGCACCGAGAAGACGTTGAGGGCTGCCTGATACTTGCCATAGTTGTACAGGTAGTGACCCATCAAGAAGATAACCTCGATTTCCTTGTCATCGAGGTTCAGAAGGTCGCCGAGGGTGACCTCGCCGCGCAAGAATTTCTTGGCGATGAACTCGACCAAGCGCGCAAAGGTTTCGACAACGCTGTCCGATGCCATTCTCTTGTCACTATCTCGCGCCGACTGTCAGAGTCGAGACGGCCTGGTTGAAATTGTGCAACCTTTGAGCTTTAGCCTTCGCATTGTCGCTAATCGCGGGCAGGAGGCAAAGGAAAATTGGTTGTTTGTATTGGGCGAGAACAAGGGGCTGTTGCCGTCCTGGCTCACGTTGTGGCTCGAGAGCACTGCGCAAGATCATTGCGCAAAATCACTGCGTATCGAGGGTGTGCTTGAGCGCCGCCGCCTCTGCGTGTTTGGGCACGACCCGCACGGCGCTCTTCAGCCAGCGTCGCGCCTGTTTGACGTCGCCTTTGGCGGCGTAGGCCTCGGCGATCTGCACTGACAGGTCGGCAAGATACTGTGGATAGGAGCCGTCGACGTGCTTCGGGGTCTTGCCGATGGCCATCTTCAAGTTGCTGATGGCCTCATCGAGGTTACCGGCGGCGCGGGCATTTTGCGCAAGGAACACGTGCCGCTTGGCGTCCACATAGGGTTGGCATTTAGGGCAGGGTCCAGGGTGTGCCTTGAGCTCACGAAAACCCGACACGTAGCCGGTCTCAAACTTGGTGGTCATCAAGCACTCGGGAGGGTGGTCGTAGAAGTCTGGAATCTTGAAGACCGCGTGCCCCATCTCGTGGGCAACGATGAACGTCCCGATGACGGCGAACCTTTCGCTGGTGGTCAACCATTCGACACCGTCCTCTTGGAAAAACGGCAGATCGGTCACCATGGAGAAAGTTGATGCGATCAACGCCCGTCGGTGAATCGCCCTTCGCTCCGGACTGAGCAGCGATGCTCCACCTACTTTGCATTTTGCGAAAATGCTGTGGGCGTAAGGCTCGGACGCGAGGTCGTAGAGAATGAACTCGTTGGTCAAGATGAAGTCGGCTTCGTTTTGGTTGCGCACTGCGCAAATCCAGTTGACGTACGAGCGTTGTGACAACTTCGATGGATCCAAGAGCGACTTACCATCCCCGAGTTGATAGCTGGCGATGAGATCGAGCTTGCGATCGAACTCCTCGAGCAGTCGTCCACGAATGGCCTCGTAGCTGGTGAGGTTCTCACGCTGGTTAATGGGAAAAAACGCCGCCAAGGATTCGACGCTCCATCGCGACAAAAACTGATCGACAAGCGCAGGGTCGACTTGGCTGGCGGAGCGACTGCCCGGCAGGGCGCGCAGAGGTTCAAACTGCAGGCTGCACTCGTTGCCTGGCGGCAAATTGCGAGCGATAAAGTCGGCAACCGTGACTGTTCCCTTGATGCGGAAGTCTACATTGGGGAAGCCGAGTTTGTCCCCAAGGGTGAAGCGGGCATTGCTCAAGATGACATCCGCAGCTTGTTGGGTGACCTCGGGGAAATCGGGATCGTTGACCAACAGCACTTCGAGTACCAATCGTGGTTTGGACGCCTCTGGAGGGGCTGACATGAATCGCGACGCGGCTATGCCATTATTTTCTGCATCTGCCTCATCCCCGCCCATGTTGGGTGCCGTACGGGTGCCAGTGGCTTGTGCTTTGGGCTCTGGCAACTGCGGCTCGGCCTCTGCCTCTGCCCGTCCCATTGCCGGGACGGCCGTGAGCAACAACATAAGGCTCAGCCATCGCATCGGCGGATTGTCCTTCATGCAAGACCTCGGGGCAAGAACAAGACCATGATCTCGCACGTATGACGACATCGTACCACCCCAAATTCTACGATAACACCAGCAGCGGGTTGTCTTCGCCGCGGTGAACAAAAATTGAAAATTCTATTCCGGGGTGTATGGCGTACAGAGGCCTCACGGAGTTAGATCTCGAGTCTCGATTGACAATACTCGGACGCTTCAGGTTTGTGATAACCTTGGTGGAGTTTGAGCACGGAGCTATCTGGTGAGCACCGACAAATGTGGCCAGGACACAGGGTTGGGAAATTTTCCCCTATTCTTCGGTATTGAAACCGAGGCTTTGAGGCGGATCGAAAACGCTGGTGAGGTTCGACACTACAAGACTGGCGATCTGTTGCTCAAGCAGGGTGGGCCGGGTGATTTTGTCTGTGTCCTCACCAAGGGTGTGGTGAGGGTCTTTATCAACGAACCGGTCAGTGGTGCCGAAATACTCGTCAAGCTCTTCGCCGCACCCGCAATTTTCGGGGAGATGGAGGCACTTGGCGGCCATCGCATGGTCGAAAGTGTCGCGGCTTTGCGCCACAGTGAGGCGCATGTGTATCCCGGTGGCACATTCAACAGTATCCTCGAAGAGCATCCGCAAGTTGGCGTAAGGTTGCTGCGTGACGTCTGTGAACGGTTCTATGTTGCCGCACAGAATCAGGGTTATCAGGCAATCGCTTCGGTCGAGCAGCGTCTAGCTGGTCTGCTTGCAAGCTATGCACGTCTGATGGGAGTCAAGGTGGCAGGGGGAGTGCAGATCGTTGCTGATCTCACCCAGGAGTCGTTGGCACAAAGCGTTGCGGCCACAAGGAAATCGATACAACGAACATTCACAACGTGGACTGACAAGGGCCTCCTGCAAAGAGATGGCCGGAGCATGGTCATTAGGGACATCGAGGTTTTTGAAGAAATTGCGGGTATGGACGCGCCCCGATATGACTATCGTCTCACCAAGAGGATTTGCCTGCCATTGAGTTGAAGCCAACGCACCTGTCTCGCTCCCTCCTAACCGAATTCTCAGGAACCATTGTTGCCACTCGATGACCGCCGGGTTCTCATCACTGCGGTGGATTGCCCCAAGGATGGCGAAGAGGCTGTTACACATGCCTACATCTACGAGCCGACCCTTAGGCCAGATCCCTTCCGCAAGTTGCCGGCACTGCCCATCGCGCTCCAAGGCGCAACCACGGTCGCTGTGGGCGGGAATGCTTACGTTCTTGGAGGCAGAGCCGTGGTGAAGGACGAGGATGGAGCCTGGAATGTGCCAGTGGATGGCTCGCCCCGGGACATCAACGGCAAGACCACCGAGAGTGGCGTCTGGTGTTTGGACGCAACGTCGGAACAGTGGCAGTCGCTGCCCCTTCAATTCGACCGAGTTGGTGCGACCGCCGTGGTTGTTGCGGGAAAGGTCTGGCTTCTCGGGGGAGAAGAGACCTTCACCGCCGGAGAGATCTCTTTGCCGGTTTCGCTGTCGAGGGCCACGGGGCAGGTGAGCATCTTCGCCCCCGACACGGGACTGCTCACGGCAGGTCCGTCACTGCTAGCACCGGTCGCCTTCGCCAATGCCATGGTTGATGATGCGGGCCGCATTGTAATCGGGGGTGGATTTGACATTGTTGCCCACGGCAACGTGTATGAGCCCATGAGCAGCCGTTATCGTCTCGACCCAGAACGAGATGAGCCCGAGTGGCGGGCGGTGCAACCGTTCCCCGGCACCTCAACGAGTACGTACACCGCAAGCATCGCGTTGTCACGAGGGATTGTGTTTTCACCCTTGGCCACAGGGCAGGGCAACGCGGCAATGCTCGAACGGCCCTAGACGTCAAAATTGGAGCCATCATTTGGGACCATTCAGGGCACAAACAATGCGAGAGAGAATCATGGTATTTGTTAATAAAACACAACGAGAACGCGGCAGCGCAGTCGAGTCTTTCGTCAAACAATGCCAGGGAGAAGACGCTCCCGAGAAAACCGAGAATGGGTACGTCTATGTCCGCGAGGGGGACATCTGGGCTCGTCACGAACTCCTTTCCGGGCTGGTCCTCGGCGAGCTCGAAGCTGCGCCTCAGGAGCATCTTTGCCGATTCTCGCCGGCCATGCGTACCCCCGGGCCCGAGAGTGTTCTCATCTGGAACAAGGAACCCGCAGTGTTACGCTTGGGCACACCGGACTTGAGCCACACGTCGACGGTGGAGTTGCCCAGCGAGTTCGAACGGATCGACAGGATCGTGGGGGCCACGGTGGATGGTGAGCCGGGACAGAGCCCACCGTTCGTGTTTGTGGTGGGCACCACTATGTCCGGTGCTCCCTGTGTCGCCGTGGTTTCGATCGCCAACCGATGTTGCGTTGATTTCTACCAACTGCCCGAGGGCAGCCGGATTGCCAGCATCGACTTTTTCGATTGGCTGACGCTGTATCAAGGGAACGCCTTTGCCGATCATCCACGGCCCAACAAATGCTTCTCACCTGAGCTCAGGCGCAACTTCGATGCGTGGCAACTCATCTACCAAGTCGATGACAATCAACAACGCATGCTGCTGGTACCGGCACCTGTGATCGAGATCGGCGAGGCCAAACGGGCTGAGCGCGAGCGGATGCGGCGATCCAACTCCCGATAGAGAGATGCCCCAGAGGATCCGGCCTCCAAAACCTGGGGGTACCCGCATCAACGGTACGGAACTCGCGATCTCACAGGTGTCCGGGGTCCGAGGGTCCGAACTCGCGATTTCAATGACGCCCAAACTACGGTAGCATGAGGGATGGAACCACAGCGTCGCTCTCGCCGTGTGAATGTCAACCTGTTCATCGGCGACGTAACTTCCAAGGATGACTGGCGAGTCCCGACGGTCGAGGGCACACCCCTTGGCGTGACACGGGATTGGAATGAGACGGGTGTGTTCATTGAGACCAACGCACGTCCTGCAATCGGAACGATTGTGGAGATCAGCTTCGTGTGGGGCGATGAGAGCGTACGCAGTCGCGCTCGGGTCATTCGCCATGCCACCGATGGCATTGGGCTCGAGTTCGTCGAGCCCCCCGGCGAATTCACCGTCACTGTGGGAAGCATTCTCGCCAGCGAGGAGTAATCATGGTGGGAGGCATCCTCGCCAGCAAGTAGTCCTCATTGGTGCGAGGCCGTTGGGGGTTCGGAGGCCGTTGGCGATTCCGAGGCCGATCGTTGGCCTCACACCTCACAACTGGGCTTGTCTTACATCATGTTGCGGGTGGTGCTGCCGCGCATCTCGTTGACAGCCTTGAGCACCGTGGAGAGCAGGTTGTAGAGCTGGTTGGCCTTCTGGTCGAAGTTCTGGAACGACGTGGATGCCATCTGGCGTTTGTTGCGGATAGTCTCCTGCATAGACTCCACCGTCTTCATGGTGTCGTTGAGGCTGGTCCGGTCCATATTGATGGTTCCGCTCGCCTGCCATTGCGCCTTGGCCGCCGGGTCGTTCTTGATAAACGCAGGCTCGGTTTTGAGCTCTAGAAGCTCACGTTGCCCTGCGGCATCAGGTGGGCCCATCGTCGAAAGATCGAAGCTTCTGCATTCGACTTCGATTCTTTCCTTGTCCGGTTCCTCTTTGCCTTCTTGTTTCTCCGAGAGCTCTTGTGATTTGCCGACCAAGTAGTTCAGATACTCCGAAACTCCTTCGGCCATTTTGTTGAACTCTTGAAGTTTCAGC
>MGST01000315.1 GCA_001798605.1 Deltaproteobacteria bacterium RIFOXYA12_FULL_58_15 | reverse complement strand
ACGACGAGCAACACGAAACAGCAGAGCAATCGACACGCAAGCGATAACTAGAGAGGAAATTACGCAACTATCTGTTCTTGTTGAGAGTATGACGAATAGCCTATCCTGCATGTATGCGTGCCATGGATTTGCAGGGCGTACTTATTTTTCTTATGCATATCATATAATTGCGCCAGCCATCTGTTTACCGTTAGGGTAGGCACGCGACCTACTGTATCCATTGAGCTTTCTTCACCGACGACAACCTCTCTGGAGCATCTTGGTCGCGATATTGATGAATTGTGTCCAATGTCCGCTTGACACCTCCAGCCCCCCGAATAACATCTGACTCTGAAATGCGCTCGCTGGAAAATACAGAATGTGGGGTTAGCTTCTATGAAGGCGAATCTGTGGCACTTTTTGGGCTCAATCAAATAATCGCCGAAAAGTCGCAGTTGTTTGAAAACATTGACTTTTTCTTTATGCCCTTGACCTTTGCAAGTCAGATGGAATTGGGTATAAGCGCGAGGTCAAGCAAGGAGTCGAGCGGTGGTGTGATGATCGGGTAGTTCTTTGCAAATGCCAACCGCCAGAGGGTGCCTGATCGTCACGCCACCGGTCGACTCTTTTATGTTCGTTGCAGCAACATCACCAACCCCAGAACAGATCACACCCCCTGATTGAGAATCCAATCAGAGGTCGACGGATGTTGCTGGCCAGATTTGGGGAATGCGGCCGCGGTGTTGTCAGGCCGCGACTTTGTCAGCCTTCAACTGTGCGCCGCCCTTGCCGCTCTTCTCACGCAAGAAGATGTATATGGGCGAGGCGACGAAGATTGAGGAGTAGGTGCCGACCACAATACCAACGAGCAAGGCGACAGAAAAATCGCGAATGATGCCGCCGCCGAAAATGAACAGAGCAAGCACGACGAGCAACGTAGTGAATGAGGTCAACAAGGTCCGCGACAATGTCTGATTGATCGAAGTGTTGACCATTGACCGGAGCTCTCGACCACGCAGTCGCAGGGCATTCTCACGAATGCGATCATACACAATAATGGTGTCGTTCAGTGAGTAGCCAACCAGCGCCAAAATCGCTCCGATAATCGGCAGATTGAACTCGAACTGCAGTAGCGCAAAAACGCCCATCGTGATGAGGACATCGTGGATGAGCGCAATCACCGCGCCAGGTGAGAAGAAGAGGTCAAAGCGGATGGCAATATACAAGAGGATGAAAACCAGAGCATAGACCACTGCCATGATGCCCTGGTTGCGCAACTGCGCACCCACCTGCGGGCCAACGAACTCGACCCTCTGAACTATCTCGGCCTCTTGGGAAATGCCCAATCCGTCGCGCAGAGCCTTCTCGATATTGTCGGCAATCGACACGAGATCGACGGAATACTCTGGTCGGTCCTCGCGCTCACCACGGGTGATGGCTTTCACAACGAGTCCGCTCTGCTCGACAAGCGCACGGACCTTATCCTCCGTGACAGCGGTCTTGAAACCCACCATGAGGTTCTCACCACTCTGGGCGACAGACCAGTTGATGATCTCCTCCTCGCCACCGGCAAGCGCTACAAAGGTATCGTAGAGCTTTGCTTTCGCCTCCTCGGTGATGGTTCCATGCTCGCGCACCAGGATGAGGTACTCGTTGTCCTCTTCGGCCCCAAACCGTTGTATCCGCGCATCCCCCAGACCAATGGGCTTCACCAAGTCATTGATCTGCACATCCGATACCTTCTCGGGGAACTTGACTTGGATTTCGTAACCACCCGCAAAGTCGATACCAAAATTCAGGCCAACTGTCGCGATGAGGACAATGCTCGCGAGCACGGCGATTGCCGATGCGGTGAAGAAAAAACGCGCACGACCGATAAAATCAAAGTTCGTTTCTTTGCCTAGGAGCTCCATACCGGCCCTCCCTCCGTTAAATCGACAGCGAGCGGAGTCGCCGCCTGCCGGTGAAGAAGTCAAAAATGAGTCGCGTGATCACGATGGCGGTGAACATCGAGCAGAGAATGCCAATGAACAAAGTTACCGCAAAGCCGCGCAAGGGACCCGTGCCGTATTGCATCAGGACCACCGCAGCAAGCAGCGTGGTCACGTTGGAATCGAAGATGGCCCGAAACGCCTTGCCATACCCCGACTCGATGGCAGCGCGGGGAGTCTTGCCAATCCTCAACTCCTCACGCACACGCTCGAAGATGATGACGTTGGCATCCACCGCCATACCGATGGTCAAGACGATTCCCGCCATGCCAGGTAAGGTCAGCGTGCCCTCGAGAAACGCCAATGCCGCCAAGAGCAAGAAGACATTGAGCACCAGGGCCAGATCCGCCAGAAGTCCGCTGCCTTTGTAGTAAACCAGCATAAATAGCACGACGAGGATACCGCCCACGGCGATGGCGACAGAGCCCTTCCGGACCGCTTCCTGACCGAGTGAACGACCCACCTGGCGTTTCTCACGAATCTCGACCGGCGCAGGCAGCGCACCGGCCTTGAGGACGAGGGCCAGGTCTTTGGCTTCCTGAAGCTTGGCAGCCGCATCCGCACCCCGTCCGAGAGTGATACGGGCGGTGCCGCCGCCAATCTTTTCTTGGATCTGTGGGGCGCTATTGACCTTGCCGTCGAGAACGATGGCCATGCGGCGCTGCACATTCTCACTGGTAAGTTGCTCGAAGACACGGCCGCCCTTGGCATCAAACGTCATGGTAACGTAATAGTCGAGTGGGTTGTCAGGATCCTGCTGCACTCGCGCCTCAGTGAGATAGTCGCCGGTAATGCCCGGACGCCCCGTTAGCAAATAGGTGCGGACCAGCGGAATCTTGAGCTCCACCGGTTGGTCCTTGATTTCACCGAAGCCTATTTCGCGGTTACCAGGGATCTTTTCATGGAGGAGGGCGACGAGCTCCTCCTTTTTCGCTTCGGGCACCTTGAAAAACACCTCACGGATTTGCCTGCCATCGGGTCCGTCATACTTGTACTCATCACGGACCGTTCCTTCGGGAAGCACACTGTCCTCGATATCGTCAAAGACCGCCGTGCCTTCATCATCGACAATCTTGAACTCGAGCTGGGCCGTCTTGCCAATCAGCGCGATCGCGCGCTCCGGGTCCTTGACACCCGGAAGTTGGATCAAAATGTTGTCCGTCCCACGCCGAGCAATGGTTGGCTCGGTCACGCCGAGCTTGTCGGCGCGGTTGCGGATGGTCTTGATTGCCTGCTCGACCGCATTCTCGCGCACGAACTCGGCTTCGTCGGCAGCCAGTTCGAGTTCGTAGACTTTGTCCGTGCTCTGGGTAATCTGCAGCACCCCGAAGTCCTTGCGCAGGTACTTCTCGAACGCGTCGGATTCGGCCTCCGGTGCCAAGGTGACACGAATGGTCGGCGAGCCCCGCGGCCGGTCGATACGAGAGAAGGTGATCTTCTGCTCCTTGAGTTCATCGCGCAGGGCATCGGCGAGGCGATCAGCCCGATGCTCGACAGCTTTGTCGACGCGAACGCCCATGACCAGATGCACGCCGCCCTGAAGGTCGAGACCAAGATTGAACTTGGTGCACGTAGCCCACGACGGCAGCGTCGCACAGAATTTGTCGTTGTCTTCTCGCTCTTGTTCGCTCGCTTCAAAGTAGAAACGATACGACGGGTAGAGCATATAGGCCGCTAGGCCCAATACGAAGGCGATCAATGCAAATCGCCCGTACCAACCTCGAGTCATGACTCGGTGCTCCGCTTTGAGATTATCCGGGTTGTTATTTTCGTTCTTGCGCCGCAGTTGGCATCCAGCGGCCGGCTACTCGATCACGCAAAATCCTAATCTTCACCTTATCAGCAATTTCCAGGGTCACGATACGATCATCGAGCCCTACAATCTTGCCATAAACACCACCACTGGTCACCACTTCATCGTCCTTCTTGAGCGCATTGAGAAGCGTCGCGTGCTCCTTGCGTTGTTTGCTCGCCGGGCGAATCAAGAGAAAGTAGATAACCAAGAACATCAGCAGCAAGGGTGCCATGCCCATCAGTCCACCAAATGGGCCTTCGGCAGCTTGGCCGCCACCTGCCTCAGCTTGAGAGACGACCAGGTCCACCAACTGCATCCAAACCGTCATCACTCTACGCCTTCCTCAGGGCATGAACCCCGGAATTCACCTGTAGCGCGCGGGATTACCACACTGGCCAGATGGCAGCAAGGCTTGCGCCACCTAAGAAGCCGAAACTTTTGATTGCCTGTCCGGGCACCTGAGTCGTTCGAGATGGGCCGGGGGGTCAAAGGCATCGCGCTCCAGTTCGTCGCGCACTCGCTGCATGAGCAGCTGATAAAATCGAATGTTGTGAATGGTTGCGAGGCGATGGTAACCAATCTCGCCAGCGACATATAGGTGGCGCATGTATGCACGGGTGAAAGTTCGACAGGCGTAACAGTCGCAGGCCGAATCGATGGGTTCTTTGCTCTCGCGATGAGATGCGTTCTTGATGACGAGCTTGCCGTGGGAAGTAAACAACTGGCCATTGCGGGCATTGCGGGTGGGCATCACGCAATCGAACATGTCGACGCCGGCCGCCACGCCGCGAACCAGGTCGGCCGGGGTTCCGACCCCCATGAGGTACCGCGGCTTGCTGTGAGGCAACAACGGTGCCGTGTGCCGAACAATGTGCTCAATCTCTTCTTTGGCCTCCCCCACTGATACGCCACCGATCGCAAATCCATCAAATGGCATGGTGCCGAGCTCAGCTGCATGGGCTGCACGCAGATCTTCAAAGAGACCACCCTGTATGATTCCAAACCAAGCGACGTCCGCACGCTTGCGCGCATCGAGCGCTCGTCGGGCCCACGCGGTGGTTCGAGCGACGGCAGCTTCGACTTTGTCGCGGGCAGCCTGTCCCGGCGGGCACACGTCGAGGACCATCGCCACATCGGGACCGAGATCCTCCTGCACCTCCACCAATGTTTCTGGAGTCAGCTCGATCAACGCGCCGTCGAAGTGCGATCGAAAGGACACGCCGTGGTCGGTGATCCTGCGCAAGTCGGCCAGGCTGAAAACCTGAAAGCCACCACTGTCGGTGAGGATGGCACCGTCAAAATTCATGAAGCGATGCAGTCCCCCCATCTGGGCGACGAGTTGAGATCCGGGACGAAGCATCAAGTGGTAGGCGTTGGCGAGAATCATCCTTGCGCCCGTCGCCATGATGTCCCGCGGGTCGAGAGACTTCACAGCTGCAACAGTACCCACGGGCATGAACACCGGCGTCTCCACTGCGCCATGACGCGTATGCAATCGACCACGTCGGGCGTTGTGATGGGTGGCCTTGCAAAGGACCTCAAATGAAAACGAATCGCTCATGAAAGTAGGACCCTGTCTGTAGCCGGCATCAAAGAAGAAGCATGGCATCGCCATAGGAGAAGAAGCGGTACCCCTCTCGCACCGCCTCCTCATACGCGGCAATGATCAGGTCGCGGCCGGCAAAAGCGGAGACCATCATCAACAACGTCGAGCGCGGAAGATGAAAGTTGGTGATCATGCCGTCGATGACGCCAAACTCGTAACCAGGATAAATGAAAAGGGTAGCCTCCCCACAGGCGTTCCCGGTCTTTGACCAACTCTCCATGGCCCGAACCGAGGTTGTCCCCACCCCTATCACTCGCCCTCCCCTT
>MGST01000314.1:5539-5642 GCA_001798605.1 Deltaproteobacteria bacterium RIFOXYA12_FULL_58_15 | reverse complement strand
CTTTCAAACTCCCGGGAGAACTTCAAGAAGAGCCGGTCGTGGGCGGTAAGGTCTTCTTCCCCGATGATGGATGCCAGCGTTTCCACTCGCTTTGCACCGGCAT
>MGST01000314.1:0-5445 GCA_001798605.1 Deltaproteobacteria bacterium RIFOXYA12_FULL_58_15 | reverse complement strand
GATGTTGATGGGCGGGTGGATACCCTTCTGAAAAAGACCGCGATCCAACACGATCTGCCCCTCCGTGATATACCCGGTGAGGTCGGGGATGGGATGGGTGATGTCGTCATCGGGCATGGTAAGAATGGGAATTTGGGTGATCGATCCCCTGGCGGTGGCAATCCTTCCCGCTCTTTCGTAAATGGAGGCCAGGTCGCTGTAGAGATAGCCGGGATAACCCTTCCTGCTCGGGACCTCTCCCTTGGAAGTTGCGACCTCCCTGAGCGCTTCGCAGTAATTGGTCATATCGGTGAGGACGACCATCACCTGAATCTCACTCGATCTGCATCAGCGCATCAGCACCCGAAAGGTGACTCCCGTTTGGGGATTGTTGGATTGCGCATTATTTCGACGCCAAGTCCGTGGTTTTGTTCACGGTGTCTTGACTAAAAGTGCGGACTGGTCACATTATATCGACAATTGGAGAGGAGATAGGTTGCGAATCGTGAACGGAATGGGGTAAAGAGTGCTGCTAACACTCTTTACCCTCAGGACTGAGTGAGTAAAACTCACACAAGGCACTTCCTTGATACTGTTCCTGAGCGTCTGCGTCAAGAGTCTAATTGAGCTTGGTCGCCGCTATGAGTGGCCCAAGGGGCAGGTATGCCCCCACTGCGGCGGGCGGCTGTGGGGCCATGGCTTCGTCTCCGGCTGGTTTGACGGGTGCCCCCAGGCGGTTTGGCTTCCCAGGTACCGCTGCTCCATCTGTCGCAAGGTCGTCGGGGTGCGCCCAGCCGGGTACTGGAGCCGATTCCAGGCATCCATTGCCGACATCCGAGAGAGTCTCGCTCATCGTCTGAAGTGTCGAAGGTGGCCTTCCGGCCGCTCCCCCTCCCGGCAACGTCACTGGTTGAACGGCCTCAAGAAGCAGATCCAAGTCCGGTTCGGCATGGGATGGGAGGGAGACCTCCTGGAGGCCTTCGACGAGCTCTGCAAGGCCGGCGTCCGGGCCGCCTCCAGGGCGGTATAATCCGGCCCTTCAGGCTTTGCCCATCCACCCCACCGATCAGTGCTTTTGCCCGCAAGGCCCATCTACGCTACATCCATGGGGAACCCACAACCCATTACAAGGAGGTTACCCATGGATGAACAGCAGCAAAAGGATGTAGCGGTTTTCCGGTTCGGCGTGATCTGCGATTTCGTGACCCGGCCCCGGATGGATCGAGGCGAGAAAGAGCGCCTGCTTCAAGAAAAATGCTCCAAGGAATGGGAGGTCCCGCATTCCGGGCGCTCCCGCCTGGCAAGGTCCACGATCCTCGACTGGATCAGGGTCTACCGGAAAAGCGGCGGAAGACTCGAATCCCTCTACCCCAAGAGGCGAAACGACCGGGGAAAGAGCAGGACCATCGACGAGGAAAGTGCTCAGAGCATCATTGCCCTGAGACGCGAGATGCCCCGATGCTCGATGCCCACCTTGATGATCGAGCTGGAGCGGCGTAAGCTCCTTTCACCCGGCCTGGTTCCGACCAGAAGCAGCCTCAGGCGATTTCTCAAGCGTCAGGGGCTTCTCAAGGCTTCGGATCCCATTCCAGTCGACCGCCGCAAGTTTGAAGCGGAGCTTCCAAACGATCTTTGGCAAAGCGACGCCATGCATGGCCCCACAGTCCTGGCGGGCGAGAAAAAGCGCAAAACCTATCTTTTTGCCTTCATCGACGACATGAGCCGTCTTGTGCCTCATGCCGCTTTCTCCTTGAACGAGAACCTCGACGCCTACCTCGGGGCTTTGAGATGCGCCCTCCTCAGAAGAGGACTTCCCCGCAAGCTTTACGTGGACAACGGACCGGCCTTCCGCTCAAAGCTTCTCCACGAGATTGCCGCATCCCTCGGCATCGCCCTCATCCACTCGAAACCTTACAAGCCGGAAGGGCGCGGCAAGGTGGAGCGATTCTTCCGGACGGTCCAGGCCCAGTTCCTGCCGACCTTCAAGGGAGGCTCGCTCGAGGAGCTCAACCGGGCACTCGATGAATGGATCACCACGGTCTACCATCAACGCCCTCACCGGTCTACCGGAGAGCCGCCCTTGAAGCGGTTCGCAGCCTCAATGGAATGCATCCGGCCGGCTCCGAGGGACCTCGAGGATTTCTTTCGCAAACGAGCCCGAAGACGAGTCGCAAACGATCGGGCCGTATCACTTAACAGCAGACTCTATGAAGCCCCCGTCTCCCTCATAGGAAAGCACGTGACCCTTCTCTACCACGACCATGATCCCTCACGGGTGGAGATCCAGTTGGACGGCCGTTGCCACGGATTCCTCACCCCGCTCGATCTCAACGTCAACTGCAGGGTGAAACGCCGGGATCGGGAGAGCCTGGTGCTCGAAAGCATTGATAAGACTCAAGTCCCGTCCGGAAAGCTTTCCTTCGGAGATCGGGAGGACGCGTGATGAAACCTTCTTACCTCCATTTCCATGGATTCACCCGGGAGCCCTTCGGCGCCGACATCGAGATCGCAAACATCCTGGAGACTCACCAAGTGCGTGCCGTAACGGATCGCTTCGACTACGCCGTGCGCCTTGGCGCCCTAGGACTTGTGACAGGCGAGGTAGGATCGGGCAAATCGACCGCCCTAAGGTTTGCGTTGAGCCGTCTCCATCCCTCGGAATACCGGCCCCTTTGGATCACCGCCTCATCGGGGTCCATCCTCGAATTCTACCGCCAGCTAACCTCCGAGCTCGAGGTTGAAACCAACACCTTTTCAAGGGCCGTCCTTCTTCGGATCATCCGGGGCCAGGTCCTGGACCTCGCCACCAAAGCCAAACAAAAGCCGGTGCTTGTGATCGACGAAGCCTCTCTTTTGAGGATCGCGGTCTACGCCGAGCTTCACACCATCACCCAGTTCGAGGGAGATTCCAAGCCGTACCTGCCCGTTATCCTTGTCGGACAAAACAACCTCATCGATCTTCTGGGCTATCGCACCTCCATTCCCCTCGCCTCCAGGGTCGTCGCCCGCTACCACCTCCAGGGCATCACCCGAAAGGACATGGATGACTATCTCCAGCACCACCTGAAAATCGCCGGCATCCCCCGGCAGCTCTTCTCCGATGCGGCCGTGACCGCCATCCAGCAGGGCTCGGGAGGCCTTTTGCGCAGGGCAAACCACCTCGCACGGGGGGCGCTCGTCGCCGCGGCCCATGAGAAAACTCAGCTCGTTTCGGCCGAGCACGTTCGCATGGCCTCGACCGAGCTCATCTGAAACCTTCCCGATGCACGGAGTATCCCATGGAAGATCCAAAGGAAATCAAAATAGCCTGGGTCATCTGGTCTCTCATTTCTCATTTGAACGACCGCCTCTGGGACCGCTACGAAGAGGAATTCCTAAAGATCATCAGTGAGCGGAAGGACCTCGACGAGTACGATCAGACCATACTCAATCTCACAAGGCTCGATCCACCTTGACTTTCACCCCATCGCACCAGGGCCGGCCCCGCCAAAGGGGCCGCCCTCATCCAATCCGCCCACAACCGCTTAAAAAAAGGAGGAAAAAATGCATCCCCATAGCTTTCGCTTCCTCAAGACCCGTGTCTCCGTGGGGCAGGTCCTTGCCGCCCACGGACTCGATTCGCATCTCAGGATAAGAGGCAATCAGCTCACAGGCCCCTGCCCCCTCCACGGAGGGGACAATCCCACAGCCTTCAGGGTGCACCTCGAAAGAAATCTTTGGCGTTGCTTCACGGCCTGTGGCGGCGGAGATACCGTGGATCTTATTATGCGCATCCACGGGTGCTCTCATGCACAGGCGGCCCGCCACCTGCATCGTCTGGCCGAAGGACTACCGTTCAACACCATTCGCACCCCGTCCGGACCTTCGGCCTCCTCTTCCTTCAAACCCTTCACTCGCACCATCGCCCTCGATCCTCAAGCTCACTTTCTCCAGAGGATCAAGAAGATCACGCCCGATA
The DNA here is from genome assembly GCA_001798605.1 of Deltaproteobacteria bacterium RIFOXYA12_FULL_58_15. Classification (GTDB taxonomy): domain Bacteria; phylum Myxococcota; class XYA12-FULL-58-9; order XYA12-FULL-58-9; family XYA12-FULL-58-9; genus XYA12-FULL-58-9. The sequence continues at coordinate 1,508 of MGST01000314.1, read as the reverse complement.
CCGCACACCTCTTCGAGGCTGGCACCACTCAAAGCTCCGCCTTCTTAAGAGACTCCGTAGCCGTGCGCCTTCACGACATCCAGGGCCGTCCCCTCGGCTACTGCGCACGCCTCTTCCTTGCCGATCAGATCGCCCGCTTCGGCAAATGGCGCTTCCCCAAACACTTCCCCAAGGCCCACATCCTCTACAATGCCCACCGTGCCGAGCCCTTCCGGCACCGGGGAATTATTGCGGTCGAATGCCCATGGGCCGCCATGCGCCTTTCTCAGGCAGGCCTTCCCAATGCGGTCTCTCTTCTTGGCACCCAGCTCTTCGAGGACCAGATCAAGTGGCTCTCCAAGGCTCCAACCATCCTTCTCCTGCTCGACGGCGATCACGCAGGGCGCCAGGCCTCCTCTCGCATCGCCCAGTCCCTGTGCGGACTGACCACCGTCTACACCCATCTCCTGCCTGACAACAAGGAACCGGAGGACCTCTCGGATCAAGCCCTCGCATCCATCGTCAAGAAATATCCTCTTTTTTTTGAACCAGTACTTGATTGATGAGGTCAGATGGTGAACAGCAATCAACACTCTCGTGACTCTCCATCGCAAACGGCGAAAAACCGTCCCATCAAAGAACTTGATGATGTTCATATATCCGGCGAAATATCCTGAGCGATCTCCCTTCTATCCAGAATAATCAGGAAGCAAAGGACGGATCAATTTGGAATCCAACACCTGGTGATCCCAGTAGTAAGAGAGCGCCGAGTATATCTGCCCCATGGTCAAATAGGGGTGCTGGAAGTGCAGTTCTTCCGGACTCCATCCGTAGGCACTCTTCTCCAAGACAAGCACGATCACTTTCATGTTTGTTCCGGCAATGATCGGGACTCTTCGCTCATCGAGGACGACATGTCGATATCTCGTTTCAGTGGAAGCCAAAGACATGGTAAAACACCTCACTTTATGACTATTCACGAGAGCTTTCAGTAATGATCCAACTCAGTCATGTCACAATGGGTTTCACAACACGTCAGGAAGACGATCTCAACGATGTCGGAAAAAGGGTGAAATAAAGCCCGGGTGGGCCTGGATTCGCGAACATCGAGAAGAAAGCATAACGCCGGCCGAGCAGCAAGGGGCGTACCATATGGCCAGTCCGACGGGCGGGTGTTTATGCAAGTCCTCCATGTTGTTAGAAAATTCCCTTAAGTTGACGCTCATGTGGCGGGCCGGGAGTCTTGTGAGCTTCTGGTTGGAAGAGATCTTTCGAGGCAAGGTGGTCGGTATGGGCCAGTCCCCGGTATCGATGGGGCGTGGATGGGAATGGGGCTCGCTTCGCCTGGACCGTCCGGTTCGTTATGCGAGCCCTGCACGTCATTCCAGCTCGATGCCAGGGGTGACTTCCTGCTGTTTTCCGATCTCGAAGCGGACGCATTCCCACTGGGGGGAGTGGCGGATTTGGCTGGAGCACTTGGAGACCACGTCGGGGTGGTTGTTGACCTCGCTCAGGTGAGCGAAGACGAC
>MGST01000313.1 GCA_001798605.1 Deltaproteobacteria bacterium RIFOXYA12_FULL_58_15 | reverse complement strand
ACCGGATCATGTTCCGTTACGACAACGTGACAATCCAAATCCCCAAGACAGTGGTGGTCACCACCAGCATTTTCGACCGTTTTATGGAGGCCGGAAATCTTTACGATGTTGCCCTGTCCGACAAGGACGACGATGAAATCCTGCGGCGGTTCCTCGAAGTCGACCTTCCCGAAGAGGTTCTCTCTGACCTCGCGCGGGTGGTTTCGGTCATCAAGACGCCGCTCGCGGCTAGGTCGTCGAGCCTACTCGAGGATTCGCTGCAGCAACCGTTCGCAGGGGTTTACGCCACCTACTTTTTGACCAACAACCACCGTGACATCAATGTCCGCGTCAAGCAGATTGCTGACGCGATCAAAGGTGTTTACGCATCCACGTACTATCGTGACAGCAAGAGCTACGCGCTATCGACACACGATGCGCTGGACGAAGAGAAGATGGCGGTCGTCATCCAAGAGGTGACGGGTTCGCGCTACGGCGATCTCTACTATCCAAACATCTCTGGGGTTGCTCGCTCCTTGGACTTCTATCCGGTCGCGCGGGAGCGCACCGACGAAGGGGTAGCCAATATCGCCTTAGGGTTGGGCAAGACCGTTGTTGACGGCAAGGCGTCATTGCGCTTCTCGCCCAAGCACCCAAAAAAGATCATGCAACTCGCAGACCCAGAGTCTGTGCTTCGTCTCACGCAACAGCAGTTTTTTGCCATCGACATGAGTCACAGCGAGTTCAAGATAGGTACGGACGACTCGCTCAATCTCGTGCAATGCGACTTGGAAGTGGCTGCAGAGCAGAAGGCGAATCGCCTGTTGTTGTCAACGTACGACATGCAGAACAACACGATCCGTGATGACCCAAATCGCCCCGGACGCAAGGTTGCCACCTTCGCCTCGGTGCTTAGATACAATCACATCCCCCTTGCCGAAATTCTCGATACGCTCCTGGAGGTCGGCCAGAAAGAGATGAATACGGAGGTAGAGATCGAGTTTGCCGTCAATATCGACAAACGCCCCATGGCATTTAAATTCCTACAAATTCGCCCGGTGGTCGAGGAGAGTGAATCGGAGAACGTGCGAATTGGGAAGCCCAAGCCTGAAGACATTATCGTCGCAGCCACCACGGCCCTCGGCAACGGCAAGATCGAGAAGTTGTATGACGTGATCTACGTCAATCAAGACAGCTTTGATCCCGCCAACACTCAAGACATCGCTAGACGTGTCAATAACCTCAACCGTCGACTCAAGGATGAAGGACGAGACTACATTCTCATTGGGCCGGGGCGGTGGGGGAGCACCGACCCGTGGTTGGGAATTCCAGTCAAGTGGGCGTTCATCACCAACGCTCGTGTCATCGTCGAAGCTGGCATGAGGACCTTCCGCGTCGATGCCAGTCAAGGTTCGCACTTTTTCCACAATCTCACCGCATTCCGCACAGTCTACTTGACTGTCGATCCGTCGGTGAAAGATGGCTCATTCGACATCGACTTTCTCAACGCCCAACCGGCGTTCTACGAAGACGAGCACATACGACATGTCCGCTTTGAACAACCGATGCTCGTCAAGGTGAATGGTCGGGCGAAACGCGGAGAGCTCAAAGCGGTGGTGCTCAAACCCGTGTCAAATTGAGTCAGAGAGATAGGCGCAAATGATGGAAATACCATTCTCCGAATGAGCCCTAGATCACGCAGGCCGGATCGATAATGGCGAGCACCTCTTCCACGTCTACCTTTTTGGCGAACCGAATCACTCGAGCGCGAGCAGGCAATTCATTGTCTGAGCAGTTCTTGGTCTTGTCGATACAAATGATGAGACGCTCGAGCCCGGCTTGGTGCAAGGTCGCGATCTTGTGCTCGAGGTATTCCGGAGTCCAAAAGCCGACGATCTCGAGAAACCAACGGTCATAGGGTGGGCCGCGTCGTACCAAGGAGAAGTCGGGAAAGATCAGTGAACGACCCACAGGGATCGGTTCCGGTTCGCGAATCAAGTCCCAATCGGCGGTGATCTGGCCAAACTCTCGGGCAAACCGTTCCTCCAAGCGACTGTCGAAGCGCTTGGGCTCTTTGCCAGGAAAAATCGGTGCACCGGTGGCGAGGATGAGCTGCTTGCTCTCCGAGCCGAGCACGATGTCTGCCTCGAGATAGAAGCGATTGCACCACGATAATGGCGGCAAGAGCTCAGCGAGTGCGCGGCCATACACCAGGGTGCGTTGAAACAGTGACAACGGACCCGATATTTCCATTTGCGCCGCGTTTGATGCCTTGTCGAACATGACATTACAGATGAGCCCACGAAACTTTGCATGTCGCACAACCGGCCGGGCGTTACCCTGCAACCGCACCCGAACCCCGGTGCTCTGTTTCAGCATGGCCTGAACAAGGATGAGGTTCGCACGGGCACTGAGCTCGGAAGGTGACAATGGCTCTTTGGGGGCGTGTACCCTTCTTTCCCGCGGCAGATCAGCGAACAGAGACGCCTCAAGGTCCTTTGGCGTAACCCGTAGCTCGTCAGCGACTCTTTCTAGGGCACCGTCGCGGCCATGCTCCGCGGCAGCAGTGAACAGACGTGTCCGCGCCTTGTGGGGGGCAATCGCGGCTTCAATGTCAAAACGCCACAGTCGCCGTATCGTCTGTTGGGCGAGCAACAGCTTGGAAGAGGGTGCGGCAAAGGGCAAGCCACCGCGGAGATGTTCGTCGAGGAGCTTGCGTGGTTTCCCCTCAAAACGTTGTACTTCTTCGAGCAGGAGGGCGATCCAGGGTGTGTCGCTGTGATTGAGAAAATCCGGTCGCACTGCATCGCCGGCAATTGTGGTGGGCAGTTGGCTCACGTTTGGCATGACGCAGTATGTCTCCGCTTTCTGGGCGCCCAATTCTTCGCATTCACCACGAGCGGTCCCAACTGCTGTTCCCCTGGGACGGCGGCGCATGGGCATAGCCGGCCATGGGTGGGTGAGCCGATGCTCCCCAACGTTGATTGGGTGAGCCATGGCGGGACGACTCTCTGTGGCAGCCGAGCCCCTGCCTTCGCCGCTGTGCGTGCCTCACCTCGGTGGTGTCAGCGGCGACGAGTTCAAAGACCTGTGCCCGCTTGCCCGGTGAAGGTCGCAACAGTCGGCCAATGCGTTGCACTTGCTCCCGTTCGCTCGTGCCGCCACCGACGATCACTGCGACATCCGCGTCAGGAACATCGAGTCCCTCGTTGAGGACCCGTGCCGACACCAGCGCACGAAGCTCGCCAGTACGAAAGCGCTCGAGGGCTTTTGCTCTCTCTCGGCGCTTGATGTCGCAGGTGATCGGCATGATCAAAAACTCGCGAGCAATGGCGTAGGATGTTTCGTTGTCGGCGGTGAAGACCAGAATCCGAGCGTTGGTGAAACGCCGCAAGATGTGTGCAAGGGTGGCGCGCTTCGCGTCGATGTAAGAGAGCAGGCTCCGCGCCCGCCGCCATGACTCCAATGCTCGCCTGCCGTCATCGGTTTGGTTGGCAAAACGGATGAAGTCGGCCCAGGTGGCCATTGGGTTTAGGCGGAAGAATTGCCGGCACACCGGTCGGAAGCGCGCCATGTCGAGCTCGTAGACGGCTCGCTCGTTCTCATTGAGAGGCAAAGTAAGCGTCGTCAACTCATATTCGGCCAGGTATTCGCCAGTGAGGTCCGCGATAGCGAGCTCATAGACGACCGGACCCAGAAGTTCGCGCAACCGCGTAATAGCAGCGATGTCCTTTGGCGGTGTGGCTGTGAGACCAAGTCGCAAGGACGCCGCGGACATCACCAACACCTCCTCTCGCACCCCTGAACCAAAGTGATGCACCTCATCGATGATCAAGAGGTCGAACTCGTTGCCGATGCGAGACATGTGACGATAGGCGCTCTCAAAGGTCGCAACGGTCACCAGCCCATGTCGAAACTCGCCATCGCCGAAACAGCCGGGAAGAACACCGAGACACTTCTCAATTTCTTGACACCATTGAGCCAGTAGGACCCGGGTAGGTACCAACACCAAAGCAGGTAGATTGGAAGCAGCGATAGCGGCGATTGCCAATCTTGTCTTGCCACTGCCTGTCGGCAACGCCACGATGCCGCGCCGCCCGCCCAGTTGCCAGGCGTGTAACGCACTCTCTTGATAGGGGCGCAGAGACACAGGTTCGCGGATGTTGAGGCGCGCCTTTGGGCGTACGTGATCCTCGACCTCGAGGTTGCGTTGGCGCAACATGGTGACAACCTCGTTGTATCGATGGGCAGGCGCTCGAAACTCCGAAGTGCGCGGGTCCCAAGTGACGCCGGGGACGTCGCCGAATTCGAGATTGTTTGGTGGCTCGCTTAAGATGAGTGTTCCGCGGTCGAATCGCAAAATCATCACCACAGGCAGAGCAAACAGCGTGCCGTCGGTAATGGCACCAAATATATGAGTGGGTCGAGGTCAATAGTGTCGCAGTGTTTCAATTCGATACACGGAGACCTGCAGAGCCTTTTATGATGCGGGTCGGAGCGATTCATGGCGATTTAGCCACAGAGGCCTTGTGCGTTTTTTTGGGCTGAACAATCGTGGAAGTACGTGGCGGGCCAAAATCAATGACTCACTCACCGGTAGACTTCACGACGGTGAGCGACACGAATTACGAGTACAACTAAACAGTCGTCCTCGATGCCGTAAACAATCCGGTAGTCGCCAACGCGCACACGCCACAGGGCATACTCACCTGCAAGCTTCTTCACTCCCGAAGGGCGCGGGTTCGTCGCAAGGCTTTCAATCTTCCGCCCCAAACGACGTTGGATGCTTTTGTCTAGCTTTTCAAAGTCGCGAAACGCTGCGGGTCTAAATTCAATTCGATAGGTCTCAGAGGCCAAGGCGTGTCTTCACTTCCTCCCAAGGGATGTTGGGTCCCGGCTCATTCAACGCCTCCTGCGCAGCTTTGATATCCATCCGATCCTCAAAGTCTTCAAGAGCTTCAAGGTCAGCAATGGGCACGACTGCGGCGACGCTCTTGCCGTTGCGGGTAAGTACGACCCGCTCGGAACGAGCATAGGCGGCGTCAACGACGCTGGAGAAATCTTTCCGGGCTTCTGTGGTGGTCAATTTGACCATGTTGAGACTCCAATTGCCGAATACGTACAAATTACACATATTGTACAACTTGTATAATCAAGAAGCAAACCTGGTGGGATGGCACCTAGAAGAATGCGTCGATGCCGGGATGTTGATGTCAGAAACACCGAGGACCTGATACCGGTCTGCAGCCGCGATTTCCCCAGTGAGCAGAGCGTCGATGATCTCCACGGTGTCTTTCGGCATATTCTTTGCCCCGAGGGGCATGACCGCAAGTTTGGGCTTTTCCGCAAAGACTGTTGTTGGCAACGACAACGTCAAAACGGCCGCAACAAGGGACGATCGCGTCTGTCGGCAAAGAGCAGACATCATCCGCACCTCCTCACGTCGTTGGAACCTTCATGGCCCACCGCTTGGTCAAGGTATCGTGACGGAGCAACAAGATGCGGCCTTTCTCGTCGAGTACGCGAAAGAACACCGTTACGGGCTCTCCGGGGTGGGTTCCACCCGTTGACCATGTCTGAATGATCTTGGATACCGAACACGTCTGCCCTCTTGAGGTAATTCGTCCGGGCTGCGCACGACCATATGCCTCCAAGGCATCCAGCGGGTGCACCAACTGCAAACCGATTCCACGACAGCCGTGTGTCGAGCTTCTCCCGCTCCAGCGGACAACGCCGCGCAGGGAAAATGGCGACTGGTCTGGAGCGATTTGAACGCGCAGTGACAGTACATCACCCCGCTTTGATTTGGTCTCGTCGTTGATCTGGACAAACGCACCGGAGACAGAGATGTCTCGTACAATTGCCTTCCCCTCAGTTGCACTCAGTTCCGACGTTGTTATTCGAGCATCCCAAGCGGTTGCCATGCGGAAGTGGCGTCGCAGTGTGAGCTCGGGAGAGAGTGCACAAAGATTGAATGTTGGACATGCACCCCGCGATTCGCGCATGCGTCGAGTGCGGCTGGAAAGGACAACGAACTCTGTGAATTGACTTGGGTTTATGTTGATGACGAGTCGATCGACACTTCTCAGCATCATGAACAGGCCGAGGCCTGCGCCGCCAAGTTTCGTTTCGTGTTGGGCTTTGTCCACTGAATAACATTCTCGCAGTCTTCCAATCACGCGATCGAGTGACATCGAACCGTAATAGTCGCGCACCGCAATGCCCACATGATGATTGTCTGCGCCAAACATCACGACAAACGGCCGCTTTGATCGCACACGCTCCGACCGGTTCCTTATAGCATTGGTGTGTTCGCCATTCGTCGTTGCCGGCGCGTTGTAGACGGCATTGGTGAACATTTCCTCCAGGGCGGTCTCGAGGATCTCGCGTCGGGTCTTTGTGATGCCGCACTCTTGCAAGAATGCACCCAGTCGACCGAGATGGGCGTCTTTGTTTGCCGATGTTGCTTCGTGGAATGTATGGATCGTCGCACCCCACTCTAGAAGTCCGGCGAGTCCGAGAAACTCCCCGGTGCGGATGTGACGAAGGGTGGACGACAGCCCTGCCAAATCAACATCTGGCTTGGCACCAATGAGGTGCCGGACCCGTGGACAAGCAAAGGCATTCCCTTCGTCATGACCCGTGCCATCGGGATGCCGCCCCATTTCCCAAACGTGAATAATGGGCAGCTCTCGTGTGGACGAGGGTGGCGGAACGCTTCCTACTTCCTGCAAGATCGCGATTACCGATGGGTCGTCGGTCTTCGGATCGACCCACTTCTCTCCTAACTCGTCTAGGGCCGAGACGAGCCGAGCGCGAAGCTCTGGTTTGTGCACATCCAAAATGACCATGTCTGAGACATAACCCCGCAGAATTGACGCCTGCAGTCCCACTTTGGCCAAGAAAACAAGGATTGTCCAAAATGTCGCGGGCCTGGCGGTGGTGCCGACCCCGGCCGGTCATTCCAATGGGAGGTCAGTGATCAGAACGAACCGACTCAAGCCGTGGCTTGGTGGTGCGGCACGGTCTTGTAGGTGATGCAATCCTGCACCGGGCAGATGTGTTTGCACATCAGGCAACCGAAGCACTCGTCCTCGTCAACGATCGGCATGCGGTCGTCTTGGATTGAGATGGCCTGGGCCGCGCCGTCGCGGCAGGTGAGGAAGCACTGACCACAACCGATGCATTTGTCATGGTCAATTACCGAGATGGCTTGGGTGGCGTGGCTGAGTTGGTTGGGTTCAACCACGTTGCGAACGGCCTTGCCGACCATCTGCTGGACACTCTCATAGCCATGGTCCACCAAGTAGTCGCTGAGTCCTTCGTCCATGTCCTCGACGATCCGGAAGCCATGTTGCAATATCGCCGTCGTCACCTGCAGAGTGCTGGCGCCAAGGAGCAGATACTCGACACAATCGATCCAGGTGTAGATGCCGCCCATACCCGATAGCGGAATCTTCAGGCGCTCATCCCGAGCCATGTCGGAGATGAATCGCAGACCGATGGGTTTCACCGCCGTGCCCGAATAGCCGCTGGAAGACGACTTACCACCCACGTTTGGTAGGGGGGTGGCGGTGTCGAGATCAACGCCGGTGAGTGCCTTGACGGTGTTGATGGCAGAGATGGCATCGGCACCCCCTGCTTGCGCCGCGAGGGCCAAGGGCAACATGTCCGCGACGTTGGGGGTCATCTTGGCCATCACCGGAATCGAGCACGCCGATTTCGTGATGGAGGTGAGCTTCTCGACCACAGCGGTATCTTGACCGGCCTTGTGCCCGGTTCCTTCCACAGTCATTTGTGGACACGAGAAGTTACACTCGATCATATCGGCGCCCGCGTCTTCGGCCATCTTCGCGAGCTTTTCCCAATCGGTGGCATGGGTGAGCCCCATGATGGACGCGACCAGGGCCTTGTGGGGGTAATTCTTCTTGAGACGGGCGAGGTCCACGAAGTTGTCCTTCGTGGGTCGATCGGAGATCTGTTCGACGTTCTGCAGTCCCACCACCCTCTGGCTGCCGCGATGGAGAGGATTGAGGCGGGGAGAGGGATGCGTAATCTTCACTTCGTAGTCGAGACCGACAGTCTTGTAGACGACACCGCCCCAACCCATGTCGAAGGCGCGAGCACACATGTCGTAGGTGTTACCAACCGGTGATGAGGAAAGGCAGAACGGATTGGGGAATGTGACCCCACAGAAATTGATAGAGAGATCGATTCCCCTCGTCATAACGCCACCTGCCCTTCGCTGAGAAGCTCGTGAATAGCCTCAGCCGCTCGTTTTCCATCTCCCACCGCATCGACGACGGTGCCTGCGCCGCGAACGACATCTCCGCCGGCGAAGACCTTCTTCATGGTGGTGGCTTGTGATTGTTTGTCTGCAGTCGCCAAGCCGCGGTCGCTCTTGAAAGGTGTGATGATGCCGCCGACGGCCTCGGTCGCTCCTTGGCCAATGGCTTGCACGAGCGCGCCCACCTTCAAAGAGAATCGAGTGCCGTCGACTTTCTTGGCGTTATCAGGGGTAAGCTTTCCAGGCACGACCCATTCGGTCTCGTGGCCCTCGATACCAACAACGCGACCATTTTCTCCGAGCACTTTGCTGACCTGAGCCTGTGGTTTGATCACCACGCCGAGCTCCATCGCTTCGATGATTTCATCGCCCATGGCTGGCAGCTCGGTCATCCCCTCGAGGGCGAGGGCGTAAACTCGTTTGGCTCCCAGGCGAATGGCGGTGGTAGCAACGTCCATGGCCACTGAGCCGCCGCCAATGATCGCGACGAACTGGTCCTTGACCAGCGTCCTAATCGTTTCTGGTGCCACCCGTGCATCATCGAGGAACGTGAGCGCCGTGGTAACACCATCGAGATCGGCACCAGGAATGTTTAGGGCCAGCGGCTTCCATAAACCGGGGGCCACAAACACCGCGGAGTAGCCCTCGTCGAGGAGTTTGGCCGCAGCGTTTTTGCTCTCGATGCGGGTGTTGGTGCGAATTTCCACACCCAAAGCGGTAATCTCATTGAGGTCGGTTTCGAGATCCTCAACCGTCAAACGGGTTTCCGGTACACCGTAACGCAGCATGCCCCCGGCTTGTTTTCTCGCCTCAAAGATGGTGACCGGATAGCCGTAGGTGGCCAGGCGCGCAGCAGCGGTGAGGCCAGCAGGACCGGCACCAATGACAGCCACCTTGTGTGGGAGTTCTTTGCCTTTGGCAAACGCCTTGACCCCTTGGCTGCGACCATAGTCAACCGCGAATCGTTGCAGACCGTCGATGTCGATGGGCTGACCAATGCCGGAGCGCAAACAAGCGCGCACGCAGGTGTCGTCGGTGGGACAAACGTTCGCACAAACGCCACCCAAGGGGTTGTTGCCGAGGACGGTTCTGGCGGCACCCTTGAGGTTCATAAAACGAATCTGTCGGATGAACTTCGCCGGGTCGGTACCGCCGGGACACGCCTGACTGCAGGGTGCGTCGTGACAAAGAAGGCAACGATTCGCCTCGTCGATTGCTTGCTGGACATTCATACCTGAGCTCCGAGTCTTCGTTTGGTCCAAAACGTCTGTATAATACTCCCTGGCCAAAAGATCATAGGCAAAAAGCTAGGATCGAATCCGCCGTCTCATTGGTTAGCGTGGGATTTTTGGACAATGCGGCGCTCATCCAGGCGAGACGCAGGTATCCGATGGCGTGACTTTGCCGTCAAGGAAAGCTGGGCGCGTAGTGCAAGCCGAGGCCATCCATGGCTTTCTGCAATTGTGGCTGGTAGACGAACAGTCTGTCGTGCGGGGCGACGCGATCAATCTCCGCGGCGGCGTAGACCAAACCGTTATGCATGTCGACAACAAACGGCTGGGCCGTGCCGACTTGCCGCAGCCGCCTTCGAAATTCGACGGGCCTCTCTTTGCACTGACCCTCGCCGTCACTGTAGATGCCTCGCCCCTTGGTGTATGCCACCTTGGATGCGGCGCTCATGGCTGCGAAGGCGTCACGGTTAAACTCGCCGTATGAAGGAAATGTCATTGACATTTCAGCTAGACCTTGCTCGACCATCCATTGATTGACGTTGATCTCTTTGCCATCAGCCATCGTGGCAAAGACAGTACCCAACAAACGGTTGTACGCGTCAAAAGGACGGCGATTGAGCGGCGCAACCTCGATCGCTCGAGCCTGTTTGAGAAGCTCGTAAAGTCGTTCTGCAGCGTTCTCTGCGGCCCTTCCTTGGCTGTAGAACATGGTCTCGCCGTCCTTACTCACGGCGAAATGGGTCTCTGGCGTGTCGGTTCCGACGAATCGGATGGCGAGCATACCCTGGGGAGATTCCCCTTGGTCGGCAATCTGCACGTCTCGAGTTACGGAGATACCGTTGCCATCCTTCAGGGTGACCTTGAAGGTGCCGACGGGAGGAGACTTCATGAACGCGGTGTCGCCGTCGTCGACAAGTAGCGTGCCGCCAACTTTGATGCGTTCTGGCCCGGAGTAAACCGCCTCAATGTCTGGCCCCAGGTCCTGCACCATTTTCTGGGTAATCGGATTGGCCAATCTTGTGAGGTCCACAGGGGAGCTCAACGGCCGGTGGACACTTTTTGTGACGACTTCGCCGGAAGAATCTTTGATCGTGAGCACATCGCCGAAATTGTTCCAGATGGGTTCTTCGCTACCCAGATAGAGTTTTACCGTACGTGACGGTTCGAGGCGATTTTCTCCCACCCCGGAAAACACCTGAACGGTGTGACCTGGACGCACTTCAACGTTGGGCAAGGTGAATTTTCTTCCTGCCGCATTTTCTATGGTGTAGCCGCCGAGTTGCAGCGGTTTGCTCGTTATGTTTGCGAAACGGAAATACTCCCCGTTGGGATAATTGACATCGCTACCGTTGCCGTTGGCGTGAAACGACGTAACGTTGAGATTTGCCTGGTAGCGCTCGAGCGCCCAGATGCCGTGCCCGGCAAAGCGCGCGCGCTCTTGGGCTGCCAGTAGGCGTGGAATATCGCCTGGGTTGTCCGCCTGGCCGACCACGAAAAGATGGCCGAGACCATTTTCCAAGAGGTGTTCGGCAAGGTCGCTGCCATCGGGAAGTAGGACTTGCGCGACAATTCGACCATAGGAGTCGTGCGCCATGTTTTCGTCGAACACCAGACGGACTTCTTTGTCCGGGCCTAGGACCAGGGACTTGGTTAGGTCTCGGGCCTCCAGGGCCATGTCCTCCAAGGGTTGTTTCTCCGGCGTATTGACGTTCTGCACACGGACGTTGATATCCCGGTCCACAAGGGTGAAGGTGTCCCCGTCGTACACACTCGCGACTTTGCCTCGGGTTGGCAGCGGCGTGGGCCCATCGCCCGGTTCCGAGACAATTGGCGCTAGCCCGTGCCACGCAACCCGCCTAACGTCAACAAGGTTGCGGATGTGGAGATAGTTCTGCACGACCTCCGAGCCAACAATCGAGAAGGGCGCTGTGACAAATGGGGAGTTGTTGTGGTGTTGACAGGCCGCCAACCACTGATCTCGCACCGGTGCAGACGTGCCATGGGTGAGCGACACGACGGGGTCGACGGAGTTTCCGTCAGTGGACGAGCTACTGAAGAGAGCATAGTCTGCGAAGTCAATGGCTTGAACCTTGTTCAAGATCAACTCCTCTCGTTTCTATCTCCTCATATTTTCGTCACTGGGATCAAATTGATGTGTATTATTTGAATATTTATTGCCTCAATCCGAATTCCTTCCAAGCGCATCACGACGGTGCCCGCTTTCCGTCTTCCATGAGGTGTTTCAGAAACTCGAGGTCTTGCAGGTCGGCGGCATGCTTGCGATCTTGTGCGGCCATCACCTTCATTTGGAGGAGATCGCTTGGGCTTGCGATATGAAACCAGTACGAGCTTACCTTCGTGCGCGTCGCCTTCGCACCGATGCCCTTTGCCGGAAAAGGAAAATCAAAGAGCAAATCGACTCGCAGTCCTGTGCGATGATTGTGGAAATAGGCGCTCTTGGGCCGATCCGTCCGGAGCCGAACCGATGCAATGTTTGCAGAGTCGATTGTCTGCACGATCTCACCATACTCGTCGACCTTTGAGGCGAGCTCAAATCCATGGTTGTAGAAGAGTTGTGTCACACTTTTTTGATCACGCGCAGACTCCTCCAAGAGAAAATCAAAATCTCTCGTGACCCGCCGGGAACCCAAAACAACCATGGCCATCCCGCCAACCAAGATGGGCGTGAAGCCTTCCCGGCGTAGAGCCGCGAGCAGCTTACCAACCGACACGATGAAGTCGGCCTGAGCTGCTTTTCGCTTAGCCATATATGCCCGGGAGTCGGCCATCACAGGTGGACACCGATTTGATGGGTTTATAGGAGCCAAGCTCCTTAACTGCGGCGAGATACTCGAAGTTGGCTTTCATCGCCTTCCCGAGTCGCAGAGACTCCTCACGAGCACGAGCGCCAAGGCGCGCGATTTCCGAGCGCCGCTGTGGCGAAAGACGCTTTCCACGGCGCAGACCACCCTTCCGACCGAGGGTTTGCGCAGCCGTTGAGATGATGGAAGTGACACCCATGTTGACATGTTAGCTTAGCGCTAAGCAAAACTCAATCACCAGGGTTTGGGATGGGTAGACTATTTCTCAAAAGCCGCGTCGGTGATCTCCAATCCCCGGTCGATGATCTCGAACCCAAAGCGCAGCTCTTTTTCGGTGATGCACAACGGCGGGTTGCACATGAAGCTTGCCCACCGAACAAAGGTAAATAGGCCGTTGTCGATGAAAAACTTGCTGAGCGCGTTCATTGCCGGGTGGGAGCCGTTGTACGGAGCCAGGGGCTCACCCTTTGCGTTCTTTTGTAGATCCATCATGCCAAACAGGCCGATGGCGCGGCCCTCTTTCACCGAAGGGTGTTTCTTGGCGAGGCGATCCATCTCTTCGCGCATCACCCCCTCCATCTTCGCCGCGTTCTCGACCATCTTCTCTTCGAGTAGAACACCGAGGACGGCCTCTGCGGTCGCGAGGGCAAAGGGATGGGAATTGTAGGTGAGTCCCCCCCAGAACACGTTCTCGCGAAAATGGTCGGCGATGGCGTCTGAGACGCCCATGGCACCCAAGGGAACGTAGGAGCTGGTTAAACCCTTGGCGAGGGTGACGATGTCGGGAACGATGCCGCCGTACTCGAACGCGAACATTTTGCCGGTGCGCCCGAGGCCACACATGACTTCGTCGCAGATCAGCAGGATGTTGTTGCGCTTGAGAAGCTCTTTCAGTCCTTTGAGGTAGCCCTTGGGTGGCGCCAGGATGCCGTTGGTGCCGGTGACAGTCTCAATCATCATGGCGGCGATGCTCGAGGCACCTTCGTACATGATCACCTCTTCGAGGTATTGCAGATTGCGCCTGGTGATCTCTTCCTCGTTGTCGCCAAAGGAAAAATTGTAGGGCTGGGGATCCATGACTCGAATGACGCCGGGACCACCTGGCTCGTTGGCCCAACGACGGGGGTCGCCCGTGAGTTGCATGCACAAGTTGGTGCCGCCATGGTAGCTGCGGTAGCGCACCAAGATCTTCTGTTTGCCGGTGTAGGCGCGGGCGGCGCGAACGGCGTTCTCATTGGCCTCTGCACCACCGAGGGTGAAGAAAAAGGTGTTGATGTCGTCGGGGAGCAGGATGGCGAGAAGCTTGCTCACGCGCGCACGCACGGCAGTGGCTGTGCCCGGATAACTGTAGAGCAGGCCGTCGCACGCCTTCTTCATCGCCGCGATGACCTTCGGATGGCTGTGGCCAATATTCACACTCATCAACTGACTGTTGAAGTCGATGATCTTGCGACCGTCAGTGGTGTAGATGTAGACGCCCTCTGCGTGATCGATGGGTAATGGGTTGACCGACCCCGTTGCCGACCAGGTGTAGAGAGTGTGTTTCTTGCACAACTCAACGATTTCTTCGGTGTTCATGCTTTTTCCTCAAGAGTGGTCCGACTACGACACTGAATCCGCGTTCCTACTTCGACACCAAATCCGCGTTCCAACTACGACACCAAATCCGCATTCCGACTACGACATCCAATTCGTGTCGGCCTGGACCTCCCACTTGGAAGTGACCTTGCGCGGTCGGGTCCAGAAACGGTAGCCATCGAAGCCCGTAATGTCGCCGTGGCCGAACTTGCTGTCGTTCCAACCGCCGAAGCTAAACGGCTCGCGAGGAACGGGCACGCCGATGTTGATGGCGCACATGCCAGCTTCGAAGCGCTCAATGGCGTAGCGGGCCACGTGACCGCTTGAGGTGTAAATTGAAGCTGCATTGCCGTAGGGGCACCTGTTCTCGATGGCGATGGCCTCATCGAGGGTTGCCACCCTGCGAATCGCGAGCACTGGACCGAAGACTTCATCGCAGGCGACCGGCATGTCCTCAGTGACTTGGTCGATGACCGTTGGTCCAATCCAGTGACCATCGGCACCAGCGACCTTGGCATTGCGTCCGTCGACGAGAATCTTGGCACCCATCTTCTCCGCTTGATCGATGAATCCAGTGATGCGTGCATGGGCTTCCTTCGTGATCACCGGCCCCATGTCCACGCCGAGCCTCACCTTTCCCACCATGTCAACCACGCGATCGATGATCTTCTGAGTGTCGCCCACGGCCAACATCACCGCAGCCGCCATGCAGCGTTGACCCGCGCATCCGGTGAAGGAAGCTGCAATATTCGAGGCAGTGAGATCGATATTGGCATCGGGTACGACGACGAGGTGATTTTTGGCACCGCCAAGACAGAGCATGCGTTTACCGACAGCAGCACCCCGTTGATAGACAATCTTGGCGACCTTGGTGGAGCCGACAAAAGCGACGGCGCCAATTTCGGGATGATCTGCCAAGCCTTCAACCGCCGCCTTGGTACCGTTGATGACGTTGAGAACTCCCGCGGGAAGTCCAGCTTCCTTGGCCAACTCGGCCAGGCGCAACGAGCCGTAAGGAACTTGTTCTGAGGGTTTCAATATGAAGGTGTTCCCAGCGACCAAGGCCTGGGGCAACATCCACAATGGCACCATGACGGGGAAGTTGAATGGGGTGACCCCAGCACAAATGCCAACAGGCTCATAGGTCACCTGACAGTGGACACCGCGGCTGACTTCCATTTGGCCGCCAGCAACCATGTTCTGCAACGACGTGCCCATCTCCAGGCACTCGATGCCTTTGAGGACGCTCGCCTTGGCTTCGCCGTAGGTCTTGCCATTCTCGTGGGAGGCCAACCAAGACAATTCTTCGAGGTTCTCCTCCATGAGATGCTTGAGGCGAAAGAGAACTTGCGTTCGCTCTTTGAAGGGGGTGGTTTTCCAACCAGGGAGTGCTGCTTTGGCGGCCGCCACCGCAGCTTCAATGTCTTTGGCGTCAGAGACGACAACGTCACCCATGGGTTTGCCATACCGCGGGTTGAGGACAGGCATGGTCGTGCCGCTTTGGGCATCGCGCCATTCTCCGCCAATCCAGTTCTTGGCCTTGGCGCAGGATTGGAAATCATAGGAGCGCGCCGAAAATGCGTAGGTGTTCTCTGACATCGTTCTTCCCTCTTGCCGTGGAGTCTTCACCCGACTGAGATTCCTGGACAAACCACATCGGCCGCGGCTAGGCAATACGACCATGCGCTCGAGGTCCAGAGCCACGGCACCATCTGTCGATTGCAAAGGGGTTTGTCGCTTGGTATCAGCTTGGCTGTGGAAATTCTTGTATTCTCGGCGCCCGAACGTGGTGCCCCTAACAGCGCCGTCTGGGAGACATGAAACATGTCACGAAATGTTAAGTGCGGTCTGATCCAGTGTGCCAATGCACTCGACACCAATGAGCCTGTCGACAAAATCTCAGCCGCGATGCTCGAGAAGCACCTGCCTTTCATCGAAAATGCAGGCAAGCAAGGCGTGAAGATCCTTTGCATGCAAGAGATCTTCAATGGTCCCTATTTCTGCCCCAGCCAAGACACCAAGTGGTACGACATCGCCGAGCCGATCCCCGATGGCCCCACCACCAAGTTGATGCAAGAACTCGCCAAGAAGTACTCCATGGTTATCGTTGTGCCGTTGTACGAGAAGGCGATGACGGGCGTGTATTACAACACCGCCGCTGTCATTGACGCCGATGGCAAGTACTTGGGCCGCTATCGCAAGAAACATATTCCGCAGGTCGCCGGCTTCTGGGAAAAGTTCTTCTTCAAGCCCGGCAACGAAGGTTATCCCGTCTTTGATACAGCGTATGGCAAAGTTGGCGTCTACATTTGTTACGACCGCCACTTCCCAGAGGGGGCGCGCTTGCTCGGCCTCAACGGTGCCGAGATCGTTTTCAATCCATCGGCGACTGTTGCTGGGTTGTCCCAGTACCTGTGGAAGCTCGAGCAACCCGCCCACTCCGCAGCCAACGGCTACTTCATGGGCAACATCAACCGCGTCGGTACCGAGGCACCGTGGAACATCGGCAAATTTTACGGCACCAGTTACTTCTGCAACCCACGGGGACAGATCATGGCTGAGGGAAGCGAAGACAACGACGAGCTCGTTGTTGCCGACCTCGACTTCGACATGATTCGGGAGGTCCGCAATCTCTGGCAGTTCTACCGTGACCGACGGCCCGAGACCTATGGCAACCTGGTTGAACTCTTGCCGTAGTAGGCCAAAGACCGTCCACAGCAAAGAAGCTCGTCGATAATCTGGAGGCAATCATGGATTATGATCTCGTCATCAAAGGTGGCCAAGTCGCTTCGTCAACAGGAGTCACTCGCGCCGACCTCGCCATCAAGGGGGAGACCATCGCAGCGCTCGGCTCCGACCTTACGGGCAAGCAAACCATCGACGCCAAGGGCAAGATCGTCATGCCCGGTGCCATCGACGTGCATAACCATTTCCAACTACCCTTCTGTGGCACGGTCAGCTCCGACGACTTTGAAATCGGCAGCAAGGCCGCCGCCATGGGTGGGGTGACGACGTTCTTGGACTTTGCCATCCAGTCGAAACCCAAGTCAGTGATGGAGGCCATTGTCGACCGGCAGGCCGAGGCCGCCGCCAATGTCTGCATCGACTACAGTCTGCACGCGGGCATCACCGAGTGGAACAAGGACCGAGTCGAGGAGTTTCCCAAGATCATCGAGGCGGGCATACCCACCTTCAAAATGTTCATGATCTACCGCGCTCAGGGTTGGCAAGCGACCGACGCCGATGTCTATCGGGCTTTGCGCGAAGCCGCCAAGTACGGTGCCATGGTCGGTCTGCACGCCGAGAGCAACGACCTCATCGATTTGCTGCAGGAAGAAATCAAAGGCCAGAAGTTCCCTGGCTGTTATGCCCATGCGGTATCGCGACCGACGGTCACAGAGACCGAAGCCATTGCTCGCGCCATCAACCTCGCCGAGGCAACCGGCGGTTGTCTGTACATCTTTCACATGTCCACCGGCCGCGCCGTCGACCTCATCCGAGATGGCCGGGCCCGTGGTGTCAACGTTCACGCCGAGACCGGACCCCACTACTTGCTCCTCGACGACGAGCTGTTCAAACGCGAGGACGGTCACCATTTTGGTACCTGTCCGCCGATTCGCAAGCCCGCAGACCAGCAAGGCCTGTGGAAAGGTCTCGCCGAGGGTGTGGTGGAGGTCATGGCCACCGACACCTGCACCTTCAACAGTGAGCAGAAGTCGATGTGGAAGGGAGACTTCACCAAGATCCCCTTCGGTATGCCGGGGATCGAGACCCTTCTGCCATTGACCTACTCCGAGGGTGTGCACGCCGGCCGCTTCCCGCTGGAGCGCATGATCGAGATCTTGTGTGAGAATCCTGCCAAGCTCTTCGGCATGTGGCCGCAGAAGGGCAGTCTGAAGGTTGGCACCGACGCCGACGTGGTTGTCTTCGATCCCGACGCCAAGGTGACCATCTCCCACAAAACCCTCACCCACCGCTGTGACTACAGCCCCTTCGAGGGCACCAAGGTCAATGGTTGGCCAGTCACCACCTTGGTGCGTGGAAAGCCCGTGGTCAAAGATCGCAAGTTTGTGGGTGACGTGGGTTACGGCAAGTTCATCAAGCGCCAACCCCCGGCGAAACCCGTCGCCTGACGCTGTTCCACTACATTTCCCTGTTCCACTACATTTCAAACCCAGGGCTGGTTTACAACCGGAAACACCTGTCTATGTGCTTCGCGCTCAGACCTCAATCAAATTGCGGGCAGTAGGCCCACTTCGTCGCGCACCAGACGTGCGAGCGCGATGGAACCAGGCATTTGATCAATGGGCACAGTGATTGCCAGGCGGCCCGATGGCAACAGCCGGTAACGCTTGGGCTCGGCTTGCAGTGTGACGGCCAGGCGGGCTTGGTCGATGGGGGGCTCGGGTATGAAGGTCAGGCCGATCTTGATTTCGCCCTCGTTAACGGCGCAACTCAGAGAGGAACAACCCAGAACCATGAGGCGGCGGCGGATGACCATGACCTCGGCGAGATTCTTCACCTCGTCGGGCGTCTTGCCGTAGAGGTCCTCGATTTCCTCGAGGACGTCGAAGATCTCTGCGTCACTTTGGGCCTGGGCCATGCGCTGGTAGAAGGCCAGGCGTCGCATGGGCTCGCCGACGTAGGCCTCTGGGAGAACCGCGGTGATCGGCAGTTTGATGTCGGGCTCTATGGCCAAGCGTTCACTCAGACCTTTGGCCTTTTCAACAGCTTCGTTGAGTAGCTCCGAGTAGAGCTCAAAGCCGACAGCGGCGATGTGTCCCGATTGATTGCCGCCGAGCAAATCGCCGGCACCGCGTAGGTCGAGATCATGGGTGGCGATTTGGAAGCCGCTGCCGAGATCAGTGAAGCGCTTGAGCACGGCGAGTCGCTCGAGAGCTTCTTTGTGAATGCGATCGGAACGTGGCAGGAGGAGGTAAGCGTAGCCACGATCGCGACTACGACCGATGCGGCCGCGCAACTGATAGAGTTGCGCGAGCCCAAACGTATCTGCGCGGTTCACCAGCATCGTGTTGGCCGTAGGGATGTCAATGCCGCTCTCGATGATTGCGGTGCATACCAAGACATCGTGATCGCGGCGAATGAACTCGATCATGATTCGTTCGAGTCGCTCGCCAGACATCTGTCCGTGGGCGACAACGATACGTGCCTCGGGGACAAGGCGCTCGAGGAATCGAGCCATCGCGTCGATCGAGCGCACGCGATTGTGTACGACGAACACCTGGCCACCGCGATGGATCTCGCGCTGGATGGCGGTGCGAATCACCTCTTCGTCGAAGCGCACCACTTCAGTGCGTATGGACACGCGCTCGGCGGGGGGTGTTTGGATGATCGACAGATCTCTAAGCCCCGTCACCGCCATGTGCAGCGTGCGTGGGATGGGAGTGGCGCTCAACGTGAGAATGTGTACCTGGGCGCGTAACTGCTTGATGCGCTCTTTCTGGCGCACACCAAAGCGTTGTTCTTCGTCAACGATGAGCAAACCGAGGTCTTTGAAGGCTACGTCGGCGGAGAGAAGCCGATGGGTACCGATGACGATGTCGATTTTGCCGTCGCGCGTGTCGGCCACGAGGGCAGCCAGGTCCTTTTGCGAGCGGAAGCGGCTGAGGACCTCGACGCGAAGAGGTTGCGCTGCCAGCCGCTCGCGGAAGGTAATGCCGTGCTGCTCGGCGAGGACGGTGGTGGGCACCAACATCGCCACCTGTTTACCACCGAGCACCGTGAGGAAGGCGGCGCGAATGGCTACCTCGGTCTTGCCGAAGCCGACGTCGCCACACACCAAGCGGTCCATGGCTTTATCACGACACAGGTCGGCGATCACCTCGTCAATGGCGCGCTGTTGGTCGGGGGTCTCTTCGAAGGGGAAGGTGGCCTCGAAGGCGCGGAACTGGTCGTCAGGTTCGGGGAGTCGCAAACCTGGCAGCGACTGCCGGCGTGCCTGCACCGCCAGGAGCTGGTGGGCCATGGCCAACATGGCGTCTTTGACGCGCTGTTTGGCCTTGATCCAACGATTGCCACCGAGCTTGTCGAGGCGCACGCTCTCCTTGGGACCACGGTAGCGCTGCAACAGGTTGAGGCGGTAGATCGGCAGGTATAAGAGGTCACCGCCAGCATACTCGAGATGAACATAGTCACCATCGACACCGCCGAGGACAAGACGTTTGAGCCCGAGGTAGCGGCCGATACCGTGGTCGACGTGAATGACGAGATCACCTTCGGCCAGATTCTTGAGGGTGGTGAGCCCGTCCTTGGGTGCACGTTTGCGACGCTTTTTGGACTGTCGGGTTGCCCCGAAGATCTCCACGTCGGTAAGGATGGCAATCCCACCGGCGCTATCCACCAGGCCACTCGAGAGTCCTGCAATGACGATGGCGATCTCCGGATCGCGACGGCTGACGGTAGCTGATAGGTCGGGCAGTTCGGTGCGAATGGGCAAATCCAGCTTGCGAGCCCGAAGCAGATCACGCAGCCGTTCGGCGTTGCCGCGGGTGCCGCACATGAGGAAGAGGCGATGTCGTTTGTCGATGCGGTGTCTGATCTCCACTTCGAGCGGATCGAGAATCTCCCCTAGGGTGCTGTCTTTGCGCCGCGCTTCCATCTCGGTTGCGAGCAGGTGCCAATCGCTGAGCTGAATTGGCAGCAGGTTGTCGCCATCATGACCATCAAGAACGACGCGCACCGTGCTAACCGTGGCCCGCGATTTCAGGCGGGTTAGGGTCGCGGCAGCGGACTCCATGTGCTCGCCAACCTCAACGACAATCCGATGTTTTTCAATGGCCCGACTGCGTTCGCGGATTGCGTGCTTCTCATGGGTATCGAGGGCGTCTCTGACGGTGTCAACATCGTCGAGAACGACGACAACATCATCGCCCAAGAGCGTGTCGAGCACAGGAGCGCCGCCGTCGTAGAACGTCGGCCACAACCCCTCGACGCCGAAGAAGTAATTGCGTTGCTCGATTTGTTCAACGACGGCGTGCAATCGTCGCGTGGGTATGATGATTTCGTCGGCGATGTTTTCGAGTCGTTCGCGAGCCTGGGTTACGGCAGCATCGGTGAAGACCACGTCACGTATGGGATGCAGGGCCAGGGACGCGAGAGATTGAATGGTTCGTTGAGAGCTCGGCTCAAAGGTCTTGATGGAGGCGATCTCATCACCAAAGAGATCGACACGGACGGGAAGTGGCATTCCGGGCGGAAACAGGTCGACAATACCACCGCGGACGGCAAAGGTGCCTTCATCCTCGACGACGCTCACGGGTTGATAGCCACACAACACCATCTGTGCGGCGAGCCGATGGCGGCCGAGCTCTTCGCCAGTCACCCACAAATCGGTGGCGTCCAGGAAGGCCTGATTGGGTGACCAACGTCCCAAAACCGCAGCCGCCGTGGTTACTATCACCTGAGGCCGGGGGCCGGTGAGGATCTGATGGCGAATGCTGAGGCGGCCAAATACCCAATTGGGATCGGGAGAGAGCTCTTCGAACAGGACATGCGGTTCACCCAGGAACAACCGCACGTCGGCCAATCCAAGGGCGCCGAGATCGCCTGCTAACTGGTCGGCGCGTTGCTCCGTGGCGGTCACCACCAACAAGGGTCTATTCAGTGGCTCGCGAGCGAGCAAGAAGGCGAGTCCCGACGGTGGCAAGTCTTGCAGTACGACCGAGGCACCGTTGGTCAGTGATTTCGACAGAGTTTGCAACATCCGTGTCGGCGCTGTCATGCCAGCATTCGCCACGTATTGCTAGAGCGGTACCGACTCGAATGATGGGTGGCTCAAGAAGAGAAACCTTTGGGCACCACAAATCTCTTTTCTGGCGAGGCAAAGTAGAAACCCTGGGCCAGCTTGCACCCCAACCCAACAAGGACCTCAGCCTCCTGCGCCGTTTCGACGCCTTCGGCGATTACAGCGATGTCGGCATCGGCCGCAAATTCGAGAATCCGACGGATAAGCTTTGCCTTGGGGCTGGCCTTGGTGATGCCACGGATCATCATCATGTCGATTTTTACGAAATCCGGATCGAGCACAGTAATCGAATTCAAACTCGCGTAACCCGCGCCCAAGTCGTCAACCGCAAATCGATATCCCCAGGCCTTGAGAGCCTCGATGTGCTCACGAAAGCGATCCAGGTCATGGATCGAAGCCCGTTCAGTTATTTCGAAGACCAAACGATTGGCCCAGGGACGTAGGAATGATTCACCGTTCAAGAACTCAGGATCAGACACATCAGCGGGGTTGAGATTGAGGAACAGCAGTTTGTTGGAATCCAATGAACCCAAAGGCTCCACGGCCATTTCACGCACGAGGCGGCTCAAGCGCCAGATCCTTCCCAGATGCACAGCGCTGTCAAAAAGAGCGACAGGCGACGGAAAGAGATCGCTCGGCGGGCGGCACAACGCCTCATATCCGAGGGCTTTGTTGGAAGGCAAATCAACGATGGCCTGGTACACAAATTCCAATCGTCTGTTGTGGATCAGCAGATCGATGGGTGACGCCGATAGCGCCATTCGGTGAGTTGATGCGGGTTTGGTGGTGATGTGTTGGTGCGCAAACTCACGCCTAGCCAGTCCATTCTCCAAGGCGCTGTTGACGTATTCCGCAAGGTCCTCTCGCAGGATGAAGACGTCGATGGGTACGCTCATGCCGCTGCGGATCGCCGCAAAAGAGTCACGGGAATCGGTGATCAGAATTCGCAGACAGTCCGGCTGAATGGGAAAAGCCTCCCAAAGAAAATCGATGCCACTGGTATCGGCGAGATCTTCGTCAACGAGCAATATGTCCAGGTCGGTGTTGCGGCACGACTCGATTCCATCCTTGCGTGAGGCGGCAAAGATGATCTCATAGGTCGACTTAAGTGAATCGCGCAGAAGCTGGGCCTGTTCTTCATTTGTGCCCACCACGAGAATGCGTGGGCGGGCAGGTTCTGTCGCTGCTGCGTCGGCACCCATGTCGGTCTTTTTGACGTCTCGAGCGAGTGCGACGCGGTTTCGCCCCGTTTCCTTGGCGACATAAAGGGCTTCATCGGCCGCCTCAATCAGTCTCGTCAATGTCGAGGCGTCATTGGGATATGCTGCGACACCGACGCTGATCGTCTGCGGGGTCTTCTTGTCTTCGACAATCTCCGATATGGGTATGCTGCGGATCAACCCACAACATCTGTCAGCGATGTCGCGTACCAGCTCGGGTGGCGTTTCGCCGAGAAGAACGATGAACTCCTCTCCGCCGTATCGGCCGACGATGTCGCTCTCCCGCAATCCGTCATTGAGAGCCTTCGCCACCGCAATGAGAACTTTGTCGCCAGCTTGATGACCATAAGTATCGTTGAGCTGTTTGAAGTGATCGAGATCACACATCATGACCCCCAACGGTCGGTCGTGACGCTGAGCCAAGGCAATCGCCTTGTCTGCATACTCCATGAAGGCTCGACGATTGAACAATCCGGTCAGCGGATCGCGTCGCGAGAGTCGTGTCACCTCCTCGAGGGCGGCGGACAACTCTTGGGTCCGCTCGCGCACCTGCCTTTCGAGGTCTTCGGCCCGGGCCTTTTCGAGAGCGAGTAACTCCTTGTAACGGTTCTGGATTTGAGACTCCGCGGTCACATCGCGGTAGGTAACGATGACGCCAATCACGCGACCTTCGCTAATCACAGGCGCAAAAACCATGATGACGTTGAATCGGTCACCGGCGCCATTCGAGATCTCGACTTCATCGAAACGATAAAAGCGACCTTCGCTTACGACCAGTTGCGCTTGCTTGCTGTCCACTTCCTCGGAGCGACCAAGAACCTTGAATGGTCGTGCGCCATCCTCCATCTCGGCAAGACTGGCGCGACGGCGACCACCCGTCATGAGCAGATACGGTTGGTTGAAAGCCACCCAATGCAAGTTGGCGTCAACGAGCAACGCGGCGTCGGGGTAGCTTTGCACCAGAACCTCTGCCTGACGCAGCCCGTCGCTCACCCGTTGAGATTCTGAGTTTGGCACAATGGTCACTTTCTCGGGGTACCATTCTATAAGAAATCGCCTGGCAAACAACAGCGGATCCACAATGAGGATCTAGAATACTCAGATCGGGGTAGGGCCGGTTCGCGACCGAGCCAAACTCGACCCAAACGGGTGTCGCGCGACTGTCAGGCATCGAGGGAAGCCTCGGCCCTGCCTCGGCCCCGCCGCAGGTAGATGTACAGGGCGACCGCTGTGGCGGCGACGAGGATAGATATCCACTGTGAGGTCGAGAGGATGTAAACACCCCGCTCCCTATCGCCGCGGAACAGCTCAATGATCGTACGGCCTATGGGGTAGATCGCGAGGTAGACGAGGAAGACCTGTCCGTGGAAACGTTTGTGCGGCCGCATCATGGTTAACAGCCAGAACATACCGATCTCGAAGCCCGACTCATACAGCGCGGTTGGATGCACCGCGAGGGGCAGGTCACCAATACCTACGAGACCTTCGCTCTGTTGCGCCTGCTGCGCCATGGAGTTCACCGGGAAGGTGATGCCCCAGGGCATGTCGGTGGGTTTGCCAAAGCAACACCCCGCGGCCAGGCAACCGAAACGACCGAAGGCATGTGCCAGGGCCAAAAAGGGAATCATGATGTCGACAAACTTGAAGAAATTCATCCGATGTCGGCGGCAGTAGTAAAACATGAACAGCGCTGCACCGATGAAGGCACCGTAGAAAACCAGTCCGCCGCGCCAGAAGAAGACGATCTCGATTGGATCTCGCACGTAATCGTCGATCTTGGTGATGACGAAAACGATCCGCGCACCGATGAGGCCAGCGAGGAGAAGGTAGAAGGACATATCCACGACGCGATCGGGGTCTTCCCCTTCGCTCTTGGCGACGCGCGCGGCCAAAGTCATGGCGAGCAAGAAGCCTGTTGCGATGAGCAGGCCATAGGTGTGTAACGACCACGGCTCTGAGAGAATGCCGAATAGGTCGGTGTCGAAGAGAACGGGATGCATCTAACCTCCGTCCGCTCAGGTGCTACCTTTGGCCTTGGCGGTTGTCTTTTCTTTCGGTGCAGCTTTCCCGGCGAGCAGCATATCGAGCACCATGATAGTCACGCCCACGGTGATTGCAGAGTCCGCGACGTTAAAAGTCGGCCAAGTGGCCTTGTCGTACCAATGCCAATCGATGAAGTCGATGACATAGCTGAGGCGCACGCGATCGAGGAAATTGCCGATGGCACCGCCGAGGACCAACGCCAAGGCCAAGCGCAGATAGCGTTGCTCCGGTGTGGTGCGACGGTAGTACACAATGATGAACGCCATGGCTGCGAGCGATACGATCAAGAAAAACGGGGTGCGAAACCAACTGGCGGCCCCCGAGAGGAATCCCCACGCAGCGCCTGGGTTCTCGACATAGCGAAAGTGCCAGAAGTTATCGACAACCGACACCGCCTCGGCCCGTACTGGGTGACGTAGCGTGAGGAAGATATCTACCTTCTCGACAAACCCGAGCTCCGCGGTCCCCGTCGGTATCTCGAAGGCGCGAGTTAGATGAGCGACGGCTTGGTACTTCGATACTTGATCAAAAAAAATCACGCTCACCGCGATAATGATGAAGAACCTCAGTTGGCTCGACCAATTCTTTGGCATCAGTTTTTCGGCTAGGGCCGTCATTGCGCCTCCACACAGCGTCCGCAGATTTCAGGATGAGTCGGGCTTTGTCCGACGTCGTCGCGGTACAACCAACAGCGCGCACATTTTGTTCCCGAAGCTTTGTCGACGACGATGCTCAAAGCATCACCTTTCTCGAGGGTTACCGCGGAGACGATGAAAAGGTCACTGAGCTCAGCCACACTGAAGGTACTGAGGGCCGCAAAATCCTCTGGGTCGACAGTGAGCGTCACCGCCGCCTCGACGGAGGAGCCCACTCGTTTTTCCTTCCTTGCGTTTTCGAGAACGACGTTGACTTCCTTGCGAATCTCCCGGGGCCTTTGATAGCGCGCGAGAAGCACCTCCTCTTCTCTTGCCAGGGCGTGCCAAAGAGCATCAATGACCTCAGGCTCGCTGATCCTCGGGTGTGAATTCAGGTGGACGCTATCTGAATCGCCATGCATGCGCGGTAAATATGCCCACGCCTCCTCCGCGGTAAACGAAAACACCGGTGCCATCAGGCGTAGGAGATCGCGGGCGATCACATAAAGCGCCGTTTGTGCCGATCGCCGCGCATGGCTGTCACGACCAAAGGCGTAGAGCCGATCCTTGAGGACGTCGAGGTAGAATGCAGATAGCTCGACGGTGCACAGGTCGGTCATGCCGTGCAAAACTTGGTGGAACTCGTAGGTATCATAGGCGTGCATCATCTTGTCGATGGCGCGACGGGTCAGCACCAACGCGTAACGGTCGAGCTCGAGGATTTCCGCCGGTGGTACCATTTGCGTATTGGGGTCAAAGTCGCTGACGTTGCCGAGAAGGTAGCGCACGGTGTTGCGCAGCTTGCGATAGGTGTCGCCGAGGCGGGTGAGGATCTCCTGGGAGATACGAATATCTTCGCGGTAGTCCTCGCCGGCTACCCACAGGCGCAACATCTCAGCGCCGATTTGATCGATGGTCCTAAATGGATCGACAAAGTTGCCCGCAGACTTCGACAGCTTCTTGCCTTTACCGTCGACAACAAAACCGTGGGTAAGAACCTTGCGATACGGGGGCAGTCCACGAGTGGCCAACCCACAAAGGAGCGCCGAGTGAAACCATCCACGGTGTTGGTCGGAGCCCTCGAGATAGAGATCAACCGGCGGCCCTTCCTTGTGGCCCTCCCCGAGCCTCTCTATGACTGCAGCGTAGGAGACCCCGGAGTCGAACCAGACGTCGAGAATGTCTTCTTCTTTGCGGAACTCCTTGTGCCCACACTCGCACTGGAGGGGACCCATGAGCTCTTCGATCGAATGGGTGTACCATGCGTCGGCACCCTCTCGCTCAAAGAGTTCGGCGACCCTATTCATTCGTTTGGAATCGACGACCGGCTTGTCGCACTTTTCGCAATAGACGACGGCGATCGGTACGCCCCAAGTACGTTGGCGTGACAAACACCAGTCGGGTCGTGCCTCGAGCATGCCGCGAATGCGATCTTCGCCCCACGGGGGGATCCAGCTGACATTGCAGAGTGCCGACAGAGCACGCTCACGCAAGGGAGCACCGTCGTTGTAAGCTTGGTCGATGGCGACAAACCACTGCTCGGTGGCGCGCAAAATGATCGGATTGTGACAGCGCCAACAATGGGCGTAACGATGCGTCAAGGTTTCGCCGGGCTCATTGAGCAAGGCACCCGTGTCGACGAGTGTCTGCACGATCTGCACATTGGCGTCGAAAACTTTTTGGCCGGCAAAAGCCCCAGCTTCTTCGGTGAAGCGCCCGGCATTGTCGACCGGACTCAATATGCCGAGGTTGTAGCGACGGCCGATCTGGAAGTCGTCGGGACCGTGGCCTGGGGCGGTGTGCACGCAGCCGGTCCCGGCCTCAAGAGTTACGTGCTCACCGACAACCACCGGCGATTCCCGTGCGACCAGGGGATGTGAATAGGTGAGTCCTTCGAGCTCGGCACCCTTCCAGGTCTTGGCGATCTTGCTTTCGTCGAGTTCAGGTGCCTTGACCGCGGCGAGAAATGATTTGAGCATGCCGCGGGCGATGATGCGCAGCTTGCCGCGTACCGGGTAAGCTACGTACTCGAAGCTGGGGTGTACACAGATCGCGAGGTTTGCCGGAAGCGTCCATGGAGTGGTGGTCCAGATCACCAAATCCGTGGGCTGACCGAGCCCATCTGGCAGTTTGGTTAGCGCAAAGGCGACGTAAATCGACGGCGAGGTGTGATCGTCGTACTCGACCTCGGCCTCGGCCAGGGCGGTACGATGGGTGGTGCACCAGTTCACCGGGCGAAGCCCCTTGTAAAGGAGGCCCGTATCAGCAAAGCGCCCGAGCTCCCGGACGATGGTCGCCTCGTAACCAAAGTTCATGGTCAAATAGGGATCTTGCCAGCGGCCGAGCACCCCCAGTCGTTGGAACTGTTCGCGCTGAATGCCTACAAACTCATTGGCGTAGGCACGACAAGCCTTTCGGATCTCGGCCTTGGACATGTCGGCCTTCTTCTTGCCGAGCCGCTTGTCCACCTGTACCTCGATGGGCAGGCCGTGGCAGTCCCATCCAGGAATATAGCCGCAGTCAAAGCCGCGCATGGTGCGGTCTTTGACAACGATATCTTTGAGGATTTTGTTGAGGATGTGCCCGTGATGCAGGGTGCCATTGGCGTACGGAGGGCCGTCGTGCATGACGAACCGCGGCTTGCCCTTGGAAGCGGCGCGGATTTGCCCGTACAGGTCGTTTTTGTTCCATTGCTCCAAAAGCTTGGGCTCACGCTCGGCAAGGCCTGCGCGCATGGCAAAATCAGTCTGCGGCAGATTTAGGGTATTCTTGTAGTCAGGCATCCTCAAATACTCCGTCGAGTCGACGTTCGTACGTGTTTAACGCCCGACAATCAATAGGCTACAGACTTTCCAGAGCAACACCGCCGATATTGTGCCGATAAGAACTCATTGGGTGAGAAATGATTGATTCAACAGAAATGTCGGTTCGGCTTCTTGAGGTGGTTGACACCGTGGTGCGAGCTGACCCCTCGCCTCCCGGTTTCGCCGGTGAGGTCTGTCTCGGCGAAATCCACAACGGCAAGACAACTTGGTGGCACGCGCGATTCGGCACCGAGGCAGTCA
>MGST01000312.1 GCA_001798605.1 Deltaproteobacteria bacterium RIFOXYA12_FULL_58_15 | reverse complement strand
GTCTGCAGCGCTGAGCTCGGCAAACAGCCAAGGGTTTCCCATGGCACCACGGCCAACCATCACCGCCGCGCAACCGGTTTCACCTATCATTCGACGGCCATCCTCGGCGGTGCGCACATCTCCATTGCCGATCACGGGAATCGACACGGCCCGAACCACATCTGCGATGACACTCCAGTCAGCAGTGCCAGAGTATCCCTGCGAACGTGTACGAGCATGCACCGCAACGGCTACACAGCCCGCATCGGCGAGTGTCTGTGCAAACTCCACGGCATTGATATTGTGCGCATCCCACCCCGATCGAATCTTCGCTGTCACCGGAAGACCCGTCCGCCGAGCGATCGCCTCTACCACCCGCGCTGCCCGTCCCGAATCACGCATGAGCGCCACCCCGGCACCGGTCTTGATCACCTTCGGCACGGGGCAGCCCATATTGACGTCGATGATCTCGGCACCGAGTTCGGCCGCCCGCACCGCGCCATCCGCCATGATCTCAGGCTCGCCCCCGAAGAGCTGCACCCAAAACGGTCGCTCGCTCACATCGTGGCGCAGGTAGTCTTCGCTTCCCTTCTGACCGTAGGACAACCCCTTGGCGCTAACGAGCTCGGTGGGTGCCGCCGCGGCCCCCATCTCCCGCACCAACACGCGGAAGGGCATCTCACTGACCCCCGACATGGGTGCCAACATCCAAGGATTGGCGAGAGAATGTGGGCCTAACTTCATGATTCCAACAACATCGTCTTCAATGCGCGACTTCAATTGACGGAGCGAGTCTCCGAAGGGGAACCCTTTCTGCCGACGCGCTGCACAACCACAAGCACCGTGGCAAAGACCGCGAAAAAGATCATCGAGCCTACGAGGTTGTGCCACGGGAACGGCTGAAAAGGTCGAGGCTTGGCATCCAGGGCGATGGTGCCAGCGAGCTCCTTGACCGCCTCCACGGGCACAGCGAAGTTGAGATTGCCGCCACCCACAACGAGACTTTGAGCGACACCGATGACTTCGCCGTCAAGGGTCAATACCGGCGATCCGCTTGAGCCCGGGGCGATGGGCGCGGTGATCTGAATCAATCGTCCTCGTTGCCGACTGTCGGCGCGGTACTTCTCAGGAAGGCCGTTTTCACGCACCGCCGAGACAATGCCCTCGGAGAACGATCCCAACAATCCCCGTGGACTGCCGAGCACGACCACCTGAGTGCCCTCGGCCAGATCGACGCTGTCACCGAGCTGGAGGATTCGATGGCCAGCGCCCTTTGCCTGCAGGATAGCGAGATCCTTTTCTTCGTCCTGTGCTAGAACGCCAAGCATCTCCACGACAGCTTCATCGGGGCCCTGGGCGATGACACCGTGTGCCGTTTCGATGACATGAAAGTTTGTGACCAACAGACCGTCTTCAGAAATAAAGAAGCCGGTGCCATTGCCGACCACCTCTCCCGAGGAATTGGTGATGGACAGTTGCATCACCGCAGGTTTAACCCGTGCGGCTATGTCGGTGAGCCCCGCGGCGTGAGCACCAGAGCAAATCAGCAAGGTGGAGAGAGCCAGGATCCATCGCATGATCTATCGATACCGGTACCCAGACACTCTGGCAACACCCCTACGACCCCTGCAGCACCTGCAGCCCCTGTAAGCCCCTTTGGCCCCTGTGGCCCCCGTGGCACCATTGGCCAAAGGAACGTTCACTTGGTTGGGGGTTCTACCTTATCGATGTCGGTGCCCGTCGTCGTATCCCTGAACGCGTCGCGGAAGTTGCGCATGGCGGACCCGAGACCACGGCCTAGCCCCGGCAGACGTGAGGAGCCAAAGACAATAACAACCATCGCGAGAATGATGAGAAGCTCTGTGGTACCCAATCCAAACATTTTGCACTCTCCTCGTGTCCCGGTGCTGCTGGCTACCATACCAACATGGGTACGTCCATGGCCCAGCGCCACGAACGCCATGTATGCCATCAAAGATTCCCTCGTCAGTCGTGGTCGTTCTGCACCAACCCCACGCGGCGCAGCAACCAACGCAGCTCTCGCACCCGCAGAACCCATGCCCCCGCGAGATATACCAGCATCGCCAAGAAGCCTGCTGCGCCAAAGACCAGCCAATTGCGTACCAATGCCGGACCCTCGGGCCAGTCGCCCCATTGGCAAATCAAAAATGCCACCAAAGCCGCAGGCCCCGCGGCCACGGTCAGCTTGACCAACGGTTTGGCGGCGGCGGCCAGGCCCAGCTTGGTCCCGGTCTGTCGGCGCAAAACCACAAGATACACCACCAGCTGAAGCGCCACCGACAGAGACAACGCCGCACCGAGCCCCCGCACACCGAGTTGCGAGGAGAAGAGATACCCCAGGCCTCCCGTCAGCCCCATACCCAAGGCACCCACCACCAACAGGGTGGTGCGGTCGTCGAGGGCAAAATAGACCTTCTTGAGGATATTGATCCCCGCGAGCGCCAACATGAAGGGAACCAAGAGCCTCAAGGTCGCGGCGCATTGCAGCGCTGCCGCCTTGTCAAATGCCCCATGCCGAAACAACATCGAGACAATGGGCTCGGCCATGGCCACCAAGAAGCCCGCGGCCGGCAGCAAAACGATTCCCACCAAGCCCACCGCATCGGAGATGTTCTTGCGAAAGCTGCTCCAATCCCGCAGAGCCACGTCCTTTGCAATCGCGGGCAACAGAGCGCTGCCCACCGCGACGGCGATGGCACCCTGGGCGAGATCCACCACCCGATTGGCATACCAGTATTGCGTTACCGCTCCCTCATCCAAGTAGCTCGCGAGAATGCGCAGGATCGCCACGTTTATCTGGGCGGAGATGCCAATTGCCGCCACCTTGCCTATCTCCACGAGAAAGAGGCGAAAAGGTGGCTCGCGAAAACCCGTGAGCGATGGACGGACCATACCCCACTTGGCGACCACCACGGGGACGCATATCAAGAGATGGGCGAGGCCCCCCACCAACACGCCGATAACGAGCGCGAAGATCGGCTCTTCGAGCTTGGTGGCGACAAGCAACGCCGACACGGCAATGCAACCACTCACCAACCCCGGTGCCACCTTGGGTACGAAGAAATGGCCCCGATGATTGAGGAGACCCTCACAGAAAGAGACGAGGCTGACAAAGATGACAAACGGGAACAACCACCTGGTGAGGGAGACTGTGAGCTCCCACTTCTCGGGATCCTCGCCAAAGCCCGGGGCGAAAATGCGCACGAGCCATGGTGCTGCCAGCATGCCGGCAATCACGATCACGACGCTGGCGAGCAACATTGCGAGTAGGGCGGCCCCCGCGAACTCCTTGGCCTTCTGTGTGCCGCCTTTGGCCTCTGTCTGGGCCACCGCCGGAATGAGGGCACCGGTGAGTCCTTCATCGGCGACGAAGCGGCGAAACACGCTCGGCACTGTCCACGCCAACCAGAATGAATCCGCCGAGCGACCGGCACCAAACACGTGACCTATGGCGATGTCTCGGACAGCGCCGAGCAATCGCGCGAGTCCCGTGCCCACGGCGGAGATCACCGACGCCCTGAGGATATTGCTGCGCTTGGCCATCGTTTAGGGAATCAGCACGGGCAGAACCATCCGTTCGATCACCGTGTCCGTATCACTCTCAGGGAATTTCCAGGCCGTGAGCTTCTGCTGCAGGCAGCCCTTGAGCTCAGCATCGATCTCCGTGTTGGCACCCTTCACCGTGGCGCCCTTGACCGTTCCATCCTTGGTCACCGTCCAGTTGAGAACCAGCTCGAGGTGCCCCGATTCGATCGATCCCTGGTCTTGTGCTGCCTGCAGACATGCCTTGAACGCAGCCTTGTTCTTCTTGACCACGGCGGCGACGACAGCCTGACTGAGGCCGACAACGTCTCCCTTTTTCTTCTCGGGTTCACCACGATCCTTTGCCTTGGCGGTGCGAGCCACCTCACTTCGCTTCGGTCCCGCGGGAGGCGAGGACCAGGTCGCGGCACCGGAGGCCGTGGCGACATCATCGACATCGGCCTTCCCTGCGACCGCAGACTCCGCATCCGCGTCCAAAATCGGCGCCGTCCGTGCCGGTGGTGCTGGACTCGGAGAATCTGCGATGACTGTGGGACTCGTGGGCGCGCTCGCCGGTGGCTGCCCTGTCACATCTTTGGTTTTCGCGAGCTTCCGCGCTGCGCCGCCCAGTCTGCCGGTCGACTCTTCTGCCAACTGTTTGCGCGAGCGCCCGGAATCCATGCGGGCCTCAGGTGCGGGTTTCATCTCTCGCCCGGCCGCAAAGCCCATACCATCGGGTATTGCATCTGTCTCGAGCTCATCGACCGCAATCTCCCGGGGACCCGCTGCGGGCGGACTCTGCTCAAGCACCGCCTTGTCTTGGCTCTGTGCGGCGGGGCTCTCGACGGGGACGCGGGTGACCGAAAAGGTCAACACCACAGTCGCCGCAACGGCAGCCGTCGCCGAGGGTGCCAGCAGCCACTTCCACCAATGTTTGGCCCTTTGCACGGGTGCCAACTCTGACTCTGACTCTGACTCTGACTGCGCCATGCGTAGCCGCGTTGCCATGCGATGGGCAAACTGGGTCGGGGGATCCTTGGCCAGAAAGGCTTGTTTCTCGACCGCCAGCTCATCGATACGGCTCTGCAACGCCGACGAGTCTGCGCGTTGGACATCAAGGGCACGACGCTCCTCTGCGGGCAGATCGCCTGCCAGGTAGCGCTCGAGGATGAGGTCACAGACCTCCGTTCGTCGCTGCTCAACCATGACCTTCGCCTGCTCGCATCTGCCCGGTGACGTGAGTCTCCACTTGCACAGCACGTTTGCGGGTATGGGACAAAAACTTCTGCAGCCTCTTGCCTACGGTACGCCGTGACAAGTCGAGGGCGGTGGCAATCTCCTCCTGGGTCATACCGTCCACGTGCAACAACACCGCCACGGTGATGGTCTCCTCATCGAGACCGACGGTGAGCTCGGCGAGTTCTGATGCCGCCTCGGCCTGCCGGTCGGTCGCCAAGACCGACGGGGTCATCGGTTCGGCCTTCGAATACTCGATCTGGTGCCCAGCGGTCTTGCGGCGCCGCAGCCTGTCGATGGAAAGGTTGGTGGCGATGCGATAGAGATAGGTGAAAACCGAGCTGCGTCCCTCGAACCGCTCCCGGCCCCGCCAGAACTGAAAGAAGGCCTCTTGCATGAGCTCGTGGGCATCATCGGGATTGCTCACCAAGGTAAGGCACCGCCGATACAGCGCATGACCATACCGCTCGTAGAGCTCTGCTATCTGGGCTTGTTCGATCATCCGCGGCCGACTCTAGCGAGACCTCCACCCAATTGCCACAGCGTCGTATGGGTCACAGAGTACGGCGTGGGTCAGGTCAACAGCTTCACAATCGGCAAAAATGCGAACAGCGTGTTACTTGCCGGACTTTGGCTGCGCAACCTCGCCACGGGTGAGCACCGTGGGCAGCGAAAAGTTTGCATGGGACATCTTCTTCTCGGCGTCGCTCTCACCCAACAGGCGACTGGGGACGACTTGGGCGCTGTAGAAGAGCTCGCAGTCGCCTCCATCACAGCGGGAGCCACCGCAATCCGTGGAGATACTCGGATGGCCGCTGTCGTGGTCGCCAAAAAATTCAGAAGGAACACAGGTCAACACCTCGAGTATGTGCCGCTTGGGGTTCTTGGGCGTGGCATAAATTTGGGCGACGTAGGGCTTTTCGTAGGGGCTCAGTCCATCAAAGTCCACGGGCAACAGGGTGATCATGGTGTCCGTGGATTGCTTGGGAGTCTGCTTCTTCGGGCTCGAGGAGTTACCTTTGGAAAAATGGCCCTGGCCGTTGCCGCCGATCTTGGAGAGGTCCCAACCCTCACTGTAGCCCTCGAGCACCGGTGCCTTCATGGAATACTCGTCGACGACATTGGCAATGGCAACCAACTCCTCCTCCACGGCGGTCATCTTGGCCGTCTCCATAAAACCCGACATGCGCGGTGCCGCAACGCCAATCATCACCCCCACCACGACGAACACGATCCCGAGCTCGACCAGCGACCAACCCCTTTGCGACACTGCCCTCATCGTCGACCTCCACACCCTTCTCGAGCCTGTCTTGCTATTCAACGGCATAACCTCTCTTACGGGGCCACAGCCTGAGCTTGCGCCATGAGAGCTTGAGCTTCGTCCATGAGGGCTTGAGCCTCGGCCTTGAGATCGGCAGCTTCTGCAATTGCAGCTTTGGCTTCCACGACCTTGTCATCGACCTGGGAAACCGCTTGTTGCAAGGAGGCCTCGAGGCCCGGCTTGGGCACCGAGCTGCAACAGGCCTTAAACCCGGCCTTGGCACTGCCACAATCATCGCCGCACACGCCGCCGGGGAGATAGGTCTCCACCACGCCGCTAACTTTTTCGGGCACCTCCGTGACCACACGCAAGCGGCAAACGGCGTTGTTGATCGCGGCATCGCTACCTCCCCCAGGAAGAAGGCTCATCTTCACCTCGATCTCCCAGGGATTTCTGGTGGCCTCTTTTTCGATGATATGCTCGGCGACCAGTTCGTCGAGGGGCTTGGCACCCGCGGGGCACGTTTGGGGTTGTATTTCTCCCGGCCAACGGGCGTTCCAGGGGTCGATGTCATCGTCGGCTTGCACGGTTTGATGGTAGTAGAGCTTGGCCTTATCCTGTAGCTCCGCCACATGAAGAGCGGCCTGTTTGGCCTTTTCGTTGCGAGCGAGCTCAATGAAGTCTGGCAGCACCACACCTGCGAGAATCGATAGGACCGCGATGACCACACCGAGCTCAATGAGCGTGAAACCTCTTTCGTCATGCTGCATCGGAAACCTCACAATGTGTAATCAGGACATGGAACCGTTTTCGCCTCTGTTTCGAACGGGGAGCAGTAGTGGGGGTGGAGAACCCCACTGCCCATCCACTCCCGAAACTTTACTTCCATCCCCGGCGGCGGAATGCTCGCACAACAACGGACAAACCCCTCGGGGGCCGTGACATTCGTAGGGCAGGCGTCGGCACGGACGTCGGCGCAATGGGCATTGGGCAAATACGAGGTGAACATGGGCACCACGTCTATGGGCACTGCGGTGGTCACGGTGAACCAGCAGTTCTTCTCTGACTCGGACGAGTAGCCTGGAGTCGTCTTGTCGGGGCTATCGAGGGAGATGGCGTAGGCCTCCTCCCAAGGGTTCTTGAAGGCTCGGCCACCCTCCAAGAGATTCCATTGCTTGAGCTGTTGTTGGACATCAGCGGCAACAAAATTGCCACGACACAAATATGGATCATCTTCGCTAGGATCGGTCGGAGCTTGCCCGGGCCAGATGTGATACTTGAAGTCGGCATTCAGATACATCTCCGTTGTCGGAGGACCACTGTAGGCGTGGTACCACCTGGCCGCGTCGAAAATGGTGAAGATCTGCCGGACCGCAGACTCACCCATGCGATTGCGCGCCTGGCTCATGTTTCCGGGAATCATCACCGCAGCGAGAATGGACAGCACCGTCAGGGCGATGGCCATATCGATGAGGGTGAATCCTCGGGCGACCTCGTGTCGGTGGCTTCTCTGCATTGGCAACCCCACGTTTGGGTGATCACACGACCCACGTCCCACCATCATAGATCACTCGGGCCCTTCCGACCACACGAAAACACACAATGGTTGGCTCACACCCGCTCCCACACTGGCACACATGCATGCATGCATGCATGCATGCACACCAGCAATTGCGAACCACACCATCCTAGTGTTAACCTGACAAGATGAAACGTGCACCCAACCGTGGCTTCACTATGCTGGAGGTCGGTATTGGTCTTGCGTGTGTCACAATGCTGGCGGTGGGCGTGCTCATGGCCCGCGGCTTCATCAATAGCAGCAAAGCCGACGCCACCGTGCAGTCGGTGAAAACTCTGCAGCGGTATGCCTTCGCTTGGTCAGAAAGAGTGCGCTTCGCCAAGGGTTACGGCGGCGGCAGTGATGCGGACAAGCAGTTGAGCATGGAAAACCTCTCCAGGGCCGGGCTCATCACGAAAGAGGTGACCACAGGTTGGGGTGAAAACATGACCATTCGGCCCTTCCCCTTGGGTGTCACCACCGACGAGTTCGAGATCACCTTCTGCGTGCCGAACACAGAGATGTCCACGGACATGACGCGACTCCTCAATGGCATGGGTCTGCTTGGGACACAAGCGGGACCGTGCAAATGCAGTACCTGTCAGATCACTGTTGTCTCCAATTAGGTGAGGTGACCTCATGAACCACAGTAAGAACGGACGCGGCTTCACTCTTATCGAGCTTGGGGTTGCCATTGCCGCCGTGGCAGTGCTCGCCACCGCAGTCATTGCCACCCGTGGATTTATTGCCTCGAGTCGTGTGGGTGCCTCTGTGCAGATGGTGCAAACCTTGCAGCGAGCTGCGCGCGCCTACAGCGAAAGGAAACACAACTCCCTGAGCTTCGAAGACGTGTGCGTCGAGAATCTCATTGGCGAAGGGTTGTTGTCTCCGGGGGTGGCCAGCCCGTGGGACACAACGCCACAAGTTTTCCCCGCGCCAGGCAACGAGGAGATCATCATCACGTTTCGCGTCCCCGACCGACCCACCGAAGATGACTGCACAAACGCACTGAAGAAGATGGGCGATGTCCAGACGGTTCCCGGCACCAATATCGTGCGGCTGCTCACCCGCTAGTGCCATCCTCGTCGCCATTTATCCCTTGACGGGAGCGCCCAAGCCGAACAGGCTCGCCCCATGGTAGCGTCCAGTACTCTCACCAATATTCTTAGCAAGGCGGCACAGCTCGGGGCCAGCGATGTTCACATCCACGCCGGCGCAAAGTTACGGATACGAGTCAATGGCGAGCTCTTGGAAAAAGGGGACAAACCGATCCCTGCCCAAGCCACCACGGCCTTGATTCACAGCATTCTCAATGCCGAACAGATGGCCCGACTCGAACAATGCGGCCAAGTCGATTTGTCCCTGTCGGTCGAAGGCGTTGGTCGCTGCCGCTGCAATGCCTACCGCCAACAGCGGGGTCTCGACGCGGTGTTTCGCCTCATTTCGGAGACGCCACCGTCTTTGTCAGATCTCAATCTCCCAGCGCACCTCGAGAGCCTCACGGAGTACAGAAACGGCCTGGTTTTGGTCACAGGTCCCGCCGGCAGTGGCAAGACGTCGACGATCGCGGCCTTGTTGTCCATCATCAACGAGAAACGCCGCGACCACATCATTACCATCGAGGATCCGATCGAATACCTGCACCCCTCCAAGGGTTGCCTCGTCAATCAGCGTCAGGTCGGCCTGCACACCGGCGGCTTTGCTCCGGCTCTGCGCGCCGCGTTGCGCGAAGATCCAGACGTGATGATGATTGGTGAGCTGCGCGACCTCGACAGCATTTCACTTGCGGTCACCGCCGCGGAGACCGGCCACCTCGTCTTTGCCACGCTGCACACTCGCAGCTCCATCGAGAGCATCAACCGGTTGATCAACGTCTTTCCCATTGAAGACCAACCGCAGGTCCGCTCCCAGCTCTCGGGCACCTTGCGGGCGGTCATAACCCAACGGCTGCTCATGACCACCGACAGGAGCCAGCGCATTCCCGCACTCGAGATACTCATGGTCAACCCGGCGGTACGTGGGCTCATCCTCGACAACAAGACCCATCTCATCATCTCCACTCAGCAACTCAAACGCGATGGCATGTGCACTCTCGATCAGTCTCTTGCCGAGTTGGTACGTACCCGCAGGGTCACATCCGAAGAAGCCGCACGCTTTGTCACCGAGCCCCAAGCCCTGATGAGGTGATCTGCCATGATGCCGATCGACGAGCTCCTGCAATACGTCCGTGACTACAGCGGCTCCGACCTACACTTGGTCGCCGGTGGCGTGCCGCGCATCCGCCGCCATGGCTCCCTCGAAGAGGTGGGCGGCACCGAGCGGGTGACCCACGAGGAGCTAGAAACAGCGCTCGCCGGCATCACTCCCGAGCACATCTGGAAAACCTTCATCGAACGAAGGGACATGGACTTTGCCTATGCGCTAAGGGGCGTGGGCCGTTTCCGTACCAACCTCTTTTATCAAGAGCACGGCGTTGGCGCTGTGTTTCGTTTGATCCCGGAAGAGGTGTTGCCGCTCAAACAGCTCAACCTGCCACCAGCGGTGGAAAGGCTCGCGCATCTGCGTGACGGTTTGGTGTTGGTGACCGGCCCCACCGGCTCGGGAAAATCCACAACTCTTGCTGGCATCGTCGATGTCATCAACCAGAATTACTCACGTCACATCGTCACCATTGAAGACCCGGTGGAGTTTGTCCATCAAAACAAGGCATCGGTGCTCTCCCACCGTGAGGTCGGCGCTGATACCAAGAGTTTCGCCGACGCCATCCGCATGGCAACCCGCGAAGACGCCGACGTGCTCTTGCTCGGCGAGCTGCGTGACCATGAGACCATCTCCCGAGCGCTCGATGCCGCAGAGATGGGGATCTTGGTGTTCGCCACCCTGCACACCAACAGCGCCTCGAGCACCATCGCCCGTATCGTCGACGTCTTCCCCGGCGAGCAACAGGGGATGGTGCGCACGATTCTCGCCGGCTCACTTGCCGCCGTGGTGTCTCAGATCCTCTTACCCCGCGCCGATGGCCGCGGCCGTTGTGCTGCCTTGGAGATCCTTCTCGCCACGCCAGCGGTGGCGAGCGTCATCCGCGATGGCAACACCCACATGATCGACTCGAGCATCCAATCAGGCCGCTCCGAAGGCATGCAGCTCATGGACGACGCGATTTTTGAACTTGCCCAGAAACACATGTTACAAGACGGCGCTGCCCACCTCGCGGCCCGTGACAAGGATCGCTTCGACAAGATGGCACCAGCCCCCGGGCAAGCCACCCAGACCGCGCAGTTCAACCGGCGTTGACCAGGTGAACGAGTCATTTAGCTCCATTTGGTTTCGACTCTGCGGAACGGGATTACGACCTTTGGCCGGTGATGGAAAAGTGGTTCTGTTCGCGTGCCCAATTCTCGTTCAGGTTCTCTCTTGCACGCACGCTGCACATGCCACGAACGAAAGCGCCCTCACAGCGGGCATGGTTGTGGGCCGTTTCCCTTTCTCGCTCGCTCTCGGGCCGTCCAATTGGGTTGAGACGGCCGCTCATGCGGCATAGAAGGGTTACATCATGCAACGCATAAGCTCATTCTTCGGCATTGTGATCACCATGTACTTCGATGACCACGCACCGCCGCATTTTCACGCCACC
Organism: Deltaproteobacteria bacterium RIFOXYA12_FULL_58_15; assembly: GCA_001798605.1. Taxonomy (GTDB): domain Bacteria; phylum Myxococcota; class XYA12-FULL-58-9; order XYA12-FULL-58-9; family XYA12-FULL-58-9; genus XYA12-FULL-58-9. Next base: position 17,656 of record MGST01000312.1, on the reverse strand, counting down.
TATGGTGAGGAAAGCGCAGTATTCGCGATCGAGACGTTGGAAATGCTCAATGGGAAGATGAATCGAAGGGCCGCTGCCATGGTCCTGGAGTGGGCTTCAGCGCACCGGAGAGAGCTTGGTGAAGATTGGGACCGTTGTCGGCAAGGACTACTAGCGCCTGGACCGATCGATCCGCTACATATAGTAGCGAGGAGTTACTCATGGCTCGAATCGTCAATGTCAAAGTCGTTCGCGATTTCGCCGTGGAGCTTTCGTTTGCGGATGGCAAGGTCCGGCAAGTTGACCTAGAACCGAGAATGCGCGGTCCGGTGTTCGAAGCGATTCTCAAAGATCCCGCAAAGTTCCGAGAGGTCTCAGTGGACGCTGAGATCGGGACGATTGTGTGGCCCAACGGTGCCGATCTGTGTCCTGATGTCTTGTATTTCGACGGTGATCCACCTTGGGCTTCGCCATCCGTGTGATCTGTTTCTGCAGGACGCCATTGTTCCCTCGGCAAAACTCGCCACTCCAATGATCTTCAACCTGCGGCGCGGCCCAAACCCGGTTGAACACCGAAAAAGAAGCCCCCCTTGTGGTGGCTCGCCTGCCTCGGCCAACGAGTCAACGTGTGTCTTCTGAAAGGACAAAGCCATGACCGTTCGTACGTTCACCAAACATGTCCAAAGCCATGGCAACGCACAGATCCATGACATCACTCGAGATCTGCTCGCGTGTGTACATGAGGCGGAGGTTCACAGCGGGGTCTTCTGATTCCAGAAGCGAGCGTCCCATGAGCAACCAGATACAGGAGATCGGAGTAGGGCGATCGACAGCTCTTGCAGCGCGCGCCGACGCGCTACTCAACTCGGCGCGGCTCGAGGTTGCGCAGTACCGAACCTCCTCACTTGGCTCTTTGAGCATGACGGTGTACTAACAAGAAGTCAGGTCGTAGCGGGTATTGTGGTTTTGTTGTGCTCTGCGGACTGGATGAAAAACCAGGCAAGACTCCAAGGGGAGGAAATCAATGTTGTCACGTTCGTGGATCGCGAGACTCATGGTTGCGTCTTTGTGTTCATGTCAGCCGGGCGTGGTGTCTGACGCAACTTTGCCGCTTGCATTTGCAAAACAGGTCATCGATGCATCCGGTGGCCGAATTGTAGTTGGAGATGACCAGCTCACCGTCGACATACCGGCAGGTGCTGTAGATGGCTCCGTGACAATTCAAGTCACAGAAACATCGATGGCTCCGCCTGATGACGTCGACGTCTTCTCACCTGTTTACGTATTTGAGCCCGATGGGCTCGTGTTTGCAGAGCCGGTCACAGTCACTTTTCAAATCGCAGCACCTTCAAAAATCGCTACCGTGTACTGGTCGCGACCTTCGGACGCGGGCTACGACGACATTGGAGGAGAAACCATTGGAGACGAAATTGCAGTTGCGGTCAGCCATTTCAGCAACGGTTTTGCTGGATCGAACGCGTGCCGGAACAACCTGAAGACAAGTATCGACCATTGCGGCGCATGCGGCCATTCGTGCCCTAGAGGCCACGGCGTGCCCGAGTGCCGCAGCGGTTCATGCTTCCTCGAGTGCGATGCCGGGTACACATTGAATAATGATTCGTGTGTCGACATCGACGAGTGTGCGACCGCTAACGGTGACTGCAACGAACATGGAATTTGCACCAACACCGACGGAGGCCACACTTGCGTCTGCGCCAGTGGCTACACAGGTGACGGGGGCAACTGTTCCGACTTCGACGCCTGTGCTTCGAACCCATGCTTTGCCGGGGTCACCTGCACCGACCTTGCGCCTCCGAGCACCAGCTTCACTTGTGGCTCGTGCCCCACGGGTTACACCGGTGACGGCATCACCTGCACGGACTTCGATGCCTGCAACCCAAATCTGTGCTTTGCGGACACACTCTGCATCGATTTACCAGCTCCGAGCACCGGCTTTGACTGCGATGAGTGCCCGCCGGGCCACACTGGCGACGGCTTCGACTGCACTGACATCAACGACTGCAACCCAATCCCGTGCTTTGCAGGCGTTACCTGCACTGATGTCCCAGCCCCGGGCCTTGGCTTCACTTGTGGCTCGTGCCCCACGGGTTACACCGGTGACGGCATCACCTGTACTGATTTCAATGCGTGTGCCTCGAACCCGTGCTTTGCCACGGTCACCTGCACCGACCTTGCGCCTCCGAGTACCAGCTTCACTTGTGACTCGTGTCCCACGGGTTACAGCGGCGACGGCATCACCTGTGCTGATTTCAATGCTTGTGCCCCAAACCCATGCTTTGCCGGGGTCACCTGCACCGACCTTGCGCCTCCAAGCACCAGCTTCGCTTGTGGCTCGTGCCCGACGGGTTACAGCGGTGACGGTGTTACCTGCACCGACGATGACGAATGTGCGACTGCCAATGGTGGCTGTGACGTTAACGCTCTCTGCACCAACACACCCGGCGGACGGACGTGTGCATGTCTCTCGCGGTTCGCGGGGGACGGATTCACCTGTGTCGCGTGTGTTGACGAATGTGGCTTACCCGGTGACACGGAATGCTCGACCGGCCAGCATCGTTCGTGCGGCACTGACGCAAATAGCTGTTACGTTTGGAGCGAATGGGTACCATGTCCATCTGGATCGTGTGAAGACACGATAACTTGCCTTTCCGGTGATACCTGCCCGACTCTCTCGGTGTGGGAGTGTGAAGCAAATCAGACTCGGGTTTGCATCTTCGATGGTGACGGCGGTCTCGTCTGGAGCGAGTGGACCGATTGCAGCTACGGATGGTGTGCGAGTCACCTCTACTGCGGGGACTTCCCCGTCGGAACAACCGGGGATGGTGAGGTGGTAACGAGCACGGTAACAATCCCACCGCTCACCGGTTGCGGACCTGCGGATCGAGGGATCTCGTCGTTTGCGTGCCCAACGACCGAGACGCAATGGATTTTCGGAAAAGAACCTTGGGTGTACTGCCCCGAAGGGCCTATCGACACATTCTGCCCTTCTGGCAAAGTCTTCAATTGTGAAACGGGCACCTGTACTTGCCCGACAGGCACTTATCCCTGTTCTGGATCGTGCTACTCCCCTGATGGCTCCCCGCCCACGTGTCCCGATGGCTTCATCGTGGATTATTGCGGCAATCAGTGCGCCTACTCCACGGCTAGCATGCCGGACATGACGCCTCCGCTTGCCGGTTGCCTCCCGGAGGACCGCGGAATCACGAGCTTCATGTGCCCGGGGACGCCCACTGAATGGGTCACTGGCAAAGCGCCATGGCTGAGCTGTTGGATGGATGTGGAGCCCTATTGTGGACCGAGTCGAACATTCAGTTGTGAGACCGCATCCTGCAGCTGTCCATTTGGAACCATTCTATGCTCGAACCAATGTGTCACAGCCACCGACTTGGCTTTCTGCCCAACGGGCTGGGTCCCGAACGCCTGCACTGGCGTGTGCGAGGTGATCCCGTAGAGTTCACGAGACCCATGCAGCCAGGGCGGTTGTGAGTTCCGCAAGCTGTTGGCAAGTGCCTGAATTTGACAAGGGGTCGGCATGATGACGCAGCACCACACTGAGATTTTTGGCTTTCACCTTTGGGTGTTGTGCTTGACAGGATTGGTCGCCGGTGTTGCGTGTGACGATGGGCCGCCCACCTCAAACTATGGAAACACTCCTCACCCGGGTCCCAAGAACTGCGACAATGACGTCAAGGATGACAACGAGCTGTGTGATGGATCCGACCATGGTGACGCCACCTGTGAGTCCCTGGGACTTGGCAACGGCAATTTGATCTGCGCGAGCACGTGTTTGTCATTCGATACCACAGGTTGCGAGTTCGGTTGCGTGCCTGAGTGCGGTGCCCAGTCATGCGGACTGGACCCGGTATGTGGTAAGTCCTGCGGCAAGTGCGGGTTGGAGGAGATGTGCAACACCGACAACCAATGCGAGCCCATTGACCCCGATGCCCCGAGCTTTCTGTCATTCAACACAAACATCTCGACCATGACGCCTGGGGACACACTCATCTTCGCCGCCGTGCTCACGGATCCCAACGGCGTCGAAGACCTCGTCGGTGGTACCCTCATAGACAGTCAAAACAGTGCCGGCTACGGTGCCTTTGTCGGCACTGGGGCGGGTGCCTTCACCCTGAGTCTGCAGTGGGGTGAGATCAACCTTGCGAACCCAATAACGGCCACGGGGCCCACCGGGATAGAGCGCACCTTCAAGGCTGAGTTCTACGATCAAGGTGGGCATCGTCGCATCAGAGAGGTCGCGGTCATGTTGCGCTGCAGCGGCAGTGATCTGACGCCATGTGCTGGCACTTGTACCGACTTGCAGAGCGATGGTGAGCATTGTGGCGACTGCGGTACCGTTTGCGGGACAGCCGACAATGGTTCTGTCGTATGTTCGAGCGGCGACTGTGAGCTCGTCTGTGATGGGAGTTACCACGATTGCTCCTCCGTGTGCGTGACCGACGACTCGGTCGACCATTGCCAGGATCACTGCACTCCTTGCCCCACAGTCGAAAACTCATCGGTCCGATGCGGGAGCAGCGGTTGTGAGTACGACTGTGACGGCGACACTCTTTACTGCGGTGGAACCTGTGTCGGATGTCCGACCCGGCATGCGCAGGAATTCGTTTGTGATGGCAATTTGTGCGCGGCTTCGGTTTGTGAGTGGGGGTACACCGTGTACGACGGACACTGCGACACGCTGCCCGCTTTTCGTGGTCTCGTCGTCAACGAGATCATGGCTGATCCCAGCGGTGAAGATTACAACAACGACGGCACCTACGTCGCCGGCCAGGATGAATACGTGGAAATTCTCAACGCCAGCGCCGGTGCCATGGATATGAATGGTGTTCAAATCGCCAACGGCTCTTCCGGCTACATTGTCCACGTTTTCGGTGACTTCTCTCTGCCCGCCGGTGAGGCTGCTCTGGTGTTTGGCGGAGGTGAACCATTCTTTTACACTCCCGGCGTGGTCGTGGAAGTGTCGTCCCCCCTCGCCCTTTCCCTAAACAACGGCGGCGATTCAGTGTTTCTACTTACTCCGAACGGCATGCTCATCGATGACTACGAATATTCTTCGCTTAACGCTGAAGCATGGGTCCGCGATCCCCAAGGCACCGGCGATTTTGTGCGACACAGCGCAGCCGCCGGAGCCGCAGGCGCTATCGCCAGCCCAGGCAAGTGTACCAACGGTAGCCTCTACCCGGGTTGCAACCAATAAGGCCGTCGCCGGTCTTCGAGGCTGTCGCTGGTGAACGGGAAACCTGCAGGCGGTGGGTCAACGGGAAACCTGCGGGCGGTGGGTTGACGGGAAACCTGCGGACGGTAGTTAGAGCACTGTCCGGGCGCACCTGCAAAGGGCTCGTGATTCTCAGAAGCGATCTTCGGTGCCGAAGTGCTCGCCGCGAACACGGGCGCGTAGGAATTCCCGCGCGGCGTCCTTTTCGTCGGCGTCGAGAACGCCATCGCCATCGGTGTCGAACTGAGCCTTGCACGCTGCCCGTCGTTCTTCAACGCGCTCACGTTGCTGGAGCAGCATGTTGGCTCTCTCCCCCTGCTCGAGGGTGCCGTTGTGATTGCTATCAAACTCATCGAGCGCTTGTTGGCGTCGCGCCTGAACGCGGGCGCGGAGCTCCTCTCGCACGGCAGTCCACTCGGCTTCGTCGAGCTCCCCATTGTCATCGGCATCGAAGTTCTCAAGCAGATAAGCCATGCGGTTTTCGCAACGGGCATTCAGGTCCGCACGCAGTTGGGCGCGCTCATCGTCGTCGAGGTCGCCCGATCCATCCGCATCGTAGATCCACTTGACGCGATTGAAACGGTGATGCCGAGCCCAACGCAACCGGCGCCGAGGACTCTGGCCAAAGTCCTCTTGCAGCTTGGCCCGTTCTTCATCACTGAGTTCACCGTCACCATCGGCATCGTAGGTGTCGCGCACCTGTGCTCGCATCGCCGCAAAGGAGCAGTCCTGTGCGAGCACGCCCTCCTCCTCCATGCTCTCATCGGCGTCCTCTGCAGCACCGGCGTCAATGTCGCCAGCGGGGGCCTCCTCCAACGCCTCCCCTTCGCCCTGGGACAGGGCCGATATGGCTGCGGCGTTGTCGAGTAAGGAGTCGGTGTCCTCACCACAGGCGGTCAGGCCGAAAAGGGGAATCGCAAGGATAGCAAGTGACTTTCGCATCTGGGCCTCCAGAGTTGTTTGTACATTGTCCACAGGTATGCAAACCGACGAGGCCCGGGGAGGTTGCGGTCGCGGCAGAAAAAAACAATGAGCACCCGCCTGGAGGCGGGTTACGGCACGGGGACGTATCGGTCAGCGATCCTGCGGGTTAATGACCCGAGGCGTTGGGCCACTGGGTCGCCAACCGTCCTTGAACTCCACGGTGACGAGCTCACCCTCGCCCACGGTCACGGTTTTGCTGCGATTGCCCACCGTCACCACGTGTTCCCCCGGAGGCACTGAAACCGGTTGCCCCACTGGACACTTGCCAATCAATTTGCGGTCGACGTGTACCCAATCGTAGGTGCGACACTCGATGATGATCTGACCCGGAATTTTCTGCACAACCGGGACACCTTCGACGACCCCTTGGACCACCGGCTGGTCACTGCGAAACCAGGCGTCCACAACTCGTTTGCCCGTGTCGGTGGCAAACAAGAAGACCACCGAGACCGCCAAGAGCAGCGCAACCGCTACCCCGATCCATACTGGCTTGTGAGATCGGCGCGGCTCCTCGGGGGGGAGGTACTCGACGACGGGCGTCTGCGGTGCCGGTGTGGCCGACTCCGTGCGGGAAATCGGCAGTTGCTGCGACAGGGAGCTCGACTCGGTCGGCTCTACCGCACGGCCAAAAAGCTCTCCCGTATAGTTGGAGATCATTCGCCGGGTGACCTGCACCGTCGCCAAATAGACCTCCAACTGCTCTTGCACCTCCGCGGCCGATCGTTGGCGGGCCAAGGGATCCTTGGCCAAGGCCTGCAGCGCGATGGCCTCGAGAGCAAGCGGCGTATCGGGGAAGATGTCAACAATCGGCGGTGGCTGTTTGTGCGCGATCTCGTTAACAAGCTTGGCGAGCCCCGCTGGGCCGGTTTCGGCGGTAAACGGGGGTTTGCCGGCAAGGAGCTTGTACATCACCATGCCGAGGGCATAGATGTCCCACGCCAATGTTGGCTTGCCACCCTTGAGACTCTCGGGGGGGATGTACAGAGGTTTGCCAATGATTTGATTGCCAACGGTCAAACTTGCGGCGTTTAGGTCCTTGGCCACGCCGAAGTCGACGAGCTTGATTTCCCCCGAGAAGGTGACCATCACATTGGTTGTGCTGACGTCCCGATGCACAATGCGTCGTCGCACCCCGTCGTCGCCGATGAAGGTATGGGCGTAGTGTAGAGCGCTCGCCACGTCGGAGATGACGCGCGCGGCGATCGCCGGATGCACACCCTTGCCCTGCTCGAGAGTCTTCTTGAGCATGTCGTGCAGGTTAACCCCATCGACAAACTCCATGACGATGTAATAGTCGCCCTCGACGTGACCTAGCTCGAGGATCTCGACAATGTTGGGATGATGCAGCTGCGCCGCCAGGCTCGCCTCACGGATGAAGCGTTGCACATAGGTGGCATCGTCGGAGCGCTCGGGCAGGATGCGTTTGATCACCACCTTGCGGGAAAACGCCTGGGGACCGGTGCGGTTGGCCAAGAACACCTCGGCCATGCCGCCGCGGCCGAGACGCTTGCGCAACTGGAAAGTGTGCCCGCCAAGAACGAGAGCACCATGGGCGTCGGAGAGATCCTCCTCGAGCTCGAGAGAAGTCTTGAGCGGACCGCTCCACCGCTGCGGACCCGAATCTTCGGATCCGTCCTCGCGCAGAACGCCCTCTTTGAAATCTAGAGTGGGTCTGTTCTTTTCAGCCGACATCTGCAGCCCCAGCGCACCTCAGGCAGGCGTTGTACCCACTTCCAGCATTGCACCAAAGCGCTCGGGCCACCAAACCCAATCTCGCTCGACGATGGGGTGGGAATGCGGGACTGGAAAACGGCCGAACGCCTACAGATCGAAATTGAGTGTGGCTTGGTTTCCAGCTGCCGCTGCACCGGTCACCGCCGCATCGTCATTTTTTGCGTTAACGATGTCCTGGGCGGCAAAAGCCGTCGGTGTGCCGACGACGACCCGGAAAGCTTGATCACCCACCCGAGTGATGGTGAAGGTGAAGTTAGGGATGATGGCGTTGAGATCCGCAGCGATGAGGGTGCGATCTACGAGGGCCTGTTGCAGGTCGCCCGCGGGAATGATGCCGGCGTTGGTACCAGCATAGACTGCAACACCTTTGGCGATGGTATCCACGGTCTCTACCGCCTTGCTCACCCGGGTCGATTCCATGAAACCGCGGCCGACCAAGACCACCGTTGCCAAAATGGCTATGACAGCGACGACAACGCCGAGCTCGATGAGACTGAAACCGCGTTCCCCGCGACGTGCTCTACGCATAATGAATCTCCCAAATGAATGATGGGCCGACATGGCCCGACCCCAACGAACGCATTGTAGATCAATCACCCACTCGCTGCCAACACCACACACAATTGTTACAAATATATGTCGCCGACCACATGCACACACAGCCGCTGACATGCGCTTACGCCTTCTGATGAGCCGTGGAGTCTGCCGACATCCTCCTTGCCATGGTCGCGCACAATCTTGACAATTGCCGTGCATCCTCGAATTGACAACACAAAGTGCGTCCCACCTCCCGACTGCAAACTGTGTGGCCTGTTGCTCGCATGATCGCGATCGGTGCGCAGGATGGTTCGGCTCGGTGCATCGTATCGTTTCACCGCCGTTTCATTTGGGAAGTGGTGAGCCGCACGGGGGGATGCGACTGAAACTACGCGACCTTTTTGACTGGGCTCACGTCGATGCTGAAGGTGTATCCGAGGGCTCGAAGAATTTTGTACACCGTGTCCAGAGTTGGCGTTCTCCGGTGGTCACCCGTTTCGAGGCGAGCGACCATGGACTGACTAACACCAGCGCGCCTAGCCACCTCCACCTGTGACATCCCCGCCGTCGAGCGAATGTCACGAACCAAGTGAGCGATCTGCAGATAAAAACGTTTGCGCTCGAAAGCGATTCGAAAGGCACCGTCTTCGTACTCGTTGGCCAGTATATCATCAAGGCTCTTCAGCTTCATCTTCATGACAGAACCTCCTTCATCCGTTGCCGCGCCACTTTGACGTCTTTGAGCGGTGCTTTCTGCGTCTTCTTCTTGTAGGCATGCAGAAGCACGACGGTGCCGCCGCTCATAGATACATAGAAAATCCGATAGCCACCGCCAGGAGCACGGATTTTGATTTCCCACAGCTTGCCGTCAACCTGCCGGAATTGGCACCCGACAGCTGCAAACCCATGCTGTTGGACATCCGTCAGCACGGCAAAAATTGCAGCCCGGTCGTCTACGCTAAGCACCTGCAAGAATTCCTGCACATAGCAGCGTCCCGACGACGACTCGTGAAAGAGAATTTTCACAAGCTCATTATAACCATATGGTTATAATAAGTCAATCTCCACATCTCCCCAGCACTGAGACCAAACTCAACGATGGTTCACAATCCAGGCGGATGAGTACTTCTGGCAGACGGTCCAAGACTGCGCGAATGTCACGAACCACTTTGACGTCTTTGAGCGGTGCTTCTAGCGGCCGAAGTTCGAAATGTTTTGATAGATGGGCATGAAGATACCCAAGGCCATGAGCATCAACATGCCACCGCCGAACACGATCATCACCGGTTCGATGAAGTTGGAGAGCAGGTCCAATTGATTGGCTGTCCGTTCGCGCAGAAACTTGGCGATGCCTGCAAACTGCGCATCGAAGCGCCCGGTGGCTTCGCCGTGGGCAATGGCGCGCAACACCACGGGTGGAAAAATAGGATCGCGAAAGCCTTCGCTCAAAGGACTGCCCTGAGCGGCGAGCTCGCGACAGATGTTGAGCTTCTCGCGAATAAAGAGCGAGCTGGTCACCGTCGATGCGACCCGCAACGTTTCCAACAACGGAATGCCACCGCCATTGAGCATGGCCAAACTCATAAACACCGTCGACAGCTCGAGGTTGAGGCCAACCCGACCCACAACCGGCAGGCGATAGATTCGCTCACCGATCCTGGCTTTCTGTGCCGGCGTCAGGCTGCGAATGGTGAAGAAAATAACACCCACAGTCACAAATGGGATCCACCAGATGTAGGGTGCCATCTCCGACATCCAGATCATCACCCGGGTGATGAGCGGCCTGTCTGGGGGCAAGATGTCTGCGAGCTGGGGAATGACCACAAACAGCAACATGGCAAACACGCCAGAGAGAACCACCAGGGCGATGGATGGATAGGTGGCGGCCTTTTTTGCTTGGCGCACGAGATCGTCGAGATTTTGATAGTGGTTGGCAAGCTCGAGAAATACCTGTTCGAGGCGATTGGCTTTCTCCGCTGCCTTGACGCTCGCCACCGTGAGCCCAGGGAACATGTCGGTCTGCTCGAGGGCATCGCCAAAACCGTAGCCCTTGTTCACCAGATCCTCGACCTGCTCAAGGGCGACGAGGAGGACCTTGTCCTCCAGGGTGTCCTTGACCGTGGTGATCGCCGTGGTGACGTTCATGCCCAGCTCGAGCATGCCGCGCATGTAGTTGAAAAAATCGATCAGCACGGGCCGCTTGATCCGCGGCTTGCTGAAGCCTTCAGTCAGGTTGCGTCGCCAATCGACACGCATCTCGACGATCTGGTAATTCTGCTCCACGAGCTGTTCGGTCAAGCGTTTGGCGGATGGGGCTTGGGCGTGATGGGTGACGAACTGCCCCGAAGGTAACACAGCTTGATAGACGAAATGCACAGACGCACCTCACTCAAACAGGGGCAGCCTGGTCCGTTCGCACCACGTCCAACGGACTGACCACACGCTCCACCTCGGCCGCATTGGTGATACCACGTTCCACCAGCTCGCGACCATTGTCGAGCATGGTGAGAAAACCCTTCTCCTGCGCCCGTGCTTGGAGGGCTGCCGCTGGTTTGCCTTGGTGAATGAGCGAGCGCAGATCGTCATCGAGGGTCAACACCTCGGCGACGACGCCACGGCCAACATAACCCTTGGAGCAGGCGGAACAACTCGGCCCCACTTCGCGGGAGTGTGGCATGCCCACGTAGGCATTGGGCGTAGAGCACTTGGGGCAAACCTGTCGGAGGAGCCGTTGTGCAACAACACCGATGGTGCCATCGGCGACCCGATAAGGCTCGAGCCCGAGGTCCACGAGTCGGGCAACAGCTTCCACGGCACCGTTCGCATGCAAGGTACTGAGCACCAAGTGGCCGGTGTTGGCGGCGCGAAACGCCTCGCGCGCTGTTTCTTGGTCGCGAATCTCGCCGACGAGGATGATGTCGGGGTCCTGGCGCAGAAAGCCGCGAATGCAGTTGGCAAAGGTGACCCCAGCTTTGTCGTTGACCTGAACCTGCTGCACCGATGGCAGCTTGATCTCCACCGGGTCCTCGACGGTGAGTATCTTCTTCTGCGTGTCATTGAGGGAGGACAACATCGAATAGAGCGTGGTGGTCTTGCCAGAGCCCGTCGGCCCAACCATCAAGATGACGCCAAAGGGATGACGGATGAGCTCGCGAATGGCCCGCAAGTTGTGGTCGATGTAACCAAGCTCCTCGAGCTGCACCAAAGAGCGAGTATCGTCGAGGATACGCATGACCACCATCGGGCCTTCCACCGTGGGGCTCGAGGCAAAACGAACATCGAGAGTGCGGCCGGCAAACTCGAAAGAGAAGCGGCCATCGCGCAGGCGGTGAAAGTCTGAGAGATCGATGCCACTCTTGCCGAAGAGCACGTTGACCAAGTTCTCGTGGCGCTCACGGGGCAAGCTGATCTCGGGTGCCATGACGCCGTCGACGCGAAACCGCACCAGACTGACGGGACCGACGGGTTCAATGTGAATGTCAGAGGCACCCGCAAGCACGGCGCGGCCGAGAAGGAACCCGAGCAACTCGTTGATCTCACCGGCAGAGATGGCATCACGTGCATTTTCGACGATCTTTTCGCCGTCTTTGCCGCCAAAGGAGTAGGTCTCGAGGACCGTGGCAATGGCGCTGCGGGTGGAGACAACCAAAGGCCGGCGGCCGATCACCGATTGCGCGCGGTCGTTGCCACTGGTGTTGAGAACGTCGGCCACTACGAGAAAGGGCCGCCCCTGGCGCATCACCGGCAGCACACAGGCTTCGCGGGCAAACTCTTGGGTCAGCTTTTCCAGACCTTCCACATCGATATCGACGGCACGCAGCTGCCGCAAACCGGCGAAGGGCATGCCGTACTGTTTGGCCAACATCTGGCCGAGATCAGCTTCACCGATAAAACCAAGGCGCTGAACGATTTCCCCCAGTCGTTCGCGGGTGCGCTTCTGAACATTTAGGGCCAGCTCGAGCTTCTCCGGGGTCAGAAGCCCCCCGGCGATGAGCATCTCGCCGATACGTTGGTGTGTCATGAAAAACCTTTAGCGGACGGTGGATGTTACACCGCCACCGCGGCGTTTGACCTTCAAACCAGACTCGTTGATGTCAGTGACGACGACACCACCTATCTTGTCTCCTTCGCGTACACTGAAGATTCGGCCGCGGTACATGATCACCGCTTCCTTGCGCGGCTGCAGGGTAATTGCCTTGACAAGAATGTCGGTCCCGGCACTGCGGGTGCGGGCAGTCGGCTTGGACGTGCCAGTACCAAGCAGCGCCTCCATCTCGCGTTCCTTCTTGATCTTCTCGATTCGCAAGTCCAATGCGGCGATCTCTTCGCGATCGAGGGCCATTTGCACGCGCAATAACTTGAGCCGCTCGAGAACGTCTCGAGTTCCAATGTCGACGAGCTCCTCGCCATCCACCTCCTCTGCACCCGGTGCAGATGCAGATGCAGATGCAGATGCAGATGCAGGAGAGCCTGCCACCGCTGGCCGCTTCGCCTTCGCCTTCGACCACGCAGGCCCAAGAGCCAGGCTTACAATCAAGCCAACCACTGCAAACGAAAAAATCCGCACGACGCTGAGTCGTGCCTCAATGCCTGTAAAATGTGACATCATCCACCTCCCTCGAGAGCCAGAAGCTCGAGATCGACCGAAAGGGTGATCACGGCATCTTGAACCTTCAGGCTCGCCGAGACGATACTAACGGGCTGCCGCAACAAGAGTTCCCACATCATCGCAAAATAGCCAAGCCCCGCCTGCTTGTCCGCTGGCGATGACACGGTGATGGCCGTCTTGGTAACACCATGGTTTACCGTGTTCCATTCGGATTCAGCAGGAGATCGTTCGAGCCGCACACTGCTGCCGAGCAACTCCGTGTCGTCCACAAGCCGTGCTAGAAGATACTCCAGAGCCTCGTTCTGCGGCCGCAATGGCTTAGGTGTCGCCTGGTTGAGAGCCCTCATCTCAAGCTTGGTTGCATTGAGGGCCGGCAACTCCGAAAGTATCTGCATGTCGACACGGTCACCGGCATCGTACTGGTCGTAGGCAACGAAGACCGCCACGATACCGAGAATAATGAACGTTAGCCTTAGAACCCTGAGATTCACCGCATCTTCTCCAGTTGATATTTGAGCTCGTGGTCTCCCATGATCGGCTTGACCACCGCGCCTTGCCAACTGGCGCTGAGCTCTACCGCTTCCTTGAGCTCCCCGAGCGACAGCGGTGGATCTCGGAAATCCAAATCGAGATGGCGACGTTTGAGCATGGCGGTGAGCCTCTCCTGAGTGACGCCAACAGATTCGACCTCCAATTGTGGCGGCATCATGAATTCCAGCTCTGCCCATGCCTGTGGCAAATTGAATGTGCGGCGGGTGAGCATGCCAGCATAGCGCTCGCGGAACAGGCGACTGTGGGTCTGGGTGGTTTGAAACTGCTCCTGGCGCAAATCCGCAAGCCTCACCTCGGCCATCAGCCGACGGGTGACGGTGACACCCGTGAGGCCCAACCCCACCAAGAGAAACACGGCTGCCCCAATGGTGGACTGCAACAACCGTTGCTGCGCAGAGCGTCGCCGCATCCGTGCCATTTCGGTTGCGAGATGAAACTGCAGGGGCGGATCTTTGCGCAAGCCAAGCAGCGCCACACTCGGTGCCTCTGGCGGCACTCGCACAAGCTCCACATTGCGACCAGCCTCGGTCAATCGATCGCTGATGGCCCGATCGTGGGTGATGATGCGGCTGCTGGACATGTTGACGCCCTGCAGTGTCAGGTTCACCTCACGCTCGAGACTGTCCTCAGGGTGCAGGGCGCGCACCGTGCGAATCTCAAAGCCGTGGGCACAGGTGATGACGCGTCTGTCGCCAATAAGATCGATGATGGTGACATCTTCTATGACGTCGGCGATTTCCTCTGTGCGTCCGAGAAAAGCCCTACCCGCCCGGGTGATCAGTCCCTGTTCCTGGCGCGTCGTCCCCGACGGAACAGCGATCTTATGGCCGTCACGCGCGAGTGGCCCGTATGGAACCACCGCACCAACGTGGCTGCAGGCACGCAAGCTCGCCAGAACGCTCTCCGCTATCGAGAAAACCTGATAGACAGCCGCGTCGACCTTCTCGAAACAGTACACCGACCCCTGCGGCAGCTTGTCGTGCAACTGCTGGTGCAAGGTCTCCTCAGTGGTGGCGACCACCCGCGACACGTTCGTGGGGACCACCGCGACGGACGTTTCCTCCGTCAGAACCGAGTCGAGATCGGCGATGAGTGTTTGCATCTGCCGGCCGCCGGAGTAGGCGACCAAGGTCTGGTGATCAATGAGTACGGCTCTGGCCATGGTCAAACCGCGTTCAGTCTAGATCCAAGAATTTGTCGAGGTCATGTTGCGAGGGGGCGGCGGCTGCGATGGTCTTTGGCGTAAGCAGGATCACCAGCTCGGTCCGATGGCTGACATATTCCTCAGAGCCGAACAGGACACCAATAACCGGAATCCTCGACAAAAACGGCACGCCGCGATCAACGTCGCTGTGTTTCTCGTCAATAAGACCCGCTATCACCAACGTGTCGCCAGGCTTCGCCGAGACTACACCGCTGTAACTACGCCGGTTGAACGACGGCAGCTCCACGGCATTCTGCCCAAAGGTGCGAAGCTCGAGGCTCACGACCTCTTGCAGAACCAAAGACACCGCCATGGTCACGTCGTTATCGTTGATGCGCGGCAGCAGCGACATGATGAGGCCATCGGAGAGCATCCCGGTCTTCAGAGACGTTTGGTATCCCGCGTTAGGCACGAACATCTGAGTAATGGCCGCCACATAGGTGCGGATCTGCCCCACCTGGATCAGAGCGGGAAGATTGTTACCCACCAACAGGTTGGGTTGCGATACCAGATTCACATCCCCCTGCTCCTCCAATGCATGCAGCACCGCCGAACCACCGACCCCCGCAAGAGACAGGCTAATGGCACCCGTCTGCGATTGGTCCTTGACCAACGCCGAACCTGCAGTGGAAGCCGCCCCGACAGCCATGCCAGCAATCTTGTCGTAGAGGATGTTCCAATCGACCCCCATCTTGCGCTCGTCTCTGAAGGTCACCTCAGCAAGACGCACCTCGATGACGACCTGTTTGGCCATCTCCTCGTTGAGCGCTTCGATATAACGCTCAACCGCGTCAAGGGCGTAGGGCTTGTCATTGACAGTGACCAGGCCCGCGGCTCGATTGACCGAAAAGGTGCCATCTTTGCTGAGCAGGGTCGCGAAAGCCTTCTCGAGCTCCGTCCACAACCCCTCAGAACTCGACTTGGTTGCCAAGGCCACCTTCGCCCCCAAGGACGAATTGCTATCGCCGCCGCCACCACCGCCCTCGGCCTCACCGAGTGAGCCCACCGTTGCATCATTGGCAAAGTCAGATTGCCAATTCTGGGTGATCATCGGCACATTGACGCGAAACACCCGCACATAGCGGGCGAAGATGATGAGCTCATTGCCGTTGATGGCGGAGCTGTAACCGATGGGAGTGAGAATCACCCGTAGAGCGTCCTCGAGCGCCACGTTCTTGAGGGTAGGGATGTCGATCTCTTTTTTGAGATTCACGTCGGTGCGAATAATCAGGTACAACCCTTGGTTACGAGCCAGTTGGTCGAGCACGGCACCGAGGGTAAGGCTCGTACCAAAGAGGCTCACGGGCTTGCGCCCGGTAGGCTCCTCTTCCGCTCCTGCGGCGGCACTCTCCTCTTCCACGCGACGTTTTGCCCAACCGTCCAACCCGAAGGACACAACCAACCCCACGAGGACGAGCCCAGTTATCAACAACCTCATCATAGGTGATTGGTATTATCGGCTGGCCCGCTAGTCAACGTCAGCTAACGCTAATCTACGGGAATACTACGAGCCCTGCGTTGCTGGCCAGGCAACGATTGTGCTAACAATGGTGGGGTGAAAATCCTATTATTGACCACCTTGTCGGCCCTCGTCGCCTGCGGCGATGTGGGCCTCGTGTCTGTAGTCACCCTCGTACCCACTGACGGCTCCTTGATCATGAGCGCGGACGCCGAAGGCACAGCCAACTTTCTTATCACCGACGAAGTCGATACGGTGGAAAACATCTGCATCGACGAAGACTACAAGTGCTTCCAAGAGCCCTATGGAAACCATTTCGCCCTGGTGACCGTAGCCAATGACAACCCTGCCGACCCCCGCAATCCCCTCTTCGGCAAAGTCGAGCTCAGAGGTTTCAGTCTCAGCCTCGAAGGCATCTCCGACGGCGCTCCTGAACTCGAAGGGGCGTCGGGAGGCGTACGCCAAACCATTCGCGCTGACAGTCAAGAATCATTCCTGGTGGTCCTCGCTGATCCGGCAACGAAGAAGCGCTTTCGCAATCAAGCCGGCCTCACCTATCACAAGTACACCGCATCCTACGTGTTCTCGGGCCCGAACGGTATCGAGGTGCGTGGTGCGACCACGGTGGTGTTTGGCAACTACAATTACTGCGAACCGGGCCACCGGTTGGCCGACGAATGCCGCTATTGAGGCAATGCAAGGAAAGGCCACCGTGTGACTTTCCATGACCGACTACCGCCTGCATGATCCCAACAGGGGTGTCATTGGCCCGATAAGCATCGAGACGGTCCAGGACCTGGTGAATGCTGGGGTGGTCCACGACGCCATGTGGGTGTCGCGGGACGGGGGGCCATTTCTACCGGTGGCTGCGTTTTCGGAGATCTCGCCGCAGCCCGCCAATGAGTCGAGCACCGAGCCGAAGCCGACCTACTCGGGGGACCTGGGCAAGAACACCTTCTTCAAGGTTTTTTATCGCTTCCACATCACCCACGCCACCGGGTTGTTGGCGATTCAGGCGACCACCCACCACAAACGGATCTATTTGATTCACGGGCAACCCGTCTACGTCAACTCCAGTCTGCCCGAAGAAAAGCTCGGCGAATATCTCGTGCGCAAGGGGCGCATCGAGCGGGATGAACTCAATGTGGCACTCGGTTCCATGCACACCGATGACAACCGCCTCGGCTACACCCTCATCCGTCTCGGTCTGCTCGACCCCCCGGAGTTGTTCGACGCCCTTCGCGCCCAACAGACCGAACGGCTCGTGGATCTGTGCACCTGGGAGGCGGGCCGGTATCTCTATTACGAAGGCATCACCTTTGACGGCGAAGTGCTCAATCTGCAGCT
>MGST01000311.1 GCA_001798605.1 Deltaproteobacteria bacterium RIFOXYA12_FULL_58_15 | reverse complement strand
GTTGTTCCGACGTCCTTGATCTATGGGCAGAAATGGACCGCTCCCCGTTAACGCCAAGTTGGCGCGGATATTGCTTTTCTTGTGTACATGCTTGCAAGAAATACTTCCGCTCCTGTGGCTGGATCATGTGCGGTCGCCCTGTTGATCGCTGCCTCAGCATGCACGACGTAAGCGTCCGAGTACCCGCGTTCTAGCCCGACACGCCGCTCGCGATGCAAACTGGCGTCCTTTCCGAGGAGGATGCCATGCAACGAGCGAGCGCCGCGGACTGGACAAAGCGGGTTGAGAGGTGGAAGGACAGCGGGCTCACGGCGAAGGAGTTCGCCGCGGAGATGGGGTTCAAGGCGTCAACCTTGACCTACTGGAGCTCGAAGCTGCGCCGAGCCGCCGGCTCCAACGGCAACGCGCAGAGCCGTGTCAACTTCGCGAAGCGCTGGGCCGAATCGCCAGCGAGGGGGTCGTCCGCACCGCCGGCATCGGCTCCCAAACTCGTGGAGTTGCCCGTCGCCCAGGTCGTTTCCCTGGCACCCATGCTCGAGCTGGTATTGCAGGGCGATGTCCGCGTGCGGGTTCCCGCTGATTTTGACGAGCAAACCCTCGTCCGCCTCATGCGCGTCGTCGAGCAAACGCAATGATCCCCGTCACGGTACGCATCTTCGCCTGCACTGAGCCGGTCGACATGCGCCGCGGCTTTGACGGGCTCGCACTGCTCACCAGACAGACGCTCGGAGAGGACCCGCGGTCCGGCACATTGTTCATCTTCATCAACCGCCGCCGCGACCGTCTCAAAGCGCTCTGGTGGGACAAGAACGGCTACTGCATCCTCTACAAACGCCTCCATCGTGCCGTCTTCGAGCTAGCCTCCGCCGGTGGCGAGTCCCCGACAGTCCGCATCGACGGCAAGAGGCTGGCGCAGTTGCTCGCGGGAACGCCAAAAAAGAGAAAACCATGCTCCGGACTGCATGTTGTCTGTTGACGACACTTCTTTGCTAGTATATTAAATATAACCATGAGCGACCCCGCAAAGAAATCGGATGTGCGGATTGACGTCGACCTGGTCGCGGAGCAATTTGACGCCCTCGACAGCAACACGCATCGAGAAGCACTTCTTGAGGCCATCCGGTCACGCGATGTCTACCGCAAGCTCACTGAAGACCTGCGCGAGAAGGTGGAAAAGCTCGAAATCGGTCTGAGCGGTCCCAAGAGCCAACGCTTCAAGGCGGAAGAAAACGGGCAGTTGTCCCTCGCAATTTTGGCGCAGCTGCTCGGCTCCGATCCACCAGCAGACGCCGACCCGAAGGCGCTCGCGGAGCAACTGGCGGCTGAGGCGGAAGCAGAGGCGGAACAGGCTGGGGATGCTGACGATGGGAAAGACGATGAGACCGGTGATCCCGGTGCACACCGTCGTCCACGCAAGCCCACGGGTCGCCGCACAGCCGGCGAACGCATCGCGAAGGCGACTGTGGAGATTGTGCCGGACGAGGTGAAGCGCCTCGGGACCGACGCCTTCGAGCGCATCGGAGAAGAACGGTCTACAACGATTGAGCGCCGAGTATCCTCGCTGGTTGAGGTCACGGTCGTGCGGCCGAAGTACAAGGCGAAGACACAGGAGGCAATCCTGGCGGTGAAGGAGTCGCGCGCCGAGCTCGGCACATTGCCTGAGCAAGAGCCCGAATCGTGGATCACGATCTCCGCTCGCCCCGAGCTGCCGATCGAGCACGGGATGGCCGGTCCTGGCCTGCTCGCCAATCTGATCGTCCGGCGCTTTGACGACCACCTCCCGTACAACCGGCTGGAGAACGTGTACGAGCGTGAGGGCATGCGACTTGGGCGCTCTACGCTGTACGGCTGGCTCGACGCGCTTCGTGGGCTGTTTGCGCCGTTGCTCGAGGCAATGCTCATGGACGCACGGACAGCGCCGTATGTCTGCACCGATGCCACCGGGGTGTTGGTGCAAGCCCCGCGGAAATGCTCGCGGGGACACTTCTGGGTGTTGGTGGTCCCCGGACGGCACGTCATCTTCGCATTCAGCCGCAAACACAACGCGGAAGCCGTGGATGAGCTTCTGGGCGACTACAAAGGCACGGTCGTAGCTGACGCCCATAGCGTCTTCGATCACCTCTACGGCGCGGATGGCGCCACCGAGGCCGGCTGCTGGGGGCATGCGCGCGCCTACTACTTCAAGACGCTCGCCAGCGAGCCGGAGATCGCTCAGGAGTTCCTCGGGAACCTGCAGGTGATGTTCCTGCTCGAGCGGAAGTTCGCGAGCAAGTCGCGGAAGCAGCGCAGGCAGATGCGGGCGACGAAGGCGAAGCCCATCGTCGACAACCATTTCGCGCTCTGCCACAAGTACGAAGACACCGCGCTCGACGGCACACCCTTGGCCGCCGCGATCCGCTACTCGCTGAACCAAGAGGTTGCGCTGCGGCGATTCCTCACGGACGGGCGGTTGCCAGCGACCAATAACATCTCCGAGCGCAACCTCCGCCGCCAAGCAGTGGGCCGTAAAAACTGGCTTTTCGTCGGCAGTGACGACGGTGCTGAGGTGAACACGACCTTCGCAACCCTCGTCGCCAGTTGCCGCCTTCAGGGCATCGAGCCGGAGGCCTACCTGAGAGATGTGCTGACCCTGCTCCCGAGGTGGCCACGCAAACGCGTCCTCGAGCTCGCACCCTGCAACTGGAAGCAGACCAGAGAGCAGCCCGAAACTCAGCAACGGCTGGAGGACGACCTCTTCCGCTCGATCATGGGTGAGCTCGACGTTATCCATCCCGACTGAGCGTAGCCAACCATGGGCGCCCGCGGAAGGACGCGGCTGCTCGAACGGTTACCATCTCCTTGGGCTCGCGTTGGCAGTGAGTGCGAGCCTTTACATAATCCCGTGGACTATGCACAAGCCTGCGCAGCCGCGTCGCGTCTGCTCCGGAACTTGGGGCGGGTGGGAGGTTTGGGTTTGGCACCCCCAGCTGTCTGTACCTCTTGGGCGCGGCAGGACGGGAACTCGTTCTAGCTTCGAGATGACCGATCAACGCTGCGATGGCTTGGCTACGGAAGATTGACACCTTGAATTTGTGGCCAAGCGGTCAACAAGGTCAGCTTCGAGTATTTGCGATTGTGCCCTCTTGTCCTGAAGGGAATATTCTTCACCTCGAACACAACTTGCAAGTGCGCCATCCAGCATGTCGTTAATGTAGGCTTGCGTTTTCGAGGCTACGTATTCCCGTCGGAACGCGGCAAGTTCCTCACATGCACCGGCCCGCACGAGACCTCCCAATGCTTCCGAGATTACGACATCGTTTCCCGTCGTCGCGATTTCTTTCGAGGTAACATCTAGCACCTTGCACGTCGGAGCCAACGGCAGGCGCGCCGTCCAACCCAGGCACTCACCCTCTCCTTCGTCACCTAACGGGACGAGACGACAAATGGCACCAGGTGCCAAATACACCAGTAGGAGAAGAAGCCCGACTCCCGCGCCCGCACCGGCCAAAAATCGCGTCCTGCGGTTTGACCATCCTCGATTGCGCATTATTTGCATCCAGAGCTATCGTCATCATCGTCTCGGCAGCTAGGCGAATCGGGATTCAAGAAGTGGTACATGAATGGAGGAAGATGACTGCATGACACACCGGCACCATCTGCGGTGTCGTAGCAGTAGACCTGTGGCCATTCGTCATTACCGCGCCATTTTTCGCCGTCGATGAAATCGACATCACCAACATCATTCTTCGGGTGAGTGCTGTCGACTGACGAGTGAGGCGGTAACGTAATGTCAACTTGACCACCAGAGCCTTGACCAGGACCGGGATTTCCAGACGCCGGAATCTCATGACTGCTAAGATTCTGAACGGGAACATAGCCTGTTGGATCGACAAATCGCTGCGGTGCGGACAAAGCATACGAATACGCTGGCAACGGGCCCGATTGAAATCCAAGCATCACGTGGCGGTGCCAACGCGGATCGGTCAGGATTGGCTCCGGAGTCAGGTACCTACCGGTATTCGGATCGTAGAATCGGTTCCAGTTGTAATGCAGTCCTGTCTCCCGATCGAGGTATTGCCCAGGGAAACGCAGGTTGACCTCGATCGAAGGAGGTGAGGTGGACTCGGGCAAATACTCCCACGCCTTGCCGAAAGCTTCATAGTCTGCAGCCCAAGTCAAATCGCCCAAGTGTCCAAGTGTCCAAAGAGCGGGCCCATCGCATCGCATCCCATCGCGTCACAATCACAATCACAATCACAATCACAAACCACGCAAGAACTCCGGTTTGAGCAGACTCTCATCGCGGCTCTTGATCACGCGGTCGAGCATTTGCAACAGTGCGGCCTTGTCGCGGGGAAGATCTCCACGAATCGGCAAATAATTGCTCGCATGATTTGCTGAAAATCGGCAGCGACTGAAACCACTTTCGGCAACCATGGTCCGCAGCTCTCCGAGAAGCCCAAACTTGCCAGGAAGGACAAATTCTCCGCTTTGCTGTGCCGCGGCAATGGGCGTGTCGGCAACGATAGTCAGGGTGAGCGCTGCCACATACGGCGGATCCATTTGAGAAAGCAGAGCAGCAGTCGCTCGCGCGTGTTGTGCCGACAGCTCGACGCCACCAACACCGAGAAGCGCGATCACCGAATGGGTGATACCTGCCTGCCAAAGCTTTCTGGCAGTGTCCACACATTCGGCCGCGGTGCCGCCCTTGTCGATGCGCCGCAAGACCTCCGCATCTCCCGACTCGATGCCATGGTAGACGATGCCGAGCCCTGCATCGCGAAGCTCGGTGAGCTCGGCGACGCTCTTTTTCCCAACGCAGCGAGTATCACCGTATATGCCAATCCGCACCACCCACGGGAGCTGCTCACGAATAGCATTGAGAATGCGCAGCAACTTCGAGGTCGACAGAATCAACGCGTCGCCGTCGCACAAGAAGACCCGGTTGAATCGTGGACCGATGTTCGCAGCCTCACAGATGTCCGCCTCGATCTGCTCGAAGGGTTTGCCTCGGAACTGTTTGTCCCGATACATGGCACAAAAACCGCAACGGTTGTGGCTGCAACCGACGGTCACCTGGATGAGAAGGCTCGACGCCTCACTTGGCGGACGGAAAATGTTGCCGACATGATCCACAGATTGGTCCTACCACGCCCTCCCGTCTTCATCGAGTATCAAATAGAAACACTGGATCGAGTATCAAATAGAAACACAGGATCGAGTATCAAATAGAAAAACGGAACTGGCGTTGAACGGTGGCCGCAGTCAGTTCGACAGGTCCCTTGAGTCGCACCTTGAACAACATCGACAACTCAGTCAAACTCTGAAGGACGACTACGATAGGATACATGCCGCATTCCGGTTTCGCTGGTTGAAGCAGGTCAGAAAAGCATTGTCCGGCCTGGTCTCCGCCAATCTGAGCATCGGTTCGTTGCTGCCTGGGAAGGGTGCGGCCCGGTCACTCACTCATCTCACCTCATCGACGGATGAAACGGATGATTGGGCTTTCAGATTCATCCAATTTGTCATACAAGTCGCGTCGTTTACCTGCGTTGAAATGAGCCGGAGGCCCCGAAGTCTGTGGAAACGAATCTTGCTGCGATTTGTCTTACTTCCTTTTGTTCCGTCTTTGTTCTGCTGATCATTTTGGCGGGTGTTATCCGCCTCGTTGTCGCTGTTTTTCCCGAAAGACCGCGTTCTGATGACGCCGCAATGCTTGCTGCTATCCATGCGAGCGTCGCGGTGCTCTTTGACGGTGCGCGAGTGACAAGGATCGAGGAGATGCGCCATGATTCACGCTGACACCAAGAAAAAAGTACGGGTGATGTTCACGCCCTTCCGCGATGGGCTGCAATCGAGCTTCGGCGGCAAAGTGAGACTCAAAGATATCTTGCCGGCCATGCAATTCTCGGCCGAGAAGGCGAAGATCCGACATTTTGAGTTTGGCGGTGGCGCGCGGTATCAGGCACCCTACTTCTACGTTGGCGAAGACCCCTTTGTCTGTCAGGACGAGATGCGCAAGGCGGTCGGCAAAGACGTCGACCTGCAGATCCTCACCCGTTCTGTGTCAGGGGTCACCCTTACCACGCAGCGGCTCAGGGCTCTCGAGCTGCAAGCCAAGCTGATGCACAAGCACGGCACCACGTGGGATCGCAACTTCGATTACATGAACGATGTTGACAACCTCGAGAAGACAGGCAAGCCAATTATCGACTCTGGGATGCACCACCAAGTTTGTGTGGCATTGATGGGATTGCCTTTCCACTCCGATGAGGTCCACACCGCTGATTTCTATATCGGCATTATCAAGAAGCTCGTGGACAAGGGTCTGCACATGGATTCGGTGTGTCTGAAGGATGCTTCAGGCACGACGGACCCGAACACTTGCTACGAAACGGCGAAAGGCATTCGCAGGATCTTGCCGCCGGAAGTTCTGTTGTGGCAGCACACACACGACACCGCTTCCTTGGCAGTCGCTCAGTACATGGCGGGTCTCGAAGGTGGCGTTGATGGCATCGATCTCTCCTGCCGGCCGATGGCATCAGGGACCGTGCAGCCCGACGTTCGTTCCATGGCTCACGCTCTCAAGGGCACCGGCTATGAGCTCGACATTGACGTCTCGTACATGACCGAGATTGAGAACATGCTCAACGAGAGCATGGCCGAATACGATTTCGATCCGGTGACCACAACCGCCGACGCCCGTGTTGTCGGATTTCCAATGCCAGGTGGTGCTATCGGCCCGAACGTTCACATGATGAAGGAAGCGGGAATTCTCAACAAGTACTCTGAGGTGCTCGCGGAGTTTCCTGTCGTCGTCAAGGCCGGTGGCGCATGGACGTCGGTAACACCGGGCTCGCAACAGTATTGGACCCAGGCATTCAACAACGTTCTGCTCGGACGTTGGAAGAAGATGGAAGCCGGCTACGGTCGCGCTGTCCTTGGCTATTTCGGTCGTCCGCCGTTGCCGCCCGACCCCGAGGTGATAAAGATCACCTCCGAGCAGCTCGGGCTGCCGGTGTTCAATGGCGATCCGCTCGAGGCAGCCGCCGATTCCGTGGAGCTGGCTGTCGCCGCTATCAAAGAGCGCAACCTGCCTGTCAACGATGAGAGCACATTCCTAGTCGCTTCCTCAATCGTTCCCGGCAAGAACATGGACCTCAACGAAGGCATTCGATTTCTCAGCGGCAAGGCCAAGATTGTCCTTCCTCTGAAGAAGAAGGAAGAGCCGAAGACCGCAGTGGTGCCTCAAACGCAGACAAACGCGCCTGCGTTGACTGGGCCTGTCACCACAACATGTACGGTCGAGGAAGGTGGATCGATTCGAACGTTCAAGGTGACGGTCGAGCCGGCTGCGTCGCGAGGATCTTCCGCACCGACGGTGACTCCGGCAAGCGGCACCGGCAAATCAACGCCGGTCTTCTCGCCATTCAAGGGCAAAGTCGAGCTCGTCGAGTTGAAGGTCAAGATTGGCGACGCCGTCAAGGAGGGTCAGGTTGTCGCGTCAGTCGAAGCGATGAAGGCGAAACACGATGTCAGGGCACCCACCAGTGGCACGGTGATGACTATCAATGCCGAGCTTGGGAACGATGTCCAAGCCGGTCAACCAATCATGACCCTCGGGTAGTGAAATGGAAGCTATTGAGATTCTTGTCAACACCTCAGGGTTTGCCGCCCTTACGTGGCGAATACTCGTCATGTACGCTATCGGCGGTACGCTCATATTCCTGGCGGTTCGCAAGAATTACGAACCGCTTCTCCTCATCCCGATAGGCTTTGGGGCGATTCTTGCCAATCTGCCATTTGCGGCGTTGTCGTCCGTGAGTGATCCGAGCGCTGCCGCACTCGTACCGGTTGTCGCTGGAACAGCGACACATGGTTTGCCACCGCTCATGCAGATCATCTACGATGCAGGGATTCGTACGGAGCTGTTGCCGCCGGTGGTCTTCTTGGGGATAGGCGCGCTTACCGATTTTCGGCCATTGCTTTCCCGCCCCATCACCCTTCTTCTTGGTGCCGCTGCCCAGCTAGGCATCTTCGTGGCGGCTCTTGGTGCCCACTACCTTCTGGGTTTCACGGCCCAAGAGGCCGCGTCTATCGGAATCATCGGCGGTGCGGATGGGCCGACATCGATCTTTCTTACGTCGATGCTTGCGCCTCATCTCCTCGGTGCGGTTGCGGTGGCCGCCTATAGCTACATGTCGTTGGTGCCGATCATTCAGCCGCCCATCATGCGTTTGCTCACAACGAAGAAAGAGCGTGCGATGGATGTCCCCGAGGCAAAGGAACCGTCGCGGACGGCAGTCATTCTGTTTCCGATCGTCACCGGGTTGCTATCGTCTTTGGCTGTTCCGAGCTGCGCACCTTTGATTGGTTTGCTGATGTTTGGCAATCTGCTCAGGGAGTCGCAAAAAACCGATCGGCTGTCAAAGACGGCAGGCGGACCATTGATCAACATCATCACCATCTTTCTGGGTTTGGTGATCGGTTCAACCATGTCGGGCACAAGCTTTCTGCAGCCCACGACTCTGAAGATTCTCTTGTTGGGTGCCATCGCATTCGGTTTCAGCACCGCTGGTGGCGTTCTTTTCGCCAAAGTTCTCAATCTGTTTCTGCCAAAAGCCATGCGATTCAACCCGTGCATCGGTGCGGCAGGCGTATCTGCTGTGCCCATGTCGGCTCGCGTGGTTCAAGATTTTGTGTCGAAACAAACCGACGGCAAAGTGAACCCGCTGATGGCAGCCATGGGACCCAATGTGGCGGGTGTCATCGGCACAGCCGTTGCTGCCGGGGCGTTCTTGGCCTTGCTTCGATAACTCCCAAGTTTGGCAGTCGGGCATGACATGATTTGTTCAAGGAGGGTGCGATGAGTCCACTGCGACGACGCGACATGCAGGTGAGAGCGGCAACAACAGACGAGATCAAGGATTTGTGGGAGGAACGTTGGCTCGGCTGTGTCGTTGGTCTCAGCACGGTTTACACCCCCGATGACGTCGAAGGGTTGGCGCTCGTCGATCATCACGACGATATTGCGGCTCTGGTAACCTTCCTCATCGATGGTCCGTCGGGCCAGGTCGTGACTCTCGACACAATTGTGAGGGGGCGCGGTTTCGGGCGACGCATGCTCGAGGTTGTGGAAGGCGAATTCCACGGTCGCGGTCTCGGTCGCGCGTGGGCGTTGATGACAAACGACAATCTGCGTGCCGTGGGCTTGTACATTTCCCGTGGCTATCGCTTGACCAAAGTGCATCTCGATGCTGTTGAGCGCGTACGCAAGTACAAACCGCAGTTGCCTCAGAAGGGGTACGAGGGCATACCGATACTCGATATGTGGGAGCTTGAGAAATTGACCCTGGGCGGAGGGTCCGTCGTCTGACGCCGCGTCAGAGCGAGAGTGTCGAGGCGACCCTCCGGTGCCGTCGCGCTATCGAGCTATCGCTTTCAGGGCTTGAAGACCACAGCGTGGTGCCTGCTCATCATGAAGATTCTGCTCGTCAATCCGCCGCTCCTTCAGCTCAACACACCCTATCCGGCCACGGCGTATCTCGCTGGCCACTTACGCCGGTGCGGGTATTCGGTGAGACAGGCTGACCTCGGACTCATCTGGGTTTTGAGGCTATTCTCGCAAGCGGGAGTGCAGCGGATCTTGGCAGCGTTGGAGTCCGAGGGTTCTGATGCCCATCCGTCCGTGGTGCATCTGCGTGAGAACGCCGAGCGTGTCCTCGCGTGCATTGATCCCGTGATCGCATTTCTGCAAGGACGCCAAACGGGCCTGGAGCGTCGTATCGCCGGCCGCACCCTTCTTCCCGAGGGGAAACGCTTTGCCGAGCTAGGTCCGGTCGGCCATGAGCAAGACTATCTAGACTTTGCCTTTGGGGCATTCGGGGTCGCCGACAAGGCGAAGTATTTCGCCAGTCTCTTCATCGAGGACCTCGCAGACGCCATTACCCATGGCATCGATTCGAGTTTCGAGCTGAGTCGCTATGGAAGCAAACTCTCGCAGAGCCCGCCGTCTATCGAACCGCTGCTCGAAGCCATGGCGTCCTCACCGTTGACAGCGACCTGCCTCAATGAGGTCACCCTCGAGCTGTTGGAGCAAGAGAAGCCGGATGTGGTCGGCCTGTCTGTTCCATTTCCAGGGAGCCTGCTAGGGGCGTTGCGCATTGCCAGCATAATCCGGACGACTCTACCTCTGGCGCGCATCATCATGGGCGGCGGCTGGGTCAACACTGAGTTTCGCGATCTCTGTGAACCGCGGCTATTCGATTTCGTTGACGCTGTGACCTATGACGACGGTGAACGTCCTCTCGAGTGTCTGCTCGAGTACTTCGCGGGACGGCGTGAACGGGAGCAACTGCTGCGTACCCGCTTGCGGGTCGACGGTGAGGTTCGATGGTTTTGCAGTTCAGATGAGACCGATATTCCCTTCAGTCAGACGGCCAATCCAACCTACGACGGACTGCCGCTCTGCGACTATCTCGGCATCGTCGACTTCCCCAACCCCATGCACCGCCTTTGGGGCGATACACGTTGGAATAAGCTGACCGTGGCGCACGGCTGCTACTGGAAGAAATGCACCTTCTGCGATCTGTCCCTCGACTACATAAGTAGGTACGAACCGCTCTCCGCAATGGTGCTCGCCGATCGAATGGAGGCACTGATCGCGGAGACGGGTTATCGCGGATTTCACTTTGTCGATGAGGCTGCGCCACCCAAGGTGCTCGCGGGCCTTGCCAAGGAATTGCTGCGCCGGCACATCGTCGTCAGTTGGTGGGGCAACATTCGCTTTGACCCCTACTTCACCCCTGAGGTCTGCAAGCTGCTGGCGGATTCTGGATGCATCGCCGTAACCGGTGGCCTGGAGGCAGCACAGGATCGGCTTCTGGCGCTAATGCAAAAGGGGGTCAGCGTCAAACAAGTGGCCCGCGTCGCCAAGGCGTTTGCAAACAGCGGCATCTTGGTTCACGCCTACCTCATCTATGGGTTTCCCAGCCAAACCGAGCAGGAGACGATTGACAGCCTCGAGTACGTAAGGCAGCTATTTGTCGAAGGATGCCTGGACTCCGCTCACTGGCATCGACTCGCGGTCGCCGCGCACGCTCCTATCGGACAAGACCCCGCGGCGTTTGGCATCAAGTTGGTGCCCACCCCAACTCCGACCTTTGCGCGAAACGACTTGCAATTCGTTGATCCCGTTGGCACCAACCACGACCGGCTCGGACTCGGGCTCAACAAGGCCATCTACAACTATATGCGTGGCCTCGGCCTAGATGACGACGTCAGGGCCTGGTTTGATTTTGCTGTTCCGCAAACGAGCGTTCCATCAGATTATGTTGAAAAAACCTTGGGCGGACGCTGGCGCTTGTGAGACAGGCTACTCTATCCGCTGATTGTCTCCGTCAGTGGCGAAGACTGCCGCAGCGTGAGTGCCGAAACCAACCTTGCGCCCAATTCCGACGCAACTTTTGCCAATCTCAGCCGAACCTCAAGGCAGCCAATTCGAGCAGGAGAATGCCATGAGTGGTGAAGTCTGCAAGGCCGAGTATGTCCAGTACGTTGGGCGCGCCTACGCCGAGAGATACTTCGGTAAAGATCTCGATGAAAATGGCAAAGTGGACCAACAGGATCACGACCTCGCCCTCAATAAGGGCAAGGAAGACGCAGATTGTGAGTTTGCCAAACTCGACGCCTCGGGCGACAAGCTGCTCAACTGCGTCGACTCAGTTATGAAACCCGCTGAGTCGGGAAACATTGCCTGCGCCATCGCCGACTTTCACCATGCGGTGGCGGCGTATGCCGGGGAGCTCGGCACACCCAAGTCAATGCTCGCCGTCCCCAAGGACACCCGCCCTATCATCCAACGTCACATGGGCGGCGATCCCCACGATCCCAAAAACGGTTATGTGGGGGATCGCTGATCCGGATTTTGTGGATTCTGCGCCGAATCTTGCCGTTGTCGAGTGTTGCCGTTGTCAAGCCGACCACGTAGTCTCCGTCGATGACGAGCACAGCAATGGTGACCGCGGGTTTTGATGCAGATGTGCTGACGCAGCAAGAGCCCATGTATCAGTTCATCGACGAGGTGCTCTCCACCATTGGGCCGCGGGAGTCGTGCTCCACCGCCGAGCGAAAGCTCGGTGAACGTGTCGCAGCCGCCTGGGAGAAACTTGGCTTCGAGGTGCGCCGTGAGCCCTACAGCTGCCATCCTGCGGCGTTTCTTGCCGGCATACCCATCGGTGCCATCATGTACGCCATCGCTGTCGTCCTCTATTGGTATCAGCCGGCGGTGGCGGGATTGGTGAGCTTGGCGTTTCTCGCGTTGGTGTTTTTTCAATCACTCAACTACCGTCGCATTCTCGATCCCCTTTTTGCCAAGGGCGAGGGCGTCAATGTTGCCGCGGTTGTTCCGAGTCGCGGCGAGTGTGTACGCCGGGTGGTGGTCAACGCCCATCTCGACTCTGCGTACGAGTTCACCCTCTGGTATCGCCTGAAGAACGCAGCCAGCCCCTTGATGGTAATAGGAGCGCTCGCGGCCTTCGTGCCGTTGATGGGTGGAGTTGTCGCACTCACCGGCTGGGGGAGTGACTCGACGATCACCAACATCGGTTGGGTTGCCGTGGGATTGCTTCCTTTTGTGCTCAGCTTCTTGTTCTTTCGGTCGAGTCGCAGTGTACCCGGCGCCATGGATGATCTCGCCGGGGTGGCCGTGCTCATGGGACTGGGTGACGTCATGGCTGGCTCAGGTGCCCTGAAAGATACCGAGCTCGTCATTCTCGCTACTGGAGCAGAAGAGGCCGGCCTTCGTGGGGCGATGAGCTGGGCAAACAAACACCGTGCGGAGATCGAGTCTGTACCAACCTACGCGATTGTTATCGATGGCGTCTATGACGAGTCTTTCCTACGAGTCATGACGAACGAAGTGCTCGCTTTCGTCAAGCACGACGCTGAACTGGTTTCCCTGGCCAAGCGGGTTGCGGCCGCACGGGATTGGACCATGACCGAGAACATCGTGCCGTTGGGTGCCTCGGACGGCACGGCGTTCCATCGAGCTGGAATGAAAACAGCCTTGCTGATGTGCCAGGACACGTCTCGATTTGTGCCCAACTATCACACTCGCAATGACGTCCTCGAGTACATCCGCCCCATCTCGCTCACCGTCATGCTGCAGGTGGTCAAGGATATGGTAGTGGCCCTCGATGGCGGGCAATCCCGGAGCGCAAGTTCCGCAGGTGTGTAGCAAATACTCAGGCACCAAAGATTATCGCGGCGATACCCACGATCAGGCAATAGACGGCGAACCACGTGAGGTGAGCATTGCGCACCAGTTTGATCATCCAACGGCACGCAACAACACCTGTTGCGAACGCGGCGACGAAACCGACGATATAGGGCAAGGCACCGGTGGAACCCATGTCGCTGAAGGCCCCGTCGAGTATGTCTTTGGCCATCTTGCCAAAGATCAGAGGTACCACCATCAAGAAGGAGAAACGCGCAGCCTTGGCTCGGTCTATTCCCAAGAGCACAAATGTGGAGATGGTCGCCCCAGAGCGCGAAATTCCAGGAAGAATAGCAATCGCCTGCGAGACGCCGACGACGAACGCGTGAACAAATCCGACGTCCGTTAACGTCGTTTTGGCCCTGTCCGCAAAGACGAGAAGGGTTGCCGTCACCAAAAGCATGCAACCCACGAGCAGCAAACGTCCGCCAAAGAACGACTCAATCTGATCGTTGAACATCACACCGACCACCGCGGCCGGCACCATGGAGAGAACAATCTTTGCGGTGAAGGCCACGTCCTCACGTTTTCGACCAACGAGTCCTTTGACAATCGCCCCAATGTCTTTGCGAAACACGATCAGCGTGCTCAAGGCGGTGGCTGAGTGGAGAACCACCGTCATCAACAGACTCTCCTCGGGAACGCTACCATCCCCGAATATGGCCTTGGCAATTTCCAGATGGCCGCTGCTCGATACTGGCAGAAACTCCGTCAACCCTTGGATGATTCCCAATATGAATGCTTCAAATAGACTCATTGTCAGTCCCAGCCGTTGACTGTTTGGTATTGCGCCTGTCTTGCTATAGACAACGCTTCGATGCCGCGATACCGCGATACCGCGATACCGCGATACCGCGATACCGCGATACCGCGATACCGCAATCCGGCCGGTGATTCAAACGGTCACTCGTTGACCTTGTGCATGACTCGCCCAGAACCCTGGCCTCAATGCCGAAACGACCTTGATTGGCGGCAACATGGGTGGTTTCATGTGCCCGATCGTTGCGCGGTTTCAAACCACGCGGAAAGAGTGAGTATGCGAAACATCGTTTGTGCGGCAATGTTGGCTTCCATCCTCGGCCTCATCGGCTGTCAAAAAGAGTTCGAGGCCTTGCCGGACACCTCTTGTCCGGAGTTGCTCACACACACGAGAGCACTCATGGGAGAAGGAGTGCGTGACAAGACCGACGAAGAGCTATTGGGCGTTTGCAAGTCCTCAAGTCCCAAGCAGCGTGGTTGCATCAAGGCGGCAACAGTGGCCTCCGACATCATGAAGTGC
This sequence comes from Deltaproteobacteria bacterium RIFOXYA12_FULL_58_15, assembly GCA_001798605.1. Lineage (GTDB taxonomy): Bacteria > Myxococcota > XYA12-FULL-58-9 > XYA12-FULL-58-9 > XYA12-FULL-58-9 > XYA12-FULL-58-9. Next base: position 17,230 of record MGST01000311.1, on the reverse strand, counting down.
TCCCTCGTCAGGTGATGAATCACGTTGCACGGCTCACTCACCATCTGACTGAGTTGATCGCCGAGACGAATGGGCTCGCTCTGCTCGACACCCTCGATCTGGCCCTGAAATCTGCCCGTGTCGAGGCGGACCCCGAAGTATGGGAGTCCATTCGCAGCTTTCATACTGCGCTCAATGATTTCCGGATTAATCGCGCATCCATCGACACCTTACTGAGCCATCCATTGTCTGAGGCCCTGACAAGTATCTTGGGTGCCTTCCCGCTGCCATATCGTGAAGAACACACCCACCTGACCGGCTCACTTGCCCCCGAGTTTGTGTTTCCATACCTCGAAGCTCTGCTTGCTGGTCCTCGACAGGCCGAGTATGAAAAGAAGATCAAAGAGGTCTATGGCCCCAACAGTTTTCCGATTCGGGATGTTAGTGATGTGGAACGCTTGCTGCGACTTGGCACCGAGGATCGCTTCGATCGATATCTCAAGATTCTGTATCTACCAAAGCTGATCCTCACCAGTCGGGATGCGCACCGAGCCGCGGCCTATCACTTGGCCAGTCGTCTTTATCGCAAGTACAATGTCGGATTCTTGCGTCTCAAGTTCACACTGTTTCGCGAAACCAGTGAATCCAGCGAACAGATCCCCGGCCTCGAAACTCTTAACCCCGAAGATATCGTGCTCGGCCTCTACGATGGTTTCAAATCTTTTCAGTCGGAGTGCCCAGGATTCCGATTCATTCTGGCACCGAGTTTTCGCAAGGAGCCCGGTTTCTTCGACTCGTTGCGTTTCTCCTCAAAGAAAGATCATTTCACCGAGCAAGTCCGCCAGATCATCGAACTGCTCACTCGGTTTCCTGAGCTCAGTGAGCACCTGTGCGAGGTCGACACAGTTGGTGACGAGCGTGGCTTCCACCGAAAGGTCCATTTCCAACAAATGCGGGTCGGACTGCAGAAGCTTCAGGCATTTGGCTTCGCCATTCGTAGCCACCATGGTGAAACCTGGAGCACGTTGCGGCAGGGCATTCAGGCGGTCGACAACGCCATGAATATTTGGCACGTCGACGCCATCGAGCATGGTCTCAGCCTCGGAGTCAACCCCAACCACTACTTCCACACCATGCTGCAGCATCTGTTTCGGCAGAACAGCCGCGGTGAGGCCGTGCCGATAGGCTCACCGGCACACAACGAGCTCATGGAGATCGACTGGGATGGACGGGAAGCGATCACTCCCAAGCTTCTCGCAGGGGTGGAGCTGACTGAGGCGGAGCGAACGCGGCTCATCAAAGCCAAGTTCTACACAGCCCGTGAAGCTGAGCATTACCAACACGATGTGCTCAATCGGATGATCGCCAAGGGGTTGTCTCTGATTGCCCTGCCTTCGTCCAACAAGCGTTTGACCGGTGCCTTCGACGACTACAAGGACCATCCGTTTTCCTGGTGGGAGAAGAAGGGAATCAAACTGGGTGTTGGCACTGACAACTACATAACCTTGAATACCAACTACCTGCGAGAGATGTTGATTCTGTTGTACACCGATCCGCAAGACCTGAAGATCACCAAGCTCTTGATGGTCACCACTGGAGAATCGCGTCGCCCCCACATCAGCCACCTGTTGTGGAAGATGCGCAAGCGATTGCAGAGTATTTCCTAGGACGCCCGAGTCCTAGCGACGTTCACACCAGATCCTCGTAAGTCATCCGTTCGTAGCACAGGTCCACCGCGTCAGCCGCGCGGAACAACAACGAGTTTCTTCTCGGCTCTGCGGCTCGGAAGAGGAACCGGCATGCAGCGGTTTTGTGTGGGGTCGTACATCAAACGGTAAGAGAAGCCAGGGTTACCCTGTGTGTTCATCACTTGCCAACCAGAGATGAGATAGGGACAATCGTTGTTGAAGCAAATGTACATGTAGTCGTTGGGCCATTCGTTGAACGGCGAGGGGGGAAGCTCCCACTTGCTGAGGTGCTCCTCACAATAGGGACACTGCAGTGTCTCCCCCACTTTGGCTTTTCGGCGCGCGAGCTCCTCGGCGCTCGGTCCATCCATGGGTTCGGGGCTAACCTCTTGACGCGCCGGTCTCTCGACCGCTGCGCCATTCTTCTCCGCCCAAACCGCCCACACAGGATCTGATGGCAGGCCGAGACCCGCGAACTTGTCATCCTTAGGACGTGGGTGTCCCATGGAGACGAACGTCTTTCTCTCGCCAAAATCGGTCACCGAGGCAAAGTAGTCTTCGACGATCATCTGACGTCCCGCATCGCTGGATTGTGCCCAAATCCGCGTCGTCTTGTCCTTGAACATGCGGTTGGAGAAGACAACGAGAAACAGTCCTCCCGGCACAAGCACCCGCGCCACCTCAGTGAAGAGCTCCATGGGTTTGGTTACGTAGTTGATAGATACGGTGATGAGAACGATGTCGAAGCTCGAGTCAGCAAATGGAAGACGTGGATCGCGATTGAGGTCGTGCACCAACCGCTCCCCGAGTCGCTCATTGGCATGGAGCTCCATCTGATTGAGACCCAATCCGACGACGTAGGCGTCCTCGATGCTCTCGGGAATGTGCGAGTCAATGGAAGCCATGAGGTCGAGCACTCTGGGCTTCTTTTCTACCACCAGGGTTTCGATGATTCTTTCGACGCTTTGCAACGCGCGTTCGTCGAGATGCTGGACAAGACGTTCGCCAATATAAAACGCTTTGTCGTCTTCTTCATTAACCCGCGAAAACGCATCGTCGTTGTAAACTGACATCCACCTCTGCAAACGCGCTTTGTCGTGCAACCCCATTGCAACATCTCCCATTTGACAACGGTGCTAAGATGGGTTGGTTCTGATGTTTGGCAATGAGCCGGGAGTGAGAAACCCAGGAGAACGTCTTGCGCTCCTATCTCATCTCTTTGAGCAACATGTCGCTGTAGGAACAGGTCATTACTTTGCTACACAGCAGCCACAGCAGCCACAGGCGTCGCAGCCGCAGCCACCGCCACGGCGGCGCTGAAAGAGCCCAACCCTTTGGGGCTTGTTTGTTTTGCCGAATGGGCAGGCGACCTGGTATGCTGAACCGGTGCAAATATTGAATGGGCCAGGCATTACTTGCGGCAATTCTTCCACGATTGTTTATGACTACGTTCGGTTGTTGCGCGCGCAGGCAGGCGACGTCCAACCCCTTGGGGAGGGTGGCTATTCGTTCTGGGGAGAGGCACCTTTCGGTGCCCATGGAGGTAATCGCGCCTGCCCGTCGGTTCTGCCCGTCCAGACCAGTGTTACCCACCCCAAGCTCGTTCAGTCGCAGTTGGATGACCGCGAAGGTCCCGAATCTGTCATTGGCCGATATCATGCCTACTTGTCGGAGCAATTGGAGACGACCCTCACAGAGATCATCAATAGACTTGCCCTGACAACCTGGGGCAAAGCAGCGGATTTCGGTTCATCCAAGGCAGTCGAGTCGAGTTACTCCAATGTCGTGCAGTTGTTGTCCACGCGCGTTGCCGAGAAGAATCGACGCGCATGTGGCGAGGATGACGGGCGAAGATTGCTGGAGGCGATGCGCGCAATTATTCGAGAATGGAAAGACGCACGCTTCGATCTGGGGCGGCTCGCAAACGTCAGCGACCATATTTGTGACCTCTCCATAACCTGGGGCTTTGGAGAGCTCGGTCCCATCTTCACCCGACTTGGCAACGTCAATGGTGATGCCCATCGTCTCATCAAGATTGGCCAGAACTTGCCATCGGGCGCAGGAAAAAGACTGCTTCCTCGTCTCAGCGAGGCCGCGGTCATCAGCCGGAAGAATTACGGCGGCGGCGCACTCTTGTCTGTGGCCGTCAAACAAATGCTGCTCGAAGTCGGCGCGGGCATGCCCGAGGAGGCACGCCTGGCCGCACGTTTGCACGTCGAGAACTGGTATCGGTGGCTTTATCACGATGAGAAGAGACCGGCCGATAGTTGGGTAGACCTCACCGATTACGCAAGCTACGCAAGTGTCCTCGATCCAAACGCCTGTCGAGCGATGATGCAAGCAGCAGCCGCGGGAGAGACTCTATTCGCCACAGATCCGTCGACTTCTTCGGCACACCCATGGGAACTGCTGGCGACCAAGGCTTTGGGCGTTGGCCGCTGGGACAACGGCACCTCTGATGAGGTCGGCGTTTCCTCAACGTCGCCTGCAATCCCTGGGATGCAACGAACAGCGGGTGTGACATCGGTTGAGAGCATTTCCGGGGATTTCTGCACGGACGCGCAGCGCAAGATCGACACGCAACTGTTCGAGCGTGCGATGAAGCTCTGCCCTAATCTTTCGGTGGAGGAGATCCGTCGTCGACTCGTCCGCACTCGGCCCCATCTAACGGTCCAACATGTGGACAGCCAGCTTCGCGCAGGGGTCACCGAACTCCAACATGCCCTCGAGCGTCCGGTTGACCGCGCTGGAGATGAGCCCAACTTTCTGTTGGCTGCCAAGCTTGCATACATGATGCTCAATGCCGAGGCGGGCACCACCTACGACGAACTGTTGACGCGGTTTGTGACAGAGGAGTACGAGGCAACTGTTCAATGGGGTCGATGGGGCGGACTTCTCCGAGAGGACATCACAGCTCTGCAGGAGGCCTACGATTTTGTCCCGCGATGGCCGGAAAATGGCAAGACCGAAGTGTGTCCCTCTTGGGACACCGCACCGCCGGAGATTGCAAACAAGCTCAGTGCTCTCAAACACGTTCCAAACCTGTCCCGCGTCCTCGAAAAACATTCAGACATACGCGAAGAGGAAGCTCCCCGAGCGCTCGAGGGCACGGTGCAAGTTTCTGTCGAGCTGGACCTTGCCGGTGCCTACGCCTACTTCCACAATTTGATCTACAGACAGGGGGCGAACGGGGGAGATATCCATCCGGTCTGGAAGTACTATCCAGAATCCGACATAGCGCAAGAGCTCGCGGAACGCTGTTTCGGCATCAAGGGACCCAAGGCAGTCGATGAAGGGGACCTGCAGAGCAAAACGAAGCAAGCGCTCATTGCGGCTCTCAAACAGGCCCAAAAGAGCGGAAAGCCCCTTGCCGTGCACGTCATCAGTGTGCCCGGCATCTGGACTTGGTTCTCCAATGAGTTGAAGAAGTATCCCGATGTGCAGGTGATGGGAATATCCCATACAACGGCCGACGCCATCGAAGTGCGCGAGAGTGGCTTGTCCTTTGACAGAATCGCGCTGTCGATGATGGCGGAGTCACAACCCAAGACCCACTTTGAGCGCAAGATGTTCGCCGTCAGCTTTCGGGATCTGGTGGGCCAAATCGAACGTGAAGCGGGCGACGCGATTGGCGCAATCCGTGATCGACATCATCTAATCATGGGAATCGGTGGGCAGGTCATAGGTTGGGCTCTCACCCGAGCGTTGCAGCCGCAATACGACTTCTCCGGTTGTGATCCGCGTTTGACCAAGATTGCCGAAGAAGATCGGTCGGCCCAAATACGCAAGAAGGAGCTGGATGAGCAGAAGGTGAAAGTTTGGCAGCCAGAAGACCTTTCTATCCTGGCTGACCAACGCAAGCTCATGATCTGGAATTGCACACCCAAGCCCGTGCTCACCCGAGATTTCCTCGACAACCTCTCACACGATCTCGTCTACGGCAACCTGGGTTCTGGGCAGAAAGACCTCGACCTTCTCGCGCAGATGAGCCCAAGTGGTGATGGCATCGCAAAACGCCACTCCGTCGGGCAATTCGGCACCCTCCCCGTGTTCGCCTACAAGATCAGGCAGTCTTCTGGACGCATCCGCACCGTCTACATGCTCGGGGACGGCAAGGTGCTCAACTTCCGTGAAATGAACCCAGATCCAGAATCGCACTCGGCGGTCCTATACATGTGTAAGCTCGAAAGTTGGGCACAGGCGCGCTGGGCCCTCGAGCACCCCTCGAATGGAAAAATGGGGCCCCAACTTCTTTCGCACCTTGGAATCTCGATGCCAAAAGGCTCACGAACATCGACCTTCGTCTTCGGCAAGCTCGGCGACGCAAAACCCATAACCGATCTGATAGGCGATATGGCGCAGAACGACCACGCAACTTGGGAACGGCCCGGCGAAGCTATTGCTTTTGAGACCCACGTAGAACGGAAATCCGGTGGTGCTTCTATGATGAGTGAGCACTGCGGGTCATATCCCAACAGTTCGGAGTTGGGAGCTTTCTTGGGTCTGCCTGATCCGAATTCAATGTAGCTCCTGAGAGGTTACACATTACACGCACTGCGGTGGCGATTCGAAACTCGTCCGATGGAGTCTTGTGTCTTGTTTCAATCGTCCTCTGGCTCCAGACCGTACTGAGCCAAGTCGTCGGGACGATTGCCGAAGGTTGACGTCACACCAAGGAAAGGTTTGGGAAGCCGCTGGGTGATGTCGTGCACGTGGTGCAATCGCCACTGGTTGTCTTGCGGGTCGCGGCTGACGACACCTTCCCTTAGGAGCGGTTCTAAGGTCCGCATGATGGTTTTGCGAGTAACGCCGAGCGCTGCCGCCATACCCACTTTGGTCAAGGGTGCATGAATCGTGGCAATGTCGTCGTGCACCGAGCCAAAGGCCCCAGCATAATCGAGCAGCAATCGCAGGAGTCTGGTTTCGGTGTCGTACAGGGCAATGCTCTGGGCGGTATGGTTGGCAAGACAATGACGCACGCTCGCGTCCTGATAGAGCTGAAACGCAAGCGCGGCGTTGTTGCGCACGGCATGCAGGAACGCATCGTTAGGCACGAAAATGGCCGTTGTTGCCTCTTCTGCCCGGATGCTGATCATCCAAGATACCCCCGCCGCGCATTCCATGTCCCCGAGAATGGCCGGTCCCCCGACAATGCCGAGCAGAAGCGTCACTCCCCGCTCCTTGTTGCGTCGATAGATAGAAACTTTGCCGACGACCATGCATAAAATGGAATGTTGTGAGGTGCCCGCTCGCGCCAACAACTCCCCTTTCACCGCCTCGCGTAGCTCGGCTCCCGCAATGAGTTTGTCCAGATCAGCGGGCGAAAGTGCCACAAAAAGGCCTGAGGTCCGCAACATTGCGGCGAGATCGGGTTTTCGACAACCGCTCATGGATGGAGGATGCCAGAATTGAATTCATCTGCCAAGGCGGAGGGTGTGGTGGTGTGGTGGTGTGGTTCGTCTGTGTGTGTCGGAGAGCGCCCCGGCGTTCGACTGCTGTTTCCAGTCACAGAAGCGCGGGACAATAGTCCCGTTCCCACGGTTCTCGTCCACACGTGTGATGACGTCGCGTCTATACTCGAAGACGAATTGAGACAGAAAGCCTGGGCGACTGGAATAGGTCCACGCGCACGGCGACGAAAGGTAATAGGATAATGAAAGAGCTATTCACACTCCGCAGTAACAATCATGAATGCACCGAGAGCCGATACATCGACAATTCGGCGTCCATTGCCGCGGCCGATGGGCTGGGGAAAGGTGTCGCCGACCGACGGCTCCTGCCCATCGTCGGCGTCCTTGGCATCTTCGGTATTGTCGTTTTGTCGGGCTGTGGTGAGGCGCATGAGAACCTGACCACTCCGGCACCAACCTCAGGCTGCGAATTGGCGGTGCTTTGCTCGGGTTCCAATGTCATGGCCATCGACACTTGCACTCAGCAGTCGCGTATCCTGACCGCGTGCCCCAGTGCCTGCTATCAGGGCTCTTGCGTTGATTGTGCACCGAATGCCGGCACCGTGTGTGTGGACGCCAACGTCCATAGCATTGACTCCTGTGGTGCCGTAGGTGCCCAAGCGGAGGTGTGCACCAACGGTTGCGCCGCCGGTGCGTGCCTTGGCAACGATTGCACCCCAGGTGTCGACACCGCTTGCTTCGGCGACAACATTCACGAAGTCGACTCCTGTGGCAATCTCGGCGATTTCGTGTACTCGTGCGCCACCGGATGCGTCGATGGTGCCTGCGGCAGTCAAGAGTGCATCCCCGACCAGTTCATTGTCTGTTATGACGGTGACATCTACACACTCGACTCCTGCGAAGGTCTCGGCTCTCTGTTCGAAGATTGTGGTACCGACGTTTGCCAGGCGAACCAGGGGGGCGATATCGAATGCGTTTCTGGGGTCTGCGCGCCGGATGCCGGCATTGCATGTTTCAGCAACAACATTCATTGGCTAGACAGTTGCCACGGCGTTCAGCCAGACATCTACGAGTCATGCGCAAACGGCTGTGACGACAACGGTTGCCTTGCCTGTAACCCTTACCCCATTGGCACCACCTGCGTCGGCCAAAACAGGCACACCTTGCTCGGCGGCTGCGACAGTGCGCCCGTTGCCGGTGACCTCATCGAGTCCTGCGAAAACGGCTGCCAGCAGGCCGAGTGTCTGCCACCGGGATGTATCCCCGCAGCCGGTACCGTCTGCCGGGGCGATGACTTGCACTACGTTGACTCCTGCGGTGCTGTCGGTGCCCTCGTTCAAACCTGTTCCGCCGGCTGCAATGAAGGTGCCTGCGTCACATGCAGTCCCACAGAGTCCGTGATGTGCTTTGAGGGGCACGTCTACTCGGTCGACTCCTGTGGCAAGCGGGATTCTCTCGTCATTACCTGCGAGAATGGCTGCGAGAATGGCTCGTGCATTGGTGGAAGCTTGTCCTGCGTCTGTTTCTCAGGCTGCCAAATCTCAGAAAATAACACCTACCTCGGCTCCTGCGACAGTTGTTTCTTGGCATCGCTTCCCGAGTACCTGAACTCGGAAGAAGACTGCTACGACCCATACTTGTGTAACAGCCTGTGCGAGACGCCTTTCACTTGTGAACATCAAGCCCTCATATACGGCGGCCACATGACGTTAGGCTACTGCGGCGACTGCGACAGTTGTCCGGATTGCAGCTGTGTCGACCAGGAACTGTGCGCCACATACTGTCAGTGAGATTCGGCATAGAGGCCACGCCAATGCAACCACGCATATGAGCGCTCAGGTGTCCATACCGATTGCGAGTGTTCCGAAAGCAATATTTTGTCATAGTGTTGTCTCCTCCAAGCCCGGAGTGTAACAACACTCGTGGCGTTTTGAGGTATCACAGAAAGGGATCCCGTGGAGTCAGGTTTGCAACCGGCATCAGTCAAATGGTGGGGTGCCTTCGACATCCCCATGGGGCAAGTGGCGCTTTGGCGTATCGGCCCATTGAACCTTTGGGTGCAGCGATTGCCCGGCGAGTGGCGTTTCACCCAACGACTCGAGGAGGATGGTTTCGACGCTTCGGTGGGCATTGATCTGACGGCAGCGCAGCCTGATGAACGAGAGACAGACGCCGTTCACCGCTTTGGGTTCTCGACTGATGATACGCGATTGGTCCTGACACCTTTGTGCGCAGATCGGCATGTTATCAGCAGACCGGAGAAACCCTTCACTATTCCCCCTGGTGAGGAGTCCGTTTTGTATGTCGGCACGCCACTTTGGATTCGTATCGAGGCTGGCAACCGCAAAACCTTTTTGACAGACATGCCAATTGTGCAACCTTCGGATACCTGGGTTGGAGAGTCGACACGCGAAGGTGACCTCTGTTACGCCAGCAGAACGCGTTGCCGACTCCACCTCGAAGGATTCCCGTTTCACCCACACCGCGGCACCACAGCGGTGACTCTGCAGAACCACGCCGACTCGCCCCTCGCACTGGAGAGACTGAATCTGCCAGTCGTGCATCTTGCCCTACACCGCAAAGAAGATGGGAATCTCTGGACAGACGATGTGCGTTTTGAGCGAACGGGTGCAGGCGACATGGTGGAGTTGAAACTGGGCGACAATTGGAAGCAAACTCCAAAGAATGCCGAGCTCGTTGCAGCCCCCAGAGAGCCTGTGAATAGGAACCTCATGTTTCGGGCTTTCAGTTCGCTGTTCAATTAGCTCGCAGGAGGCAAGACATGGGAGAGCTGCTCGATAGGGTGGTCGCTTTCGGCACCGGAGATGCCGCCCGCGCGGGCGCGAGAGCCCTTGTTGCTTTGCTGATCGGTGTGCTCGTCGTGTCTTTGCTGCGACGGTCCTTGAACAAAACCCAACGGCTTCGTCCCCAACATCTGTTCTTGTTGCGTCGGGGACTCAGCTATCTGGTGATCATCGTGGCGATGGCCTGGGCTCTTCGTGAGCTCGGCTTTGAACTCGGGGCTCTTCTTGGTGCGGCCGGTGTGTTGACCGTGGCTCTCGGATTCGCCGCCCAAACGTCCGTATCCAATATCATCAGTGGGCTTTTCCTCATCGGTGAGCATCCTTTTGCTGTGGGTGACATCATCCAGGTGGCCGAGACCACCGGCGAGGTCCTCTCGGTGGATCTCCTTTCGGTCAAGCTCCGCACCTTTGACAATCTCTTGGTTCGAATCCCCAACGAAACCATGCTCAAGTCGAATGTCACAAACATGACTCATTTCCCAATTCGTCGAGCAGACCTCAAGATCTCCGTCGCGTACAAAGAGGACATCGCGCGGGTTCGCGAGATCATGATGAGCATAGCGGACAAAAATCCGCTTTGTCTCCAGGAGCCCAGACCCCTCTTCGTCTTTCTCGGGTATGGAAGTTCCGCTCTCGAGATGCAGTTCTCGGTCTGGGTCAAGAAGGATGCCTGGCTGGATGTGCGCAACGCCATGTACGAGGAAATCAAGAAGGCTTTTGACGAGAACGGAATAGAAATCCCATTCCCTCATGTCAGTTTGTATGCCGGTAGTGCAACGGCTCCATTTCCAGTGAGTTTGGTGAGCCCACCGGTCGACAGAACACAATGATCCGTGGCGAAGGTGGTGCGCAGACGCCGCAAATCGCAATGTTCACCAGTGCTGACGCCGCCGAGCGGGAAATCTATGATCAAGCAGTCGGTTTTGCCCGTGCAAGGGCACGCGCCGATTTCTCAAAATGCGGGCGCACTTCTGCGAAGTGCTCCGATGTCGCTGTGCCGCAGATCAAGATCAGCTCGACGTCCGTTTGCTTTGCAAACAAGATCTGGGTTATCGCTCGTGTCGCCCGGAAACCATACACGACAAATGGAATGGCTCGGGACTCAACCTCGAGTTGCCCGGTTTCTATTAGCTGATAACTTCGTAGAGTCTTTGCCAGCTTCTTCATCTTCAGGTCGAGCACCACATGGGGGTCGCGCTGTTCGTGGGCATCCCAGGTAATGCTGATATTGGCCTGGCGCTCTTTGGCATCGCGACTGCCACCCATCGGTAGTGTGAATATGATGGTGGATTCGTCGTGCCAACCATCGGGCACAACGGTTTCGAGGCCATGAAACTCAACGCGCATTGCGGGTTACTAGAGCACAAAACCACAGTTGAGTCAGGTGAGCACCCGCCGAATCTATGCAACCTTTGTGTCCGTTTTGCATTCAGCCTCTGGGACCTCGTCGACGGCGGGGTCGTTGGCTACGATTGAACGGGTGGCAGAGGGATTGGGACGCGCGGCCAAGAGCGCCTGTTTGCGGAATTGTTCCGTGACCGCCTGGTACAGGGTATCAGCCAATGACGGGTCCATCTCCAACATGTTGGCGACTTTCTCTCGGCCCTGCCCCAGTTGGCGATTGTCCCAAGCGATCCAGGAGCCAGAGCGAGTGAGCACGCCCACATCGAGAGCACGATCGAGCAAGTCGCCTGCGGCCCAAATGCCGTGGCCATAGAGAACATCGACCTCGACTTCCCTAAAGGGCGGTGCCAGCTTGTTCTTCACAACCTTGATGCGGGTGCGATTGCCAATGACACCCTTCTCATCCTTGATGGCACCGATGCGGCGAACCTCGATTCGCATCGACGCGTAGAATTTCAGAGCGTTGCCGCCGCTGGTGACCTCGGGGTTGCCGAAGACCACGCCAATCTTTTGTCGCAGCTGATTGATGAACAACAACGTGCAGCGACTCTTGTGGGCAACGCCGGTGAGCTTGCGCATCGCCTGACTCATCAGGCGTGCTTGCAGACCCATGTGCGCATCGCCCATCTCGCCTTCGATCTCCGCGCGCGGCACCAAGGCTGCCACTGAGTCGAGCACGAGCAGATCGACAGCGCTGGAGCGCACCAAGGTCTCACAGATCTCCAACGCCTGCTCGCCACTGTCTGGCTGGGAGATCAAAAGGTTCTCCGCCTGCACGCCGAGAGCCCTTGCGTAGGTGACATCGAGGGCATGCTCGGCATCGATGAACGCACACACCCCACCCTTCTTGTGTGCCTGGGCGATGGCATGCAGTGCCAGTGTGGTTTTGCCGCTCGACTCCGGACCAAAGATCTCGACAATACGGCCCCGTGGAAATCCACCAACACCGAGGGCCAGGTCGATGCCGAGACTCCCAGAGGGTATCACCGCGACCGAGTCTGCAATCTGGTGCTCGCCGAGGCGCATGATGGCACCTCGGCCGAACTGTTTCTCTATGACACCGATTGCGTCCTGAATCAGCTTCAGTTTGTCGAGTGGCTTGTTCTTCTCATCAGGCTTGCCCATGGTCATTTCTCCTCTCGTATTGGCGACAGAGAGGAGCAAACTGGGTGCCAACTGTAACTGCTTGAATTTGAGTGAGTGGATTTCACGAATGTGTCAGATTGCGACGCGCGACGTTACGTCGCCGTTGGCCTGGCGAAAGGCACTACCTGATGGACGTGGGATTGTGAAGCGGTGTGCCTAGAGACCAAGCTCTACCCAGACACTTCCTTTTTCAACTTTCACCGATTTCAAAACCCACCTGGTGCCGCCCTCCACTTTGTGTAACGGCACCACCGGCAAAACGTTGGTCACGACATCGTTGATGATCTTCGTCGCATTCTCGAGGTGCTCATCGTGCACTTTGGGAAGCTCGAAAGTGTTGATGTGTGGCTCGTACAAGAGGACGTATCCCTTTTCTGCGTCGTATGAAAGTTTGCCCACCACACCGACGCGGCCCGAAGGGATCTTGATAGGCCCGAGTCGCACGGTGGCGTCGAGGGTGACGCCGACCTCCTCGGACCCCTCTGACAAGATAACCTCGGCGTTGTCGAGAGTGAGACTGAACACGCCGGCGATCTTCTCGTAAGGAAAGTGTTCGTTAACACGTTTGGTCAGCTCTTTTTGCGTCAGCTCGATCTGCCTGTGCAACGGTGCCACACAGGAGACAGAGCTACCAACCACCAACAACACAATTGCAATGATTCGCATCGAGCTCATGGGGCGATTCAAAGCTGAACGTGGCTGCGTTTCAAGAGGTATCTTCATGGAAGAGGAGGGCGTGGACTCCCTTTGAACTCGAGGCCAAATCCATGGCTCCAATGCTCGTTGCTGCAACCAACCCAACGAACCACAGCTTCGGAGGTGGTGTCCTGACCGCGATGGGAGATGCTTAACTGCACCTGCTCATTGACCTTGGGGCCAACGGTAGGCTCATCCATTGCGACAAACAACCCCGCGACGAGACCCCAGTTGGGCCGAAAGAACACGCCTTCCGCGCTGGTGTCCATCAGAGTTCCGTGAAACACGTCGCTGCCGATTTGCACCGATGCCTCTGTTTTTGACCTGCGTCGTGGGTGGCGACGGTTTTGCTCGGCCATGGGAACCCTCCGGGGTGAGCTTACACACTTATATCATCGGTAAGACGCCGCAGATGTTGCGGAAATGTTGTTCGTGGGCGCCCTCTTGCGCAACCTGTCGCCGACAGCTAATTTCCCAAACAACAGAGGAATCTAGCCAATGAGTAATTCAGAAGAGGCGCGCCTTTTGCCACTTTTGCCCCTTCGGGACATTGTCGTATTTCCACATATGATGGTGCCCCTATATGTCGGTCGGGCGCCGTCGATCAAAGCGGTCGAAGAGGCCATGCGCGGCAATCGAGAGCTGCTACTGGCTGCCCAGAAGAAGGCAAAAACCAACGACCCGGTTCCGGACGACATTTATGCGATCGGCACTGTCGGCCAGCTGATGCAGCACATCAAACGGCCCGATGGCACCGTCAAGGTGCTCGTCGAGGGCAAACGTCGTGCGCGAATTCGGCGTTTTCTACCCAACGACAGCTTTTTCCTCGTCGAGGTCGAGGAGATGCAGGAGCTCGAGCAGCAAACTCCTGAGCTCGAGGCCCTGCTGCGGACGGTACACGAGGTTTTTGAGAATTATGCGCGTCTATCCCGTCGTTTGCAGCCCGACGTGCTGATGAACATCAAGGCAATTGATGATGCCCCGCGGCTCGCCGACACCATCGTCGCCCATCTGCCGATCAAACACCCCGACAAACAGGCGATGTTGGAGATGCAGACGCCCAAAGAGAGACTCGAGAAGCTCTACGAGTTGATGCAGGGCGAGATCGAGATCCTTCAGGTTGAGCGCAAGATCCGCTCTCGCGTCAAGAAGCAGATGGAGCGAACGGAGAAGGAGTATTATCTCAACGAGCAGATGCGAGCGATCCAGAAGGAGCTCGGGGAGCGCGACGAGTTCAAAAATGAGATCAACGAGCTCGAAGAGAAGCTCAAAGCAAAGAAGATGCCCGAGGAAGCGCGGGACAAGGTCGAAAAGGAGGTCAAGAAACTCAAGATGATGTCGCCGATGTCTGCAGAGGCGACGGTCGTACGCAACTACATCGATTGGTGCCTGTCACTGCCATGGTTCGAGGAATCGGAGGACCAGCTCGACATGGTCGAAGCCGAGCAAATCCTCGAAGAGGATCACTACGGCCTCAAGAAGCCAAAGGAGCGCATCCTCGAATATCTCGCAGTGCAGAAACTCGTCGACAAGATGAAGGGCCCCATCCTTTGTCTCGTCGGTCCTCCAGGCGTTGGCAAGACTTCATTGGGACGATCCATTGCTCGGGCTACGGGGCGCCAGTTCGTGCGTCAGTCGCTCGGCGGTGTGCGTGATGAGGCTGAGATTCGTGGTCATCGTCGAACCTACATTGGCGCTTTGCCTGGCAAGATCATTCAGAGTCTCAAGCGCGCCGGCACATCGAACCCGGTATTTCTCCTCGACGAAATCGACAAGATGTCGATGGACTTCCGCGGTGACCCGTCTGCGGCGTTGCTCGAGGTTCTCGATCCAGAGCAGAACAACAGTTTTAACGATCACTACCTCGACATGGACTACGATCTGTCGAGTATCATGTTTGTTTGCACCGCCAACACCCTTCAAGGGATCCCTGCAGCGTTGGAAGACCGTCTCGAGATCATCCGCATTGCCGGCTACACGGAATTGGAAAAGATGTCGATCGCCGATCGCTACTTGGTACCCAAGCAGCGCCGCGAGAACGGACTTGCCGACGTGAACATCGCCTTTGGTGATCAATCGATGCGGACCATCATTCAGCTCTACACCCGCGAAGCCGGTGTCCGTCAGCTCGAGCGCGAGATCGCCAGCATTTGTCGCAAACTGGCTAAGGAGGTGGTGCAAAAAGGGAAGGATCAACAGTTCAGGATCACTCCCAACCGCATCAAGAAGCTTCTCGGTGTGCCCAAGTTTCGTGCGAAGAGTCGCGAGGAGAACGACGAGATCGGCATGGCCACGGGCCTCGCATGGACACAAATGGGCGGTGAGATCCTCAACATCGAGGTCACCACCATGCCTGGCAAAGGCAAGCTCACCATCACCGGCAAGCTCGGCGACGTCATGCAAGAGTCGGCGCAAGCGGCGATGAGTTATGTGCGGTCCCGTGCCGAGTCTTGGGGCTTGGCTGCAGACTTCTATTCGTCCATAGACATCCACATTCACGTGCCAGAGGGGGCGACGCCCAAGGACGGTCCTTCAGCCGGCATCACCATGGCCACGGCTTTGGTCTCGGCGCTCACTCGCATTCCAGTCCGCCATGATCTGGCGATGACCGGCGAAATTACTTTGCGCGGACGAGTCCTCCCCATCGGCGGTCTCAAGGAGAAGATCTTGGCGGCCCACCGTGCGGAGATCCGTGAAGTGATCATCCCCAAGGACAACGAAAAGGATCTCGAAGAGGTACCCAAGATCGTCGCCAAGAATCTCAAGTTCCACACTGTCGAGCACCTCGACGAAGTTCTCAGGCATGCCCTGGTGCTGGACTCCCCCGACGAGTTCTTTGGCGCACACAAGACAATCGCCGGCGAATCAAAGGTCGATGTTCCTGTTGCCGAAGGCAAGGATCCCAACCCAGCTGTACAGTGATCCCGACGATTTTTGTTATCGTAGCCGAGTGGCGACAGCGCTTGGGCGTCTGAAGCACATCAGTTGTTCACGATCGAGCTTGCTCAGAGTCATCAATTCCCAGCCATTGTCGCCGGCTTGATTGAGGGCACCCGACATATTGCCGAGATCGTAGGTCACACACAGGTGATCATAATGTGAATAACGTGGCCTCACCCAAGTTGGACCCGCCTTGGGTTTGGGCTGCTCCGGCTCGAGAGCTTTGGTGATGATCTGCGGCAATTCCTCCGGAAAGGGAGTTGCTGCTGTTGCCGGTGTTGCCGGTGTTACCGGTGTTGCCGGTGGTACCGGTGTTGCCGGTGGTACCGGTGTTGCCGGTGTTGCCGGTGGTACCGGTGTTGCCGGTGGTACCGGTGTTGCTGGTGCTACCGGCGTTGCTGGTGGTACCGGCGTGGTCGTGGGCAGGGATGGTGTCGTCGGCGATGTGTCCGGTAGGTCGGGTGACGTTGTCGGTGTCACAGGCTGCACTGCGGGCGGCGTTGCCTGTGGTGGCGGTGGTGGCGGCGGTGGTGGCGGCGGCGCAGGTGGTTCCGGTGCGGTTGACTCCGGGGGCGTCGACTCCGGTGGTGTCGATTCCGGTGGGGTAGGCGCTGGTGGCGGTGGTTCCGTTGTTGGCGTTACCGTGGGTGCCAATACATCCTTGGCTTGGCGGGTCTTCTTGTTCTTGCGCTTCTTTTTGCCTTTCGCCCGTGCTGTAGGAGGAGAGGGTGATGGTTGGCTAACAATCCAACTGCACCACATCGGCGAAAACGACAGGGCAGCCGCTTCATCGGCTTGCAGCAAACTCGCGCAGAATACCAATGCGCAGACCGCTGAGATTGTGAGTCGCAAACGTTTCATGTCACGCGCCCGTTTTGGGTCGTTTGAAGCACATCAAATCGTCGCCACCCTGTTTGCCAATGGCAACAAGCTCCCAACCCTTTTCGCCTGAGCTTTGCAGGGTTTCGGTAGCATTCGTCGCCGTGAACACGATGCACATGTGCTCCCAGCCTGGATACTCGGCCCCGGCGGGACGCAATGGGAATGTGCCGTCCGTAGATGCACCGTAGGACGTTCCAGCGCAACCGGTGGCAAGGTACGCAAAAGACATACTCAGAATTATCCATTTCCACATGGTGAGCTCCTCAGGAGACGGAGCATA
>MGST01000310.1 GCA_001798605.1 Deltaproteobacteria bacterium RIFOXYA12_FULL_58_15 | reverse complement strand
GCCAAGGACAAGAAGCTCGGCAAGGCAGCGGGCATCGCTGTTCGAGAAATACTCACCACCCCCTTGAAGGTCTTCCACGAGCTTTGGGGAGCTCTGCTTCCCGTCGCCCACGCGGTGGGACAACCCACGGCTGAGGCATTGAAGAGAGCGGCGGTCCGCCTGGAGAAGGTCGGTAACGAGAGGCGAGACGAAGCGCAGAACATGTTTCGCGAGCTCAACCGCGCTCTCGCGCACATCCAATCATCTCCCAACAAACTGAAGGATGTCTCCCCAGAAGAGCGCGAGCTCATTCTGCTCGCGGCCGGCGCCATGCGCGGCGCGGTCGAAGATGTGGACACTTGGCTCGATCTATTGCGCAATCCCTCCGATCGTGAAAACCCAGAGCTGGTTGGCAAAGTTGTCAAAAAGACCACGGGTTGGGATGCCGCATCCTGGCTCCTAAATAACCTCGGCGGATTCATTCGCACGATAACAGACAAGGACGCGGGAGGGCTGTTTAGCTTCCGCCTTGGAGTCGGAGTCGCTGCCGGAGCCATGGGACACGGGGTCAAGCTCAGCGGCGCACTCATTTTCCCCTGCAGCAAGGAATACAAAAACGGCACCGCCGCCATTCGCACTGACGTTATCTACTCGTTGTTGACCCTTTTCGGACGGGCACAGTTGAGCAGTCGCGGTCCGCGAATCGGCTTCCCCTCCTTTGGACCGTTCTATGTGAGGAAGTCGGAGTATTGCAACGCGGTCACCTTCAAGAACGAGCTCTTGTTTCCCTTAGGGGTTTCGTTTCAAACCGATACCCAGCTGCCGGCCGGACTCGACCTCGCCCTCTATGTTCCGTTTCTGGGATTGAAGGTGGGTGGCGAGCTCACCCTGTACCATCCAGGCTTTGGCGGTTTTCGCCACGCGGTCGATCCCACCGCCGAATTGTTGGCGGCGGCAGGCAATTCAATCGCCAATTTCCTCACCGCAACGGGCAAGAGCATGCGACTCGCAATGCTCAAGGCAAGCACCGCCCACCCCGAGACCAAGGGACTCCCCCAAGAGCGGCTTGAGAAACTCTTGCCGGAGAGGCTCGGGCCATCAGCGACTGTCGTCGGCCACGCCCACATCGCCCTCGCCACGGTAAGAGCCTATCGCGAAGAGCTCGCCGTTTTTGGTGCTGGGGTGCTCAAGGAGCAGTCCCCCGTGTACGAGAGCCTCGTCTCCGGTTTTGGCCGAGAGCGCGCCATCAGTGTCATCGAACAATTCCTCGCCACCAAGGAAAAGGAGCTGGTCGCCGACATCGATCGGGTCAAGAATCTGTTGATGGAACCCACCAGCGACCAATGGGCCGAGCGCAGCCTGCGTGGAGAAATCAACGAAGCGGGCCGAAGTTTGAAACGGACAACGGAAGGATTCCGCATCGGCGACATCCTGCTCGGCCAGGTCTTTGGTACCAAGCTCACCGAATCGGTCGGCCACAACACCGAAACGATGTTGCAGGAGCTCGGCGAGAAGATCATCGAAGGGGCTGAGTCTCGCGAAAAGCCACGCACCAAAGACAAAGTCCCCGGCCGTCCGTTGTCTGTGAGCGAGTGGCAGACAAGACGCAACCGTGCAAACGTTGGGCACCACGTCATTCGCCGCCATAATTTTGGATTCAGATAGTCGCGACTGTCACTCAACTACACCGGCAATTGCATCCAAAAGGACATGCCGCCACCTGGACGTAGGCCAACACCGACCTCACCACCGTGTGCCTCAACGATGCGCTTGCACAGGGCGAGTCCCAGGCCAACGCCACCGGATCTCCGCGCACGACTGGAATCGGTACGAAAGAAAGGATCAAATAGGCGCGGTACGTCCTCCTCGGCAACCCCGGATCCCTGGTCATTGACTTCCACCCGGAGGACTTTTTCGCGGACGGTTGCCTTGATCTCCACAGGTCCCGCCTCGGCATCAGCATAGCGCGCGGCATTGTCCAAATAGTTGTCGAGCACCCGACGTAGGAGAACCCTATCTGCCTGAAACTCGAAATCGCCGTCGGTAATTCGAGTCTGCAACGCGAAGGGAGTATGCAATTGCTCGAATCGTTGAACGGCCAGAGCGACCAGCTCATCTACCCGAATCGCTTCACGTCGCAGGGGCATCTCCGCGCGTCCCTGTGCGAGATCGAGTCGCGCCGCCGTCAGCGTGTCATTGATGAGCTGCTCGAGCTCGCCAAGGTCACCCCCGATGCCGACCAAGTGCGACTGTATCTTTGTGACGTCTTCTGTCTCCTCGGCTATCTGCAGAGCAATACGAATTCGCGCCAAGGGTGTGCGCAACTCGTGGGAGACGTTGGCAAGGAGCTCCTTTTCACTGCGCACCAGGTTTTCAAGCCTGCCCGCCATCTCATCGAACGCCTTGGCCAACGCGCCAACTTCATCGTTACGGGATATTCCGCTGCGTGTGGACAGCTCGCCAGCGCCGATTCTGCGCGCAGCGTCGGTCAGTTTCTCCAGCGGCCGGGTGATGGCACGAGCATAGGGAAGGGACACCAACGCCAACAGCAACAGGACAATGCCTATGAACGTCACACCGCGGCGAGGACCCATGGGGTGCGGAGCTCGAAACAGTACATAAGCTCGGCGAGAGGGAAACGGTGCAACCCGTATGAAGCCATTGCTCCAGGTATGGACGGCATCGGCTGTTTCGGGGATCTCCTGCAACGGTGGCAGCAGCTTGTCGCCAGCGCTAGATATCAACGTATGGTCAGATCCATAGACCGCAATATCCATCCGGAAGTTGGCGTTGATGGATTCGAGTTTCTCACCGATGGCCTCTGGCTGATCTAGCAACGGGTCGAGCTCGTTGACGAGATAGCGTTGCGCCGCCGCAGCAGCCACCTTCCACGCCGGATCGCCGCCAACGAGAGCAACAACGACCCCGGTCGCACCAATGGCAAGCAGCAAAAGGATGCCGTGTAGGTAAATGCTCCAGAACAAGCGCCGACGAGGTTGCTTGCAGATCATCATTCGTCCCCGGCAGCATACTGGTAACCGATGCCACGAACAGTCTTGATGAGCGTTGGCCGACGGGGATTGTCTCCGAGTTTTTGGCGCAGACGCGATACGTGGACGTCGATGGAACGATCGAAGGCGTCGTCCATGCTCCCTTTGGCGAGCTCCATCAGTCTTTCGCGACTGAGCACCGCCCCCGCCCTCTCGGCAAAGGCCTGCAACAATGAGAACTCATAGCTGGTGAGATCGAGCACTGCCCCCGCCAGTGTCGCCGTGCGATCTTTGGGATCGAGCCGCAGGTCTCCCACACTGACGACCTGGCTGCGTGGCCCAGCCTTACCACGCACACGACGGACGTGGGCACGGATCCGAGCCAACAGTTCGCGCGGGGAAAAGGGCTTGGGGACGTAGTCGTCAGCTCCAATCTCCAACCCCATGACGCGATCTGCTTCTTCTCCGCGCGCAGTAATCATGATGATGGGCACGTCAGAATGCTGCCGAACCGCTTGGCAGATCTCGATGCCGGATCGCCCCGGCAACATGAGATCCAAGAGGATGAGGTCGAATCGGTGGCGCAGGGCCTCTTCGACGCCGCGATCGCCGTCGCTTTTGAGGGTGACAACCAAACCGTGACTCTCGAGGTATTCCTTGGTTAAGGCCGCCAGGCGTTGGTCATCCTCGATGAGCAACACATGAATGAGGGATTCCTCGGTCATCTCGACTCCTCAATCCTCACTCTCGACACTTCGCGATGTTACCAAGCAACGCTTTCCGACGTGAGCCACCTTTACCCTACCTGGACCTATTTCTCCATATCGTCCATGTGCTCCCGCATCTTCTCCGACAGTTGCGCCCGCTGCTCGGGGGTCAACACACCATGAACAGCCAACACCTCGTTCGCCGCTTGATGGGCAACGATGCGCATCGCTTCAATACGCGCATCAATGAGAGCATGGACCATAGCGGCATCTGGCGATTCCTTGTTCCACTCCGCCAGCATCGCCTGATGATCTGCCTTGTTATCGGCGCGCACCTTCTTCATCTCGGCAAAGATCCTGTCCTTGCTTTGGTGCACAGCCTCACGCTGCACATCGGTCGCGTTGATGTCATCGAGCGCGTCGTCGACCACCCAAGTGACAAACTTGTGCATCTTCTCCGGGTCGTGACGATGTTGCCGGCAGCTCGCCACCGTTACGCCGATTCCCAAGACGGCCAATCCCAGTGCCAAAAATCTTACGTGCATGTTCTGCTCCAAGTCGTTCGTCAAGCCACCATTGGCTCACCATGCACGATGGAGTCACCAAATGTCTCTAGTGTGTGGCGCATGTGAAGAAACGTTAATCGGGGGTGCAGGACTCGGACCGAGTCGAAAAATACCGCCACAAACTCGGAAGCTACACTTGCAACGCTGCTCCGTGGTTCTGCTGTGCGAAAACGAATGCAAAGAAAACTGCGAGCTGCTAATGGGTGCATCATGCCAAGCTTCGGCCGCACTCAGATCCGCCCTTGGGGCTCTCGTTGTTCTTGGCTTTTTCGTGACTCGTCGAATTCACCATACGGGTTGACGTGGATGCGCTGGATCTGTGCGCATGGCCATTTGCTGTTTCTGGCGATAGGCATGTGCGCCTGTGGGACATCCGAAGTGCGGGTGGACGCGCCGATTTTTCCGTCACCCTGTGACTGCGGCGAAAATTCGGTGTGTGATTTCGGCAGATGCGAGTGCCCACCGGGTCTTGCCGGCAACGCCGCCATTGCCTGCATCATCGACTCACCATGCACCGGTTTGAGCTGTGGGACCTTTGCCCATTGCGAGGATGCCGTGTGTGTTTGCGACTTGGGCTCAAGTGGCGACCCCTTGACGGCTTGTTCCAGCGGCGATCCATGTGATGGCGTGGTCTGCGATGACAATGCCACCTGCGTCAGGGGGGTCTGCATATGCAACCCAGGCTATGCGGGTGATGGAGCTGTTCTTTGCAACAAGAACAGTTGTGTGACAGATGTTACGTCTTGCGAGCTGCACACGACGTGCGTTGATGAGCACTGCGTGTGTGACGAGGATTACGTCGGCGACGCCACCCTCGGATGTGTACCCGAGAGCCATTGCGTAGGAGCGCGTGTCTCACCCGCTTCGATCTCGTTCGGACCCGGGGGCGGAACGGGTCTCGTAAGCATCACGGCACCCGACGGGTGTGACTGGTCCATTCACAAGGGGGCGTGGATCGAGATCCTCTCGGATTACCCTGGGCACGGGAATGGAACCGTGGTGTATGCCGTGGCTGCCAATCTTCAGATCCAGGCCCGTGGCATTGAGATTTCCATCGCGGACAAGATCATAACCGCAACCCAGGCCGGCGTGCCCTGTGAGTACGCGGTTGTTGCCGACTTGGTTCGTTTGCCCAATGCTGGCGGCATCAGTCACCTCGGGGTGAATACGGCACCGGGTTGTCCTTGGCTGGCGTCGAGCGACGTTGCGTGGATGACCGTATCATTCGGGGAAAGCGGCAGGGGTGAGAACACCATCGAGCTCACCGTCCAGCGCAACGAATCCCCGCGCCAAAGGGCTGGTGTTGTACGAGTCGCGGACCAAGAGTTGGTGCTGGTCCAGGAGGGTTCCTTGCCGCCTCCCAGCGTTCCGGCGGGTTTGCAGGCAACGGCCTCCACGTGCAGTACCGTGGATCTTTCTTGGCGAGCGGCGTTCGCGAGTGGTGGATCCAGCGTATCCGGATACAAGGTCTATCGGGATGGAAAGTTCATTATTAAGTCAACGATTCTCGTGGCCACCGACTCCGAATTGAATGCCCGCGACACCCATGCCTACACCGTGTCAGCGGTCGACACCGAAGGGCGCGAGTCCCTAACGAGCACGCCGGTGACCGTCGAGCTGCCAAGTTGCCCGGACAATGATCCTCCGAGTATCGAAATTATCTTTCCCACGGCGGACGCTCAATTGAGCGGCGTGGTAACCCTCATCGCTCAAGCAGACGATGGTCCGGAGGGAACCGGGATCGCCTGGGTCGAGTTCTTTGCCAATGATGCCGTGCTGCTCGGCACCGTCATGGAACCTCCCTTTTCGCTGGATTGGGATACGACCAGCGAGTCCAATGGCCGCCGGCAGATATTCTGTAGCGCCTATGACGGGGCTGGCAATCACGCAGAATCGACCTATGTTTCTGTGGTCATTGACAATCCCCCACCCTAAATAGCCGTCCTCTATCACCATCAATGGCGGTCCCATGTGATCGTTGGCTCGCATGGGGAGAATGTGATTGAATGCACTCGTGACGCACAAGGGAGTCATGGTTGCAATTGCCATCGTCTCGAGCGTTGGGCTCGACGGTTGCGGGGGTCTGTCCAACGACCTGTGGGGCTCGATTACCCAGACCCACCCCATGGACTTCGATCACGTCGATATTCTCGGTCAAGACAATGTGGTGGTCATCGATTATGTGCGCAATGGCAACACCAATGAGCATCCCTGCAAGGTTTCCATCTTCGTAAAAGACCTGCCCCTCGGAGATGACACCATCATAGCGGGACAGGCGTTTCTCGACAGCGTGAACCTGGAACGGATCACGGTGGATGACCCTGGTTTTCCCGCGCACTTCGGCGGCAGTGTAGATTTTGTCAGATACCATTTCGCTCTGAGCGGCAAGATGGAAGGCGAGTTCACTTTTCTTTTTGACGACGGAACCACCTTGTTCGGAAGCTTCAACGGCACCATGGAGAATTCGACCGCCTCCCGGTGAATTGACCCAATGAAACGGTTGGGGTGCGTCTTTCAACTGGAGCCTTTGTGAGCACCATCTGGAGCCGATCGGCTCCGGTACCCCGGCGGGCGCCGCGGATGAAACGCTTCTCCGCAGAATGATTAGATAATTCCAAACCTTCGATGATTGATGTTTGGTGCAATATTTGCAACCATCGAGGAGCATGCTTACCCGATTCAGAGCGGATTTTTGGAGGACGAAATGCCTTTGATGACCCGTCAATTGATCTTGGCGGCGGTAGGCGCTCACCTCTGGGCTTGTAGCGTGACCTCCTCTCCTTCAACGATCATTGACCGCACAGCCGACTCTGAACAAGCTGGGGATTCACGGCGCGGCGACTCCAATCAAGTTGGCGATACCGGTTCCACAGGTGACATCGGCGGCAACGGCGGTGACACTCACGCGACGAATGTTGAGGTGTGCAACGGCTACGATGACGATCACGATAGTCTCGTCGATGAGGGCCTCGATGGCGCTCCCTGTAGCGAGGGCGCTACTGGGATAACCCGATGCATTCG
>MGST01000309.1:5717-5837 GCA_001798605.1 Deltaproteobacteria bacterium RIFOXYA12_FULL_58_15 | reverse complement strand
ACCATTTGGGTTCCTCCGCTATACGATTCAGTATCGGCCGCTCGGCGGGCTTTTTGCTGAAAATGAACGACTCGGTCGGGAAACAACGTAAGCGTTCAGTGGGTATTTGCCCGGCTCTCG
>MGST01000309.1:4499-5596 GCA_001798605.1 Deltaproteobacteria bacterium RIFOXYA12_FULL_58_15 | reverse complement strand
CCCGTGAACAGTAGCAGAAACCATGTCCCTGGTTTGGCCGACTCGTGCGGGTCGGCGAATCAAACCTTCGAGCTGGGTTGGCCCGCCGCTGGGCTGGCTTATTGTTAGCGGCGTCGACCCTTGCGGCGCGCTTTGCGCTCAGCTTTGCGTTTGGTTCGCAGCTTCTTTTTGTCCACCGGTTTGGGTTTACCGCCGGCGGCCTGCTGCGCCTGCAAACTCGCCAAATACTCCTCTGGGGTCATGCCCGGTGGGATTGCCGCGGATGGTATGGCCACGCGACCATCGGGCATTCGTTGCACGGGTGCCCCTGGGGGCAAACCTGGAAAAGCGCCTTTCCTCTTCTTTCCTCCCGCCATGGCCCGCAGGGATTCGCCGACGTCGCCGAACATGGCGTTGGGGTCCATTCCCTTGAGCTGGCGCAGTTGCCCCAGTTGTTTGAACCCCGGCAGATTGCCGAGCATTCCTGGTGAGCTCGCGAGGTTCGCCATCACCGTGTGCATCATCTTGAAGCGGGCGACCAGGTCGGTGACTTGCTCGGGTTTGCGCCCCGAACCTTTGGCGATGCGCGCGGCGCGACTCTTGTCGATGATGTCGGGCTTGCACCGTTCCTCGGGGGTCATCGATTGGATCAGCGACTCGAGGATGACAAAGGCTTTGTCGTCGACACCACCCTCGGGCATGCCACCTTCGCCAAAGATCGGGAACTTCTCGTAGATCTCCGAGACCGAGCCAACCTTCTGCAGCATCTTCAGCTGCTTCATGAAGTCTTCGAGGGTGAATTCGCCGCGCAAGAGCTTCTTGGTGTCCCGCTCGGCCTCTTTCTCGTCGATGACGTTCTCGAAGTCTTTCATCAAACCGACGACATCGCCCATTCCGAGGATACGGGAGGCGAGACCCTCGGGTCGGAAAGGCTCGAGCTTGTCGAGGGTTTCGCCGACGCCGAGGAACTTGATCGGCTTGCCGGTGATCTCCTTGATCGATAACGCGGCGCCGCCACGGGCGTCACCGTCGATCTTGGTCATGATGAAGCCAGAGAGATCGAGGCGACGATTGAAGGCGCTCGCGGTGCGGACGGTGTCCTGGCCGGCCATTGAATC
>MGST01000309.1:0-4478 GCA_001798605.1 Deltaproteobacteria bacterium RIFOXYA12_FULL_58_15 | reverse complement strand
GGGTTTGGTGCGCTTTTTAATCTCGTCGAGCTCGCCCATCATCTCATCATCGATGGCGAGGCGCCCGGCGGTGTCGAAGATCACGACGTCCCGCTTCCTCTTTTTTGCCTCTCGCAAAGCATCTTGGCACAGCTGCGGGGGATCGAGGTCGGGCTCGGCAAATACGGGAACGCCGAGTTGCGCACCAAGTTGTTTGAGTTGTTCGATGGCTGCCGGGCGGTAGATGTCGGCGGCAACCAGCATCGGTTTGCGCCTGTCCGCGAGCAGGTGTGCGGCGAGCTTGGCACAGGTAGTCGTCTTGCCAGTACCCTGCAGGCCGACCATCATGATGGTGGTGTAGGGACGGCGAAAAACGATGGGCACTTCCTCCACTGGGCCGAGAAGATTCTCGAGCTCGGTGTGGCAGATGAGGACAAAATGCTCCCCGGGCGAAGTCTTGAGCTTCTTTTTGCCCTTTTGGGCGTCGAGTTGTACGACCTCACCGATAGCGCGCTTCTTGACGCGGCCGAGAAAGGTCTTGACGACACCCAACTCGACATCGGCCTCGAGGAGCGAGACGCGAATCTCCCGCACCGCTTCGTCGATGTTCTCTTCTGTTAACGTCACACGGCCGGTCAACGCAGCCTTGGCGTTATTGAAACCTTTGGAGAGGATCTCCAACATGATGATGCACTCCCTAAGTCAGGGCGGCACCATAGACGGGGTGGGCAGGGAGTGTAAAGCTCTAGGTAAGGATGGACGACAGCAGGACGTCCAGGTAGGGATCGACGACAGCAGGACGGCTAGGGATCAACCAGGACGATTCGACTGGTGCCGACGTTGTCGACGATGGTGAGCGCCACCTGTTCACCGCGCGAGAGGATCCAGCCAAGCGCATGGGGACCGTCGATGCCGATTCCTTCCGCCGCGATGACACAGTCCCCGGGCTCGAGCCCTTTGACGGGCTTCGCCCCAAAACATGCGCCGGGTGGCACATCGGCGAGGCGCTTGGCCTGCGACAGTGTGATGTCGTGACGAAAATATTGCATGGCCTGCCACAACATGGCGTCTCGCTCGGGACCCGAGGTGGCATCGAGGATCTGGCGCAGAGATCTTCCGGCGTCGTCTCGTTCCAGGAGCACGGATGCTGGGTTGGGGAAAACGTCGATATCGGGGCGAGGGATGGTGGCGATACAAGAGGGACATGCTTCAAGCAAGGCGTTGAGAGCCCGTTCTAGAGCTACACTCACTGTGGGTAACTCATCATATTCGGGTCGTTCGGCGAAGGGGTCGTTCTGCTCGATGACATGCACCTCTCCCAAAATTTGGCTCGCCATTCCGAGGAGGGTGACGTGGACATCGATGCGCCCCTGGTAGTCGTGGCCGACTCCGCCGTCGGAAGTTTCGGCTCGGCCCGTGGCTTCTGCCATGGCAACGCGTGTCTTAAGTACGATTGCGCGACGCGCATCGAATCCGAGATCCCGTCCGCGCAGGATTAGATCGGATGCGGTGAGCAGATCCGGTGATTGTGCGTCGAGAATACGAAATTGTTGGGGTGACAGGACGCGCCATGTTGTTTGTCGCCACAGGGCCGAGAGAACATCGTGGGTGCGCCGCTTTGACTCACCTGGGGCCGCGGCATAGGCGATTTCCACGGGCATCACCGCCACGACGTCAAAGGTGGAAGCGGGAGGGATCAGGCGCACCTCGAGGGTCTTCGCCGGGCATCCGGCCACGCAGATGAGGATGAGGATGAGGGCGCATTGGACAATGGATATTCTACGCATGGGCCTCCTCCACCTACGCGCTAGGTGAGAATGTAGAGCAGAATATGGGCGGTGAGCCCAACCAGCATTGACAGCAAGGCGTAACCTGCCGCGTAGGCGACGGCGATGCTGACCAACAGTGGGGTGCGCACGTCGGGGCGTACGTCGAGGACGACGAATCCGCGCTGCAGGATGAATAGACCAAAGGTGCTGACGCCGAAGATGGTAAGTCGAGCCCAAAGAGAAACCAACCAATAGTCGTCCGGGATGACAAACAGAATCGTCGCGAGCCACATTGGAACGGACGCATAGGTGGCCAGGGCAAAGCTGTGGTCGTCTTCAATGGTCGTGTGGAATTGTCTCGCGATGGCTGGAAGGATGATGGCAAGAGACAGCCAAACTCCCAGTTGAAGGGCAAAGGTGCCGATGCCGAGGATGAATCCTGCGAGTAGGCTGTCGACAATGAGTGACCTAACAAACACCGCAATACAGTTGATGGCGGCGAGGGGCGCGACGAAAGTGACAAACAAGATGCGCGGGGCGTCGGGATCGTCGAGGCGATCGGTTAGGAACGCTTGGGTCTGACGCAGCAAGGCCCAGATTTCTCCCGGTGTGACGAACACCCATTTCATGATGCGCTAAGCTCCCGAAAGGCGAGTGTGGTCACCAGCAGGGTTATGGGTCCCGTAACCAAGATGCCGACGATGAGGAGACTGCCAATGAAGTTGGCAAGGGCAATCGCGAGCAACAGCAACAAC
This sequence comes from Deltaproteobacteria bacterium RIFOXYA12_FULL_58_15, assembly GCA_001798605.1. Lineage (GTDB taxonomy): Bacteria > Myxococcota > XYA12-FULL-58-9 > XYA12-FULL-58-9 > XYA12-FULL-58-9 > XYA12-FULL-58-9. The sequence continues at coordinate 1,975 of MGST01000309.1, read as the reverse complement.
ACGTTGCCGAGATTGTGCCGCACCAGCGACCAAGATGACCGCAAGGACGGCCATGCCGCTTGCTCGGCGAGGGCGACGAACCACAGGGCGAAACACCAAACCACCGCCACGACGACCCCAGGCAGCACTACAAAGATCGAGCCTATCACAACAGCGGAAGTGGTGATCAAAGCGACAAGAAACGCTGGCACGAAGGTAGGCATGCCGTCCAGCACTTCTGATACATCGACCGTTTCGTCGCGGGAGGCCCGGTCGAGCATTCTAATGTAGCCGACCATCAGAGGTGCCATGGCGAACCCGAGGGTGAGCACTCCGCCCGCAATGGCGGCGAGGAAACCGCGAATGAGGGCACCTGGTTGGCGGCGGAAAACGCCCCAGGCTTTGGAAAAAAGTGCCGCCAATTCGAGGTCGGTGCGGGACTGTGGGGACGAGTCGGTCATGCTTGCTCCAGATGTCGCTGCATTGTTGAGCATGCGCGTTGGCTTGTAAATGCCTTTCGTACTACACTCGCCTTCCATGACGGCGAAGCCAGCGTTGGTATTGCTCTTGTTAGGCGTTTTGTGCGGTTGCCAAGAACAGATGTACGGCAGTGGCGTGGTCTTTCTCTTCAATGGCACCGAACGCCGTGTGACGATTGTCATGGATGGCCGATCCCCTAACTCAATCGAGTTACGTCCTGGGGGAGAGAAGCTTCTCGAGGCAGTGATCGCCGACGATTATCAAATCTCGATATCCAAGGGGGAGGGTCTTCCGTGGATGGGTGCCACTCTGGTGGTGAAAGAGCGGCTCACCATTGTCAACGTCGATGGCGCGGGGTGTTTTGCTCGGGCAGATGTGGCTGGAATGTACAACAAAAAGAAGGCACCCGTACGCGTGCTCGAGGTCTACAAAGGCCAGGCTGTTACCCCAATCGCTGACGAGATCGCGATTCTTCCGGGATTCGGATTACCAGAGAAACGCCCCAAGAACGCCTTTGCCTTTCAGCGAGTCGCGGTCGTCCCGTGTGATGTGGCTGGAGATGACTGGAAGGTAGAGGACTATCTCGAAAAGCGCCGCTGAACAGCAACGCCTTGAAAAAGATCCACGTCGCGATACGTCGTTGTCGCCTCCGGTGCCTGCTCATGTACCACAACGTACACAGCGCGGGCTCCTCGGCTCCGCCTCGTCTCGCTCGTGTCTCTTTTCCAATCCGTCACTGTTTAGTCTTACTTGCCGAGATGTTCGAAGCCTGGCAGCTCGTCGATCTTGGGCACAAACACAATTTCGACGCGGCGGTTCATCGTCAGATCTTCGGGGAGATCGCTGTCGACCAACGGATCGTACTCGGCTGCACCTGCGGCGGAGATGATCTGTGGCGGCACGCCCTGTTCAATCAATAATCTTACCACTTCGATGGCGCGCTGGGTGGAGAGCTCCCAGTTCGATGGGAAGCGGGCGGTGTGGATGGGGGTGACATCTGAGTGGCCGACAACCTGGAATTTGCGGTCCTGGAATTGCGACAGAGTGGCAGCGAGTTCCTGCAAGGCCTCTTGGGCCTCTGGCTTGATGCGCGTGCCCCCCGGGGGGAATACCACGTCACTGGAGAGTTGAACCAGCATAAGGCCGTTGCGTACCTTGACTTCCAGGGTTCCAGCATCGACCATTGTTTGCAGCTTCGACATCAGGGTCTTCAGCTCTTGCTCGCGCTTCTCCGCGGCGGCACGAATGCGCTTGAGCTCGTCCACCTCTTTGGACAGCGCCATGCGCTCGTTGACGAGGTTCTGCTTCTCCTTGGACAGGGCACCCATGTCCTGGCCCATTGCCTCAACCTTGCCAACGAGTTCGGTGTTCTGATCGCGCGACAGGGTAAGATCCCCGTCGCACTTAACGGACTTCTGCTGCAGGTCGTCGCGTTGGGTCGTCGTATCAGCGAGCGTCTTTTTGGTTTTGGTCGTCGCGTTGGGTCGTCGTATCAGCGAGCGTCTTTTTGGTTTTG
>MGST01000308.1 GCA_001798605.1 Deltaproteobacteria bacterium RIFOXYA12_FULL_58_15 | reverse complement strand
CTGTCACTCGCGGCAGAGTATGGCGAGGAAAGAGACCTCCGCTTCTTCAGTTTCAGCCGAAAGGGAAGATCGACTGCGGTTCAAGTGACGAGCGGCGCAGTGTTGGCCGAGCTCGACCACAACCCGATCTTCGACGAGTTCGCGCAGCACTACGAACGTGAACGGGCCCTGTTCAGAGGTGAGAACGGGACGCAGGGACAGCCATGACCACAACAATAGACGAAGGCTACCAGCGTTTCATCTTTGGCAACCGCTGGACTGTGCTTAGTTCCTTGACCAAGGAGCTGAAGAAGCGTGTTCGGTGGCTCACCTCCCACGCGCTGGCGACGGCCAACGCAACAGCGATTCAGGACTTTCAGGCGCAGGACCTTCCGGGGGCAGGACAGGTGCACCCATGACAATGGTGACCGACGCCCGTGAGCACCTTGTGCGGGCGTTGACCGCAGACCTCGTTGGACCCTTCGACCTCGACAACCCGGATGCTGACGAAGTTCTCAAGCTGCCGCCGTCGCGCTGGTACCTCACGGGCTTTCTCGCCCCGGAGCTTGGCCGCGAAGATGACGACCCTACCGAAGACGACGAGCTGGGGGCGGGGGACGACGAAGACGAAGAAGAGACTGCTGGCCAGGAGCCTGAACCCAAACAGAAGAAGCGGTTGCCCGCGTCGCTGGGCTTGTCGGTACTGCTGCCGCCTGGGTCCGACGGCAAGAAGCTTACCGCCACGGTTCGGTACGCCGATTACGTGTTGGAGAGCGTCAAGGAGGAAGGCAAAAGGCCCCGTCCGATCTGGGTGCGGCAACCGCGCCCGGCGAAGGTGGTTGAAGTGCTCCTCGACGCGGCCAAGGTCGCCGCTGGCATCGAAGTACCCGGCAGCGGTGGCATCAAGCTCATCGGCAAGCTCGGCGACGCCGATGCGCCGGGTCTTCGCAAAGGCACCAAGGCGCTCGCCCTCTTCGTGGTTAATCACCGTACCCCTGCCGAGACCAACCAGAAGCAGGATGAGCAGTACATCTTTCAGGTCTCGCTCCAGCTCGACTTCGCTGGCGGCTTCGTCTCCCGCTCCAACCGCAAAGGTGAGCAGTCCGACGATTGGGACGACCGCGTGGGTGACCTGCAATTTCGCGACCGCTTCGAGTACGCCGTGGGCCACGGTGTCTCGGTGGACGTACCCGCTGGTCAGTCGCCGGTCACCACCGTGCGAAGTACCTGGGTACCGCGTGGCGATGTCCGGCGGGTGAAGACTCGCAGTGAAGATGGCGTCGAGGTGCGCATGAACGAGCTCTGCGCCCTCAAAGACGCGGCTGCTGTTGACGCTGCGCTCGGTCGCTTGCCCAAAGCGTATGGCGCTTGGATCGAGGGTCAGAGGTCCATCGCTGTCGATACCAAGGAGCGCATCGAGACTCGCGATGAGTTGATGAACCAGGCGCGACGTGCTCAAGAGCGTATCGCCGCCGGCATTGATGTGTTGAAAACCAATCCGATCGCCCTCGAAGCGTTCCGCCTCACCAACGAGGCGATGGCGACCGCCGCGAAGAAGCGCAATCCCGAACGCTACGCCGAGGGTGGAGTACCCGAGTGGCGGCTCTTTCAGCTTGCCTTCGTGCTGCTCAACATTCGGGGAGTGGTCGACGAGGACCACACCGACCGCAACACCGTGGAGCTGATCTTCTTCCCCACCGGCGGTGGCAAGACCGAAGCATATCTTGGAGTCATCGGCTTCACGCTCTTGGTACGACGGCTGCGAGGCGCGGAGCGTCCCGATAAGGGCTATGGCGTGGCGGTACTACTTCGCTACACCCTGCGTCTCCTTACTCTCGACCAACTCGGCCGTGCCGCGACCCTCATCTGCGCCCTGGAGAAGATCCGGCAGACAGACCCCAAACGCCTCGGCGAGGTTCGCTTCTCCGTGGGGCTCTGGGTCGGCAAGAGCGCGACGGCCAACACTCTCAACGAAGTTGGCAAGAAGATTGTCGAATACAAGAACAGCCCGTCCAAGTCGCAAAGCTCACCGTTCCCTCTGCCCAACTGCCCCTGGTGCAACGCCGAGCTGAACCGCGACAGTCTGGAGTTGGTGCCCTCGCGCACCAAGGCAACCGGTGTACTTGTCGGCTGCACCAACTACGGGTGTGACTTTGCCGCCGGCAGGAACCCCGATGGGCTGCCGGTGCTCTTCGTCGATGAGCAGGTGTACCGCGAGCTGCCCTCCTTCATCGTTGCTACTGTGGACAAGTTCGCCATGTTGCCGTGGCGCGGCGAAACCGGGATGCTCTTTGGTCGAGTTCATGGCCGCACGGGCAAGGGCTTCTTCGGGCCTCTCGATGGCAAGCAAAAGGCCGAGCAGGCATTGCCCAAGGGACTGTTGCCACCCGAGTTGATCATTCAGGACGAGCTGCACCTCATCTCTGGCCCCTTGGGAACGATGGTCGGACTGTACGAGACCGCCATCGAGGCCCTTTGCACCAAGGACGCCAAAGACGTCGAAGACGCCGAAGACGGCGGCAAGCCAGTGCGGCCCAAGGTGATCGCGGCAACGGCGACGGTACGCCGGGCTGGTCGTCAGATCCAGGCGCTCTTCGGTCGCTCGGATACCGCCATCTTCCCGCCTCCGGGCGTCAACGAGTCAGACAGCTACTTCGCCGAGGTCGATGAAGATGCGCCGGGCCGCCTGTACATCGGCGTGGCTGCCTCGGGGCGGGCCATGAAGCGCATCCTGCTCAAGACCTACGTGTCGCTGCTCGCGGCAGCGCAGAAGGTCTACGACCCGAACGGCCCGCCCGAGCAAACCGCAGACGCCTACATGACGCTCGTTGGCTACTTCAACAGTCTCCGCGAGCTGGGTGGTATGCGTCGGCTCGTCGAAGATGAGGTACGTACCCAATGCCTGGGCGCATCGGACCGACGACCGGATAACTTCGACGAACAGCCGTGGGCGCACAGCCGCGCTCTTCAACGCGAGCCGGTAGAATTGACGAGTCGAGAGAGTACCGCACGGATCAAAGAGTCGCGTGCACGTCTGGCCCAGCCCTACAGCGACAAAGAACGAGTCGATGTACTCCTCGCCAGCAACATGATCTCGGTTGGTATCGACATCGACCGCCTCGGACTCATGGTGGTTGCCGGTCAGCCGAAGACCACGAGCGAGTACATCCAGGCGTCGAGCCGCGTCGGTCGAAATACCAAGTGGCCGGGCCTCGTGGTGACCTGTTTCAACCTCCACAAGCCCCGCGACCGCTCCCACTACGAGCGGTTCACCGCCTACCACGAGAACTTCTACCGCTTCGTCGAAGCGATGAGCCTGACGCCATTCTCTGGTCCAGCTCTCGACCGGGGACTGGCCGGCACCGTGGTTGCAATGACGCGCCTCTTGGAGACCGAGTTGACCACGCCGCTAGGAGCGATGGGCATCGATGGATTCAAGGACACAGCCAAACGGGCGGTAAGGGCTCTCGCCGAACGCAGTGCCGCCCAGCCCACCAGCCACTCGATGCAGACCGTCTCACCAGACACCATCGGCAAGCGGGCGCAGAACGTGATTGATGCCTGGACCAACATTGTGGTCAAGGCCAAGGAGGAGGAGGCATCGACACGCACCTACTCGCGCTTCGACAAAGAAAAGGCAGGCAAGCGCCTGCTGTTTACGCCCCTCGATGACGAGAAGCCTTTGACCGGTACCGACGAAGCCAAGTTTGCCGCGCCCACGTCGATGCGCGACGTGGAGCCGGTGGTGCACTTGTGGATGATGCGCGGGCGATTGGGAGGGAAGAGCAATGCCTAAGAAGTGGAGAGGCTCTTCTCAGAAACGCATCCCGCCCGACGGGACGGTGCGCCAGAGCCAGCTCGTCACCACCTTTGGACCGGGTTCGCTGATGGACCTGGTGGACCACGCCGTGCTCGTGGGTGGTCTCGACTTCTGGAGCTACGACAAGGCCAAGGGCCTACCCGTGATCCACGAGCCCCGTCTGCGTGACGCCATCGCCATGCGCATTGAAGGCAGCGATCGCAAGCTCAGTGTGGAGAAGGCGTTTCTCGCGCCGCCGGTGGGCAACGACCAGGAGCCCACGAAGTTCTCGGGGGCGCAGGTGTTGCAGTTCCCGAGCTGGATGGTCTGTCAGAAGCAGGACTGCCGGGCGTTGGTTCGCAGCAGTGGGCTTGAGATCAAAAGTGGTCGGTACTACCACCGTTGTACTGGGGGCAAGCCGTCGCTGGCGGTTCCGGTGCGTTTCGTCGGGGCCTGCAAACGGGGACACGTCACCGACTGGGATTGGATCTGGTTCTGTCACCGTGAGTACGAAAAGTGTGCCGCCCCGAACCTCCGCCTTATTGAAGGTGCCACTGGAGACTTTTCGGAGGTTCGCATCCATTGCAGTTGCGGAGCGTGGACCCGCATGGCCGACGCCCTTGCCACGGAGATCAATCCGTATTGTCGCGGAGACCGTCCATGGCTCGGCGAGCAAGGCCGGGAGGAGTGTGGCGAGCGTTTGCGACTGTTGGTCCGCACCGCCAGCAACTCTTACTTCTCCCAGGTCGTGAGCGCCTTATCGATCCCCGAGAAGGGCAAAGAGGTAGACGAGGCGGTGCAGACCTTGTGGAATTACCTGCTCAAGGTAGACAGCGAAGAGAAGCTCGTCATGGTCCGCGAGATGATGCCCGAGGTTGAAGCGGGCCTTGCCGGATACTCCAACGAGGAGACACTCAAGGCCATCGAGGCTCGTCGCAAGGGCATCCCTTCGGCGCGCAAGCCACTTCGATCCGCCGAGTTCGAGCACTTCATCTCCCAGCCCAAGGAGACCCCCGGTGAGCTTCCTAGCGAAGACGAGGACTTCTTCGCTCGTATTGCTGCAGGCGACCGTCTGCCCACTGGTATCGGGCAGGTGGTTCTCGCCTCCAAGGTCCGCGAGGTGCGCGCCCAGATTGGTTTCACTCGTCTGGAGCCGGTGACCCCTGATCTCCAGGGCGAGTACGATCTCGGTGTCCAATCAGCCCCTCTGGGCCTGATGACCGACTGGCTGCCGGCGTCGGAGATCCGTGGCGAGGGCGTCTTCATCCGCCTTGATGAAGAAGCGGTTCGCAAGTGGGAAAAGAGAGCGGCGGTGAAGAGGCGCGGTGAGGAGCTGCTTGCCGGGTACGAACAATGGGCCAGCGGCCTTCAGGATGCGCCGGACTTCCCCGGAACCCGGTTTTACCTACTCCACTCGTTGTCGCACCTGTTGATCTCCGCCATCTCCCTCGAATGTGGGTATGCTGCGTCGGCCATTCGAGAACGGATCTATTGCGCCCCAGAAGGCGACGAGCCCGAGATGGCAGCTATCCTGCTCTCGACCGGCAGCTCCGGCAGCGAAGGTACCCTCGGGGGTCTCGTGGAGCAGGGCCGCGACCTTCGGTTCCATCTTCGGCGGGCTTTTGACCTCGGCGTGTTGTGCTCCAATGATCCGGTTTGTGCCGGCCATTCGCCCGAGAAGGACTACGCCGAGCGGTACCTCGAAGGCGCGGCGTGTCATGGTTGCCTGTACATCGCCGAGTGTTCATGCGAGCGGTTCAACCGGTACCTCGACCGAGCGTTGGTGGTGCCGACCATCGGTCACGATCCGGCGCTCGCGTTCTTTGCGGAGCGGCCATGAAGGACGAGCGGGGACTCAGTTCTTTAGGCACTTCCGAGATCCGTGCGCTACGTGACAAGATCGCCGCTGGCGGGGTCGGTGTTCCCCTCACGTCTGCGGGATTGCAGATGGCAGGGTTCAGCAACAAGGGCTGGGTCACCGAGTACCTCAACGGTTTCGACCAGGTCGGAGTCGT
>MGST01000307.1:29262-32839 GCA_001798605.1 Deltaproteobacteria bacterium RIFOXYA12_FULL_58_15 | reverse complement strand
TACCTCCTCATCAACATGGTCCCCCCACCGACGCTCCAATCCGGCACCGCGCCGCCCGCGCTCGCCGATGCCGAGTCGAGGATGTCGAGCGCGTGGCCAAAGAGCGGTTCCCAGATCTTCGAGGTATCCTGCTTCATGGGGCCACCTTCAACTAGCAGCCGACTTGTTCGGCGAGCCTCCGCGCGCTCTCGACAACTCGAGTCAGTGCACGCGTGGCGCCGGAAAGCTGCGTCATTGCGCCAAGGACCACCTCTTGCGGTGCCTCTTCGAAGATCATCCTGAGGTGCGGCCCGAAGCCAGCGGGTACCGCACCACTCAGGATGGCTCGAGCCAGTTGCTCGGGCTGCAACTGCTGGCGGAAACTCACGCTGGCGGAGACACAGGCCATCCGCAAGTAGTCGGGCGAAGCTCCACGCGACGCCGGAACGACGGCCAGATCCAGCCCGACGGCGCGGAGCAACCGGACGACCTTCTTGGTACCGAGGTCAGGGTACACACCAGTTACAAAAGTTACAGTGTTACGTTGAAACGGGTCGAGAATGGTCGAAACAGGTATCGGGTCCCCCTCGGAGGTGCTAGATTCGCCAAAGTTGTCGCTGGGATCGGGTCGAAACAGGTCGAAACCAGTCGAAACAGGTATTGGCCGACCGCCTTCGATTCCCGGCGCCTCCACGACCTGACGTTTGGATTTTGTGGGGGATTTTTTTTTGAGAGGTTCACGAGGTCCGTGACCAGGTCCTGGGCGAGGAGGCATCAACGTGGACAATGCAATCCTGCGCGACGTGGCTTTGCGATGGATGAAGCTCCACGAGGCTCATCGCCGCACTGGCTTCGACCTGGAATTTGACCGGCTACACGCGCCCGACTTCAAAGACTTCAGTCCGGGCGGCCCTAACGCTATGCGTGACGGATTCAAACGAGGGCTTGTTGCCTGGTACCTCGCCTTTCCTGACCTCGACGTTCGTGTTGACGACCTCGTGATTGATTGCGAGCAGAGCAAGGCAACAATTCGTTGGAGTGCGGTGGGGACACACCAAGGAAGTTACCTCGGTGCAGTGCCGACAGGCAGGACGATCCGTTTCAGAGGCATCGAGGTCATCACGATTGCGGGCGCAGCATTGATCGAACGTTGGGGTGAATGGGACGGAATTGACCTGCTTTCTCAGCTCGGAATCTTGCCCACCGCAAGCGTGTGCCCACCTTCTGTAGGGCAGCAGGACGAGCCAAGGCCGCTTTCTGCTGATCCAGGCCTATCGCCACCGGTGGAGAGCGACACGGGCAAAGGCAGAACGAACGCGGTGCGGTCGCGCCGCAATATCGAGGCAAAGTATCGATGCCCAGATTTGGCGGCTGTCCGGGAACGAGTGCAGGCACTTGGTGCGCGTTCGATGGGTGTATTGAAACAGCAGGATACATTCTTTTCTGCGCAGTCGGCTCGACTCAAGCTTAGGGAATTTGGCAACGGAAGAGCTGAGCTCATCAGCTACCGTCGTGCCGACGTGTCGCATGCGCGCGGAAGCGACTACACGATTTGTCTCGTGAGCGACCCATCGCAAATGAGGCAGACTCTTGACCATGCCCTTGGAACGTCTGGCGCCGTTGCCAAGCAACGCGAGTTGTATCTTTTTCGCAACACACGCATCCATTTGGACGCAGTCGACCACCTAGGTGATTTCGTAGAACTTGAGACTGTTCTTGGCGGTCAATCAGATAATGACGCTCACAGGGAACTTCGGCACGTGGCGGAGGCTTTGGGAATGGAGGCTGGACAGGTCGAGGCGAAGCCGTATGTCGACCTTCTTGCCGCCTGTCAGGAAAGAGACATCACCGCGTCGACGCCGCCTAGAAGCCAGTCCAAGGCTGCGCCAGACGCGAGGGCCATCTACGAGTTGCACCCGGAGAAGTACGATGAACTCGTTCGCCGCGAAGATCACGAGGGCAATCTACTAACTGCAATCCAAAGCATTGCCCCACTCACGGGTGCAGATGTTGTGGAACTTGGTGCCGGGACCGGACGGTTGACGTTGTTACTTGCGCCGGGTGTTCGCTCGATTCGAGCCTTCGACATCGCGCGGCCGATGGTGGAGGTCGCGCAGCGACACCTCGCACGTCTCGGTGATGACGTCGCCAAATGGGAAGTGGGCGTTGCCGACAATGCCGGCCTACCGGTGCCAGACGCAAGCGCCGACCTAGCCATCGCCGGATGGACATTCGGCCATCAGACGGTTTGGGATGAGGGCAATTGGAAGCCTCCCATTGCGGCGGCGATTCGTGAGATGCTTCGCGTGCTCCGCCCCACTGGAATGGCAATCGTCATTGAAACACTGGGTACAGGACACACCACCCCATTCGATCCTCCCACGGTTTTAGCACGCTACTATGCGATGCTGGGTGACGAATTCCAGTTCTCGCGCAACTGGATTCGAACAGACTATAAGTTTGCTTCCATGGCAGAAGGAGAAGGGCTTGTTCGATTCTTCTTTGGCGATGATCGAGCAAACGCCTTTGCCGCCAGCGGCACCACGATATTGCCAGAATGCACCGGGTTGTGGTGGCGCAAGAAATAGCCAGGTCATAAGCCGTCGACACGCAGTGAAAGCCTCGCCCCATATAGGGTCACCTTGCCACGGCTCAGCAGCCTGCGGATGTAGTCGTCGTGGGTGGCCATGGGATCGCCCTTCATCACCTCGCCGATGCGCAGGAGCTTATGCCTCAAAAAGTCGTCACCGCCGTAGGACATGGCCTGCTCGGAAAAGGTGGGCATCCACATTATCCTCGGTAGCCATCAGCCACGTGAGGAGGTTGCGCGTCCACATGGCCCTCGTCCTACCACATGTCGCGCGTTTCTGGGGACCAGTAGACCGGGCGCCGAATTCGAGCACGACCCGCGGGCTGACATAACCCGTGCCTCGTCGCAGCGGGTCGTAGTCGACGAATACCTTGTCATCGTCACTGCCGCCGACGATGATGTCGGCGTCGATGCTATCTCGGGCGAGCGCCGCGAGAACAACAAGCTCAACCTTGGCCCGGATCCATTCCGGGAGACGCGCTCTGATTGTGGCGGTCCACTTCTTTGCCTGCGCGCTACGCGCATCATAATTACTGCTAAATTAAGATGTCACGACGACGACTAAGACAGCTCAAGCTCACTCTGGAGACCTGGGGTAGCAAACGCAAAGGTGCCGGGCGAAAGCCTAAGAATGGCAGGGCTGGCGTGACGCACCAGACGCGTCCAGCCCTTGCCTCACGATATCCGGTTCATATCACGATGAAGGTTCGAAGCACGCAGACACGGCACGCCGCAGTCTCCGTCGTACGGCGATGCATTCTCATCTGCTGCCCACTTCGACGGTTGGCGACAGCAGGGGCTTTCGAGACGGTAGCTCATTTTTGAAAACCCGACACATGTGGTGGGCGATTTGTGCCTGTGCGGTTAAGCACCAGCCACGAATCACAATGAGATGCGTCCACCGATCGGGAGACAAATATGAGCAAGCCAAGCAAGACGAGCAAGACGAGCAAGACGAGCAAGACGAGCAAGACGAGCAAGACGAGCAAGACGAGCAAGACGAGCAAG
>MGST01000307.1:22921-29245 GCA_001798605.1 Deltaproteobacteria bacterium RIFOXYA12_FULL_58_15 | reverse complement strand
CAAGCCAAGCAAGACGAGCAAGACGGGCATCGCCTCGAGTGCGCTAATCTTCAACTTGATCTTGGCTGCCTGTGGCGACCCTGAACAATGGCCATGCGTTGCCGAGTATCACTGTTTTGCGGACGCCACGGGGCAGGCTGGTTGCGAGGCAGGATACACCTGGTTCAATCCTTCCGCAGGAGCAGACTACCGTTGTGTGCCAATCGCCACGTGCCAGCCGCGCAATTGCATAGAGTTGGGGGCGACCTGTGGGCAACTCGACAACGGCTGTGGTGTTGTCCTCGAGTGTGGTGTGTGCACAGCCCCCGAGAGCTGTGGCGGCGGCGGAGCGGCGAATGTGTGTGGCACTGGTACCTGTACACCCAAGAACTGCGTCCAACTCGGAGTCGCGTGCGGCTACATCGACGACGGCTGCGGCCTCGCCATCTTCTGTGGCGGCTGCTCGGGAGCGGAGACCTGTGGAGGGGGTGGCGTCGACGGTGCGTGCGGCTCCGGTTGCGTTGCAAAGTCGTGCTCTGAGCTCGGGGCGCAGTGCGGCTCCATCGACAACGGTTGCGGTGCCACCCTCCAATGCGGTTCCTGTGCCCCGCCATACCAATGCGGCGCAGGGGGCTCGAACAATGTGTGCTCTTGTGTGGGCGAAACCGCAGTGACGTTGTGCGCTCGGGATGGCAAGGATTGCGGTTACATGTTGACCACCGACGGCTGTGGTAACACCCGCAACGTCGACTGCGGCGAATGCTCCCTCGGAACGTGCGGCGGCGGCGGCGAAACCAATGTCTGTGGCTGCGAGGGGGAGAGCGACGAAGTTTTGTGTGGCACATACGGCCGCAACTGTGGCTCGATGACTGTCACTGACCGTTGCGGTGAATCACGGTATGTCGCGAGCTGTGGCGTTTGCTCGTCTCCAAATTGGTGTGGCGGTGGTGGCGTCAGCAACGTCTGCGGTGAACCCGACTGTGTGTCCGAGTCGGGCTGGACCTATTGCAATCGATACGACAAAGACTGTGGTAGCTTCTCGGGTCTCGACAATTGCGGTGACCCCCGAGAAGAAGACTGTGGCTCTTGTTACGGCTATGAAACCTGTGGGGGCGCCGGTGCCGACAATGTTTGTGGCTGCACCCCGGAAACCGATGCGGAGCTGTGCCTGGAAGTGAACGCGGAGTGTGGGACGGTCTCACTTCGCGATAGATGTGGTACGTGGCGAACCGTCGCCGATTGCGGCGGATGCCTCAGCCACGAGACCTGCAACAACAGTCAGACAAACCTTTGTGGTTGCACACCTGAGAGTGATTCCTCTTTCTGCAACCGAGTGGAAGCTAATTGTGGCACCGTCACGGCCCTCGACAATTGTCTGCAGACTCGGACTGTGCAGAGCTGCGGCGTGTGCTCCTATCAAACCTCGTGCGGCGGCGCCGGTACCAACAATGTTTGCGGGTGCACCGCAGAGTCAGACCATGCGATGTGCGTGCGGCTAGGGCTAGCATGTGGAAGTTACACGGGGACCGACAACTGTTACGCCTATCGCACCATCAGTTGTGGCGAGTGTGCCGATGGAGCATGCGAGCAATCAGGGGTGGATGCGAATACGTGTGTCGGGGCGACACCCCTGCCGGAGGGAATTTGCACCACCAACGGTTGGTGTTGGCAAATGCCAGGCACAGTGAACCAACGGCTCCGATCCGTCTATGTCGACCCGACTGAAAATATTTGGGCGGTGGGCGACCATGGCACGGTTCTGCGCTGGGACGGAACGAGTTTGCGGGGATGGTACATGCTTCGGGGCTCCGCCGGGTTCCAGAGTGTGTGGGCCGGCGGTGCCAACGATGTCTGGGTCGCCCGTTCCCATCAAGTTCTCCACTACGATGGGTCTACGTGGCTTGACAACACACCGCCCCACGATTCGTCGGACCCCATCGAAGCGCTATGGGGTGATGGGGAGGGGCACGTGTGGGTTATTGGCGACGACTTGATTCGTTACTTCAATGGCGAGTCGTGGACGACGCCGATTGCAACCACACTATGGTGGGACGACATCTTTGGGTTCGGTGGCAAGCCCCGTTTTGTCTACTCCGCGGATATTTACGAGTGGAACGGCACTGGTTTGGACTTGGTGTACGACGGTTATCAATCCGTGCGGCACGTTGTGGCCGGTCAGCCGAGCGAGATGTGGCTCACCTACGATATCGATGGCTCCTATGGCTGGGGCCTTGGTGTATACAAATTTGTAGGGGACACCAGGAACTCGATTTCCCTCTCTGGTGCCTCAGGATTCACCGATTCCATCAGCTCGGTCATAGCGCCTCGGACGCCCGCAGACATTTGGATCATGCACAGCACAACCCTTGCTTGGCATTTCAATGGGACTCAATGGGCCGCGGAGAAGGTCGCAGAAGGGCAGCCCTACTACGCCATCGCAGACGCCCACACCGACAATGGCCACAGTGCCGTGGTTGGCCTTGGCGGAACCTTCTACGCACGTGATGACGATTCCGGTTGGACACGAGTCAACGCCTATGACACGCCTTCGGATGGCTGCGTGTCCACTATGCTTGAGGGCTGGGCTCCCTTCTCGTCAACCCGAGTGGCCCTCAACATGACAACCGTCGGCACCCAAGGACGGGTGTTCGGCTTCTGGAACGGCGCCCAGTGGACAGCAACGCGCTCACCATCGAATGCCAACAACCGACTTGCCTTTGGTAGCGGTGATGGCGTGACCGGATGGCTCATGGAGTCGTACTACAACAGTTACAGCAGAGCCTACTACTTCAACGGCGAGGCCTGGAGCTCCTCTTGGACATCGGTACCCATGGGTTATTACAGCGAGGTCGTTGGCTTGGCCGCCGATGACATGTGGGCCGGGGGCATCGGGACCATCCTGCATTACGACGGCGAACAATGGTCGAGCGTATTGCATCCCTTCTCCGGAACGACCACCTCCGTGTCACTGCTCACCGTCTCTTCTGCAAACCTCGCGTTCGCTCGCGGTGGTTATGAGACATTGATCAAGTGGGACGGCACCTTCTGGACCGTCGACACGCGCATCCCCGCTGGGGACATTTACTCTATCTGGACCGTGCCAGGGGCCGACGTCTGGCTCGCCGCAGAGTTCGGCGTATGGCGTTACGACATCTCGGCCGATGCCTGGGCCGCTGTGCCAATTCCCGCAGGTCTTGCGGTGAGCTCTGGGGGCCAGCTCGTCGGTGCCGGTGACGCAGACGTTTCTTTCGTCGCGACAGGGGATCGATTGGTCACACGTGCCGGCGACGGCAGCGAATGGACCCAGGAACAGTACCCCACGGGTTTCTTCTCGTCGTGGAGGCTCGGCATGGCCGCTGGGGAGATGACCGCGTTCGGACCGGGAGTGTTGCGTCGTTAGGATTGGGAGCGGCCCACTGGAATAGAAAGGTATGGCAAGATCGGGTCACGTGAAGGAGACTGAGAATCGCTTGCGGTCTTCGAGGCGGATGGCGGTGAGCTCATGGCCCCAGACGCACCCGCTGTCAATGATCATGACTCGTTCATCGACGTAGATACCTAGGGCCGCCCAGTGCCCGGCGATGATGACGGTGTCTTGAGTGCGGCATGACGGCACATCGAACCACGGTCGGGCATCGGCAGGCAGGGCGTTTCGGGACCCTTTGGCGTCAATCAACATGCGGCCGTCCACGCCGATGGCGCGCATGCCGGTCATGATGTTGAGAATCGTCTGAACTCGAGCGGTGCCAGTGATCTCGTTGTGCCACCGGTCAAATGTCGGGTTGCCGTAGTCGCTGAGTATGGCTGGACCGTCAGAGCTCACCAGGGCCTTCTGGGCGATGGTCGCAAGGCCTCTGGCATCATCGAATGACCACGTCGGCCAGAGTCCTGCGTGAACCATGGCGTGCGACTCACTCTCGACGAAGAGAGGGCGATGGGTTAGCCAAGTCAGGAGCTCATTGACGTCCTTGGCATCGAGTAGAGCGTCGACCGTGTCGCGACGTTTCTTCGGACGGACGCCCAGGGCCCGTCCCCAAACGTGGAGGTCGTGGTTGCCGAGAACAGCAGTGATGCAATCATCGTGGTCGATGAGGAAGCGCAATGTGTCGAGGGAGTCGGTGCCGCGGTTGACGAGGTCACCGACGAGCCACAACTTGTCGCGCGACCTCTTGAAATCGATCTTAGCGAGGAGGCGATGCAATGCATCGAGGCAACCGTGGATATCGCCAACAGCGTAGGTCGTCATGGTCGACCTAACTCTATAGGTCGAGCACAAGGACGGCCTGGCCCTCGACCCAACCCTGTTTGCCATCGGCGAGGTCGATGCGCACCCATCCGTCTTGTTCGTCCACGACCCGGGCCTCGGCACCTTCGTGAAGCTTGAATCGCACAACGGTGTCTTTGGATATGCCCGAACGTACGTCCACTTCGTAGGCGTTTATCACCGCAATTCGCTGGGGGAAGACGATACGAATGCCGACGGAGCCACCGACCGCGACGAGGACAATGAAAAAGAGTGCAACGGCCCAACGCAGGAGCTCAGAGTTGCGTCGCATCCGCTTGGCGAGCAGCAGCACCCAGAAAATAAGATTTGCGCCGGTCAACAACCATAGCAACTCATAGAGGCTCAACGAGAAATGCCAGAAGAAGAGGGTGCGCAGCACCGCCGAGGTTTGCTTGGGCGGATTCGCATCCTTGGCCGCCTCGCGGGCGAATTGCAGATTGGCGCGGACATCGGAATTGCGGGGAAGGAGACTCTGGGCTCGGCGATAGGAGGCGATGGCATGTCCGAGGCGTCCAGCCCGCAAGTACGCGTTGCCGAGGTTGAAGTGAATGAACCCATTGTCGAGGCCGGCGCGGATGAGGTCCTGATAATGCATGATGGCCTCATCGTACTTGCCTGCATCATAGGCTTGACTACCCTTGAGCAGGCCCGTGCCGCGATCCACGTCGTCTTGGTCGTCTTGTGGTGTGGTTGACTCGGCATTTGGGTTCCCACGGGCCTCGAGAAGCGTAGGTTCGGCTAACAACAACAGGGCAATGCAGAAACAGGAGGTCATCTTTTGCCTCCGGTTGTGATGGCTTTGTCCAATTGTTTGAGCAATGCCCTGGTGGTGGTTGCTAAACCCTCAACCGGCGCGCTGTCCTTTGCCGCCCCGTAAATGGCTGCGTCACATTGCCGTAAGGTATGGCACGCCTCGTCGACGAGTGAGTCTGGGACGCTGGCCTCGAGGAGCAGGTTGCGGGCTTCTTCTTCGGTCAGCGCGCCACCTTCGATGTCGAGCTTGTCGCCAACGTACGTGCGCAGAGCGCGCGAGACATCAGCGGCGGAGACAGCGTTGCCGAGGGTGGTCATTGCATTCTTGAGAGCGTTGCGCCCGCGCCGCCAGGTTGCGTCGTTGGCATAGCGTTCACGCCGTCGCCAAAACGCGGTGGTGCCGAAGAAGAGCAACACTGGTGAGAGCAACAACCCGCCAAAGAACCATGTGGACTTGGCAGAGACGCCTTGGTTGTTCAAGGCGTCGAGCTTGCGATGGATCGGCAAGATGTCGTCGGCAAGCACCCGAACCGTCACCTTGCCGGAGTTGGAAGTCATGGACTCGGTGAGTCGGAGGTCCTCCTTGCCTGTTGCTGGTAGTGCGACGAGCTCAATGGCGTTACTGCGTGTGCGTTTGAAACGCTCGCCAGTGGGGTCAAAATAGACAATCTCCACTGGGCCAATTCTGTGGGTGCCCTCCGCCAAAGGGACCAAACCTTTCACATAGGTCTTGTTGCCCGCAAGACCGTTCTGGTCGGCTTGAACGCTGGAGGTGGGTTTGTCGTCATAGGTCTTGAATTGGTCGAGTCCTGGGATAGTCGGCTCAGAGATAGCATCGGCATTGCCTCGGCCGCTGATGCTGACAGTCAGGGTCGTGGACTCACCAACATGCAACTGTTTCTCGCTGGCTTTGGCGGAAACATCGAAGGAACCAACGAGCCCTGCGAAATCACTAGGCGCGGGCGGCAGAGCTCTTGCTTTCAGCTCGACAGCGTTGCTGCGTACTTGGTGTTTTTGCGTTTGGCCGCGTCCGAAGAAATCCGTGTCGAAAAAACTTCTTCTTCGTTGCTGTCTGCGAACGACGACCTCGCAATCGACGACGGCCGCTGGAATGGATACCGTGCCAGGCCGTTGGGGAAACAGTGCCCAACGAAATTCGGTAACGTTGTAATTGGAGCCGTTAACTGTTGCATCGAAGACTCGCTTGTCGCCGAGCTGATGCTGCACCAAGCCAGGAAACTCGAGTGGCTGGAGCGCGCCCTCCGCAAGTTGCACCCGTTGGTAGAATCTCAGGGTGTAGACAACCT